>JAFRMB010000003.1 GCA_017430945.1 Clostridia bacterium | reverse complement strand
GTTGACGAGCATGCGCTTCCTGTGCTATCCTGTTCATGCAGAGAGCTCCCTTCGTGATAGTTTGGGTGTGGTGACTTTATTCTATCACTTGGCTCTCTGTTTTGCTTCCCTCTCTGTTACCTTTCTATTGTACCAAAACAAATCAGCCGTGACCGGCCGCCCGCACGGCTTGCGCGTCCCGCTTCGACCGGTGCGCGCCGGGCGGCGAACGAGTGTACGGCGATATCCCCCGCCAGCGCACCTTTTCCCATGCCGCGCCCAAACGGATACACGCAACCGGTCGTATATGAAATTTTATCAATATCTGCAGATTTGTTCATTTATACCGCCGGTTGTTTGTGCATCCGGTATATCAGAAATGCCGTTTTTCTATATATTCCTCTAATTGACAAGCCGCCCCTACTTATATAAAATGTAAACGTGTGGTCTTGGACACAGGATCCCGCTCAAAATCTATAAGGAGGTCGGTATCATGAAGAGGTTTATTTCGCTTTCTCTGGTGCTTTGCTTGCTGTTGACGATGGCGGTCTTCGGACAGGCCTTCGCCGAGGAGAAACACTGGACGTTCGGCAACATTACGTTCGACAATTCCGGCGAGTGGAGCCAGGATTCCGCTGCCGCTTTTGAGTGGGCGGCAAAGAGCAAGGGCGTCGACGTCGTCACGATCCCCGTCATCAACAATACCGAGGATCAGGTCAACGGCATGCTGACGCTGATCAGCCAGGGCGTCGACGCGATCAACATCTATACCGCGACCGCGGACCTCGATGTGCAGCTTTCCGATATGGCCAAGGAGGCCGGCATCCCCGTTTCGTTTGAGAACGGCTTCCCCTCTGAGGGCGCGGAGTATGTCAGCGTCGCGCCGCACGACTGGAAAGTGCTGGGACAGAAGACTGCCGAGATGCTCTGCGAGCACTTTGCCGGCAAGAAGGCGCTGCTGGTGCTCGGCGCGCCCGGCATGAGCATCGTCGAGCCGTGGCTGGAGGGCTTCAATGAGGTCTACGAGGCCAACGGAAAGCCCTTCGAGATCGTCGACGAGGAGTACACCGACTGGGGCACCGAAAAGGGTCTGAACATCACCCAGGACTTCATCCAGTCCGGACGCGAGTTTGACGCCATCTTCGCGCACAACGGCCCCATCTATGCGGGCGTTCTGACCGCGCTGAAGGATGCCGGCCTGATGGAGACCACCGTGAAGGCCTGCGGCGGCGGCCAGGACGACGAGCTGGAGTGGATCCGCAACGGTGAGCTCGACTGCACGATCTCGTATCTGCCGAGCGCGCAGGGCATCGCCGCCTTCAAGAGCCTGTGGATGTATATGAACGGCAAGGAGCCGCCGAAGTCCTTCGATCTGCCGATGACCCCCCTCACCATCGACAACGTCGACACCGCCGCCGCGTGGGACGACTTTGAGGGCGCTCTGGAGCTGCTGGGCGGACTGGACGAATAAGCCGATGCGCGTCAGGCCGCTGTCGGGGATGCCCCGACGGGGCCAAAGCCTTCGGCACCCTGTCCACTTGGATCGGATCACGGAAAAATAAAGGCGATGCCGCGCATCCACACCGGTCTCCCGGTGGATGCAGCGGCATCACCCGGACCATATTGAAACGAACTGCACCGGTATTCTTATACCGGTGTGGTTTTAAGGAGAAAGACATGCACGATCCAGTCTTACAGATCCGGGGCGTCACAAAATCATTTTTCGGGAACAACGCGCTCACCGATATCGATTTTGACCTCGCTCCCGCCGAGATCCACTGTATCTGCGGTGAGAACGGCGCGGGCAAATCGACGCTGATCAAGCTCCTGAGCGGCGCCTTCTCTCCGACCAGCGGGAAGATCATCATCGATGGCAAGACATACGCCTCGCTGACGCCGAAGACCGCGCACGACCTGGGCATCCAGGTCATCTATCAGGAAAACAACCTCCTGCCGAACATGGAGATCGCTGAGAACCTGTTCATGGGACAGGAGCATATGACGAAACTGCACCTCATCGACAGGAAAAGCATGCGCGCGAAGGCTCAGGAGATCATCTCTTCGTTGGATCCGGACATGGACGCGTCGATGCTCGTGTGTGATCTGAGCGTCGCCCAGCAGCAGTACGTCAAGATCGCCCGCGCGCTGGTCTATTCGCCGCGCATCCTGATCTTCGATGAACCGACGACCATGTTCAACGTGACCGACGCCCAGAAGCTGCTCGATCTGATCGTGTCCCTTAAGAACAAGGGGATCGGGATCATCTACATATCGCACAAGCTTTCGGAGATCATCCAGATCGCCGACCGCGTGACCGTGCTGCGCGACGGCCACAGGATCAGCTGCCGTTCGCGCACGGACAGGGAATTCACCATCGAACAGATCACGACGGATATGATCGGCCGCAGCGTGGATCTCATGTATCACCGCGAACGCACCGCACAGCGCGAGACGGTCCTGAAGGTCGAGGATCTGCAGCTGAAGCCGCAGGGGCCAACGGTCAGCTTTGAGCTGCACCGCGGCGAGGTGCTGGGAGTCGCCGGCATGGTCGGCGCCGGACGCACGGAGATCGCCGAGGCGCTGTTCGGCTATCGGAAGATCTGCGGCGGCAAAGTGTGGGTGGACGGCAGGGAGGTCCATATCTCCACGCCCGCACAGGCCATCCAGAACGGCATGTGCCTGATCACGGAGGACCGCCAGAAGCTCGGACTGCTGCTGGACATGAACATCAATGAAAACATCACCATCACGAGCCTCGATAAGCTCAAGGGCTGGCTGATCGACCGCCGTGCCGAGCGGACCGACGCGGAGAGCATCATAAAGAAGGTCAATCTGAAGGCCCTGGATTACGAGACCGACGCCAAATTCCTGAGCGGCGGGAATCAGCAGAAGGTCGTCATCGGAAAATGGATCTACCGGGATTCGAGCATCGTGATCTTCGACGAGCCGACGCGCGGCATAGACGTCAATTCCAAGGCGGAGATCTACGAGCTGATGGGCGCGCTGCTCAAGGAAGGCAAGGCCATCCTGATGATCTCTTCCGATATGCCCGAACTGATCTCCATGAGCGACCGGGTGATCATCATCCGGGAGGGCGCGATCAACGGAGAATTCGTCGGCAGTGATATCAACGAAGAGAACATCATCACCAAGGCATTGTAAAGGGGGAGCACCATGAAGAACAAGAGAGTACAGAGAATGCTCAAATCACAGACCTTCTTCCTGATTTGCATCATCGTCATCATGGTGATCGGGATCAGCCTGGTGAATCCCCGCTTTATCCTGCGACAGAACATCCTGGCGATCCTGCAGCAGATCTCTGTGCTGGGCATCGCCGCGATGGCGACCACCATGCTGCTGAAGTCCGCGCTGTTCGATCTGTCTTCTTCCGGCATCATCAGCCTGACCTGCGTATTGGTGGCGAAGTTCATCACCGACGGCATGAACGTCGCGCTCGCGGCGATCCTGGGCCTGCTGGCGGCGACGCTGATGGGCGCGATCAACGGCATGATCATCACGAAGACGAAGACGCTGCCGATGATCATCACGCTCGGCATGCAGTATGTGTACAGCGGCATGGCGCTGGCGATCACCGGCGGCGTGTTCATCGGCCTGAAGGGCAAGTTCTCGTTCCTCGGTACGGGCAAGATCATGGGCATACCGGTCTCGATCATCGTGTTCCTGATCGTCGTGGTGATCGTCTACTTCATCCTGGAGCGCACGCGCTACGGCCGCAGGCTCGTCGCCATCGGCAACAACCCCGAGGCGACCTATCTGTCGGGCATCAACGTCGGAAAGTATACGCTCCTGAACTACACCGTCAGCGGCGCGTTCTTCGGGCTGTCCGCGCTGGTGCTGCTCTCCCGCCTCGGCAGCGTCGTGTCCACCGTGGGCAACGGCTATGAGCTCAGATCCATCGCCGCGTCGATCATCGGCGGCGTCAGCGTCAGCGGCGGCAAGGGCACGGTGTTCGGCGCGTTTCTGGGCGTCATCCTGATGGGCATCATCTCCAACGGTATGAACATCCTCAACATCAACAGCTATTACCAGAACATCGTTCTCGGCATCGTGATCGTCGTTGCGGTGATCGTCAGCAACATGAACGCGATCAAATCGAAATAAGAGGTGTCGAAATTGAAGATCGATCTGAAGGGCGACGTCGCCGTCGTCAGGAGCGGCTTCGATGAGCTGGCAAAAGAACGGTTGTACGAAATCTGTGCCGGCGGATACACGGTGGAAGCGGTCAGGCGTCCCGGACCGCTGGAGATCCGCAGGAGCGGCAGCGGGACGATCCTGTCCTACGATGCCCCCGGCAGCTTCTTCCGGGGGCTCGCGCTGATCCTGGCCGATCCGGACGCGCCGCTTCGCACGGAGTCGATGCGCGTGAAGCGCGCCGGCGTATCGCTGGATGTCTCCCGAAACGCGGCGCCCACCGTGGACACGCTCAAACGGATCATCCGCACGTGCGCGCTCATGGGGTACGGCTTCATCATGCTGTACATGGAGGACATGTATCCAGTCCCAGGCGCGCGCAAATTCGGCTACATGCGCGGCCGCTACACCGCCGAAGAGCTGCGAGCCGTGGATGACTACGCCGCCATGTTCGGGATCGAGGTGATCCCCTACATTCAGACGCTGGCCCACCTTTCTCAGGTGCTGAAGTGGGACGAGATGCGCGCATTGCGGGACACGGATGACATCCTGCTCGCGGGCAGCGATGAGACGTACGCGCTCATCGACCGCATGCTGGGGAGCCTGGCGGGCATCTTCCGTTCGCGGCGCATCAATCTTGGCATGGATGAGGCACACGACCTCGGGCTTGGCCGCTACAGGGATCTGCACGGCATGCGCAGCGGTCGCGAGATCCTGGCGGAACACCTCGGCAGGGTGTCGCAGATCGCCGAGAAACACGGTCTTCGCGGCATCATCGCCAGCGACATGCTCTTTGGCGCGCAGGACGCCCCGATCCGCGTTCCCGAAAACATCGATCTGATGTATTGGGATTACGACCGGACCGATCCGCAGGAGATCGCCGCGCGCATGGAAGCGCACCGCGCGTGGGGAGGCATCCCCATGTACCTCGGCACCGTGCGCACCTGGGAGAGCTTTTCGACGGCTTACGCTGACTCCTTTAAGAACCTTCGCGCCTGTGTCGAGGCCTGCGCGCGCGTCGGCGCCGACGAGGCGGCCATTTCCGTTTGGATGAACGACGGCGCCGAAAACAGCCTGCTGGCGTCGATACCCGGTCTGGCCTTTTTCGCCGGCCAGGTCTACGCACCGGACATGGACCCCGCGGTCTTCCGCAGGCTCTTCCGCGTGCAGACCGGCGCGGACTACGACGCGTTCCTGCTGCTGGGCGAGATCGACGCCCTGCAGGCAGAGGGTGTGCCCGCGCGCTCGAACGCCTCAAAGGTCCTGCTGTGGCAGGATGTGCTGCTCGGGCTCTTCGATGCGCACGTCGCGCACACTGACGCCGCCGCGCATTACGCAGCGCTGGCCAGTCGGCTCGAAGCGGTTCCCGATAAGTTCGGGCCCTACCGGCCGTTGTGTGATATGATGTGCGCGCTCTGTCGCGTGCTCGCCGTCAAGGCCGATCTCGGCGTCCGGTTGACGCGGGCCTGCCTCGACGGGGATACCGCAGCTCTTCGCCAAATGGCGGACGACGTGCTCCCCGGCCTGGAAGCGCGGACGGAGGCGCTCCGGGTCAGTTGCATGATGCTTTGGATGCAGACGCTGAAGCCGTTCGGCTTTGAGATCCTGGATGGGCGGTTCGGGGCGCTCCAGGCGCGCCTGCGCACGGCGCGCATGCGGATCGACGATCTCCTCTCCGGCCGCATCGCACATATCGAAGAGCTCGAAGCCGAAAGGCAGCCGTTCGCAGGCCGTCAGGAGGACATGCCGACGGTTTTGACCTACGATCGGATCTTTTCGGTCGGCACCCAAAACGGGCCGACGCGCTGACGGACCGCGGGGACGCCTGCAAAGAGTTGCAGTCTTGATCGGGATGGGTATTGGATCGAAACGGGTATAAGCACCGTGGGGCGCCTCATCGGCGCCCCACGGCTCGTTTGTTTTACATGATCCCGGATCGCCCGTCGAAGCCTGATCCGGCTCAGCGGGGATCACTCCAGGTTCTCAACGACCTTGCCGCCGGCGATATAGCCGGAGAGGAGCGCCCAGCCGTTGTCGGCGCCGCCATAGGTCACGTAGGCCTTTTCGGGAGAGTAGATGACGCCCTCGCCGTCCGCGCCCACGGCATACAGGCCGCCGATGACGGTCTCGCCATCCGCCTGGAGCACCTGGAAGCTTTCGTTGATATCGACGCCCGCGCAGGTGCCGTAGCAGTGCATGCCGGCGTGGATCGCGTAATAGGGGCCTTCCTCCATGGGCTCGAGGAACTCGGCGGGCTTGCCCAGCGGGTCCTCACCGGTCCGGCAGGCCTCGTTGTACTTGTCGAGCTCGGACCTGAGCGTAGCCGGGTCGAGACCCAGCTGCTCGGCCAGCTCTTCGATGGTGTCGCCCTTGCTGATGAAGCCGGCCTTCACGCCATCCTCCATGACCTGGATCGCGTTGGGCAGCACGGTGCCGCGCGGGATCGGCACCTTGAACAGCAGATTGTCGAAGTTGCTCTTGATGTGCTGGACCGTGTCATCGACGTCGATGCCGTTCTCGGCGATGTCCCTGACCTGTTTTTCGGTGACGATGACGCTGATGTTCGGGCCGCCCTTCCAGGCATCGAAAGTCGCCAGCTTGTTCTCGGGCAGATAGCGCTCGCCCTTGGAGTTGACGCCGAAGACCTTCTCCCAGAAGCAGAGCATGGTGGGCAGATCGCCCTCGCTCCACACGGCGGGCAGGTTCGTCTTGGTGGTGAATTGACCCGGCACGGGCACGTTGGGATAGCTGTTCAGGAAGCCGTCAGGCCCGAACAGGTGGCATACGGGGGTCATGCCGATGTTATAGGTACCTGCGCCGATGTCGATGGCGGCCTGGATCATCTTGCCGTCGTTCTGCCAGGAGCCGCAGATGTTCCACTTGCCCTTGAGCGGATAGTATTCGTCTCCCAGGTACTTTTCGCTCATCTCCTCGCTGCCCGCGAAGCCGCCGGTGGCCAGCACGACTGCCTTGGCATTGATGGTGTAGGAGGTGTTGGTGACGGGGTTGTAGGCCGTAACGCCGGTGACTTTGTTGGCCTGCGCGTCATAGATGAGCCCGGTGCCCTCGGTCTCCAGCAGGTACTTGCCGCCGTAGGCCTTGAACTTGGTGTACAGGTGGTCGAAGCACTTCTGGAAGGTATCCTTGTTGATGCGGTTGTTGGTCTGGGTCGGCGCGAAGCGGTACTTCACCAGGAACTCCTTGGCTTCGGCGCCCGTGCCGCCGCTCAGGCCGCCTGCCGGCGTATTGAAGTCAAAGCCGTTGTGGCGCAGCCAGTCCATGGCCTCGCCGGACCGGTCGATCATCAGCCGGATCATCTCGGGCGTGGCCCTCTGCTCGCCGTCGCTGGAGGTGGTGTAATCGATCCAGTCCTCATAGAGCGCCTCGGCGTCCACATAGTCTTCGCCGTTGTTGCGTTCTTCCTGGAAGGTCTTGGGATTGATCACCATCGCCTCGCTGGTGAACACGGTGGTGCCGCCGTAATTGCCCGCCTTGTCGATGGCCAGCACGCTGGCATCGCTCTTGGGATCCTTCAGCCGCATCTCCTGGGCGATGCGCAGTGCCGCGTAGGAGCCGGAGCCACCCATGCCGACCACGACCACGTCGCAGTCCAGCGTCTCCTCCTTCGCCTCGGGCTCGGCCTTGTTCTGGAACGCCGCTATGGCGCCCTCGTCGCAGCCGCCCGCCGCCAGGGCCTGCTTCACGGCCTCGGCGACGGCGCCGCGGATGCCTGCGCTGGAGCCGGTGGCGCCGGTGATGGTGTCGACGGCCAGCGTCTGGCCTTCGATGATCCTGGGCACCATCAGCTTTTCCGCGATCTGGAGCTTGACCGAGGACTCGTACATGTTGTCCATGTCCACGTCGATCTTTTGGATCTCGTCTTCCGAGACCTTGACGGTCGCCTTGATCTTTTCGACCTTGTTGAAGCCCCAGGCCTCGCCGGTGTAGACGCCCGGCGCCATCCTGCACTCGGACGGCGCGACTTCGCCACCCTGTGCCTGACTGAGCGCCGCGGCGACGGCCTGCTTCGCCGCATCAGAGGTAAAGGTCGCGCCGGTGACGCCGTCCATATCCGCACCGTCTGCCAGCGCGTTCGCCTCCAGCTGGGGCAGCGCCATGCCGCCTACGCCAGGGGTCTCGCCCTCGCCGACCAGTTTCACATCGGTGATGCCGGTCTCGTCGACCGTGACGGTCGCGACGACCTGGCCGCCAAAGCCGGCCGCCTCGCCGGTGTAGGTGCCCGGCGTGAACGCAGGCGCCTCAGCGATGGAACAGGAGGACACGAGAAGGGTCATGATCATGATGAACACGACCGCAATGGAGATGGACCGTTTCATAAGTACACATCCTTTCTTTTTATAGGTCCGACCTGTGGGAGTCAACATTATTTTAACATCGCGCTCCGGCAGTGTCAACCGCGTCCGCGTCTTTGATGCCGCATTATTTTCGATCTGCCGCAGTGGGCCGCTCTGCCGGCTCAGAACCGCTTGCCGAACGCCGCGAGCTGATCCTCCGGTCGGATCATGCCCTCCGAAGGGCACAGAAGCATGCCGGCAAGCAGCGGCACCAGCAGCATGAACAGCAGCGCGTAGCGCAGTATGCAGCACGGGCCCAGCAGCAGCGCGGCCAGGAACAGCGCGGCATACCGCGCGATCATGCGCACGTCCCAGCGCCCGCCGTCGATCGCGCAGAGCAGCGCGAAGAGCGTCAGCCAGACGTACAGCGCCGGGCACAACAGCAGGCGATACACGGGGATCTTCAGATAGTCGTTGGTGGTATACATGTGCTCGAGGTGTTCCCGAAAGTCGGGAAGCCGGGGGCTCTCCACGATGGACTCGATGTTCTGCGACACCCGCGAGGGGATCGCTCCGGTGCGCAGCTCGCCGTCGTCGCCGTAGACGCGCGCGTAAGTGGTATCCCAGATGTAGAAGTATCCTTTGTTGAGCAGAAGGAAGGCATCGACATAGTCCCGCGGGAAGCGCACGAGGTACTTCCACCACAGCGCCGCGAACTCGCCCAAATTGCCGCGGTCGATCTCGAAGGCCCATTTGGACAGGTCGGCGGCCAGGGGGATGTATGTCAGCGGCGTCTCCACGAGCTCCGCGTGGTTTTCCGACAGATCCCTGTCCGCTTCCTCGTGGTAGTAGTCGACCCTGGCCAGCTGGATGATCGGCGCGCTCAGCGCCTCCCGCATCAGCGGCTCGTGTGCCTTAAGCCCCCCGGCCAGCAGCGCGTTCACGCCCCACGCCAGCAGCACACCCGCAGCGAGAAACACGGCCAGGGCACGGCGCAGACTGCCGTTTCGGCTGACCCAACAGATCAACAGCGGCACCGCGAGCATCGCCGGCAGTACGTTCGAACGGAACAGGCAAGCCAAGGCCGTCACCGCCGAAAGCGCGATCCAGAAGCGCTTCTTTTGCACGCGCCCGAGGTTTCGGCATCCGTCGAAGATCATCGACATCTGCGCCACCGTCAGCGCATAGAAGGGAACGTCCTTGGTGCACGAGATCGCGAGCATCGGGAACACCGGCAGCAGGCCGAAGAACAGCAGCGCCGCCGCAAGGGCCGGCATCGGCGCACGGTTTCGCTTCAGCGTCGACAGCGCGTATCCGATGCAGCACGCTGCGAACAGCCGCTGGACCCAACAGAACGCCGCGATGCCGGCCGTCGCGGTGGCGATCTTCTCTCCGGTGAGATAGAAGGCGCCCAGTATCAGCGTATGCAGGAGCGGGTTCGACGCGTCGTATACCCGATTCCACGTCTGCCAGAGCTGGTAGCCGCTGTCGTATTCCACGAGCCCCGGATAGTAGGCCCAGTGGTACGGCTGCCACATCACCATCAGCGCGACGACACAGACGATGAAAAAGCCCTGACCCGTCAGGCGAATGCCCGGGACCTCCCCGGCTGTCCTCGCCTTCAGGCGCATCATGAGCGCAGCCAGCGGCCACGCCAGCACGGGGGCCGCCAGCGCCGCCGCGCCCAGACAGGTCAGCCATGCCATCCAGCCTCCGGCGGTGACGCCGCTGTCCTCCTGGCGCGCGAAGTCATATTGCCTGCCGAGTATCTGGAAGAACAGAAGGCAAAGCGCAAATGCCAACGCCCGCCGTTGCGTCGCGTCGGCGCGCAGCAGGATGAATCTCCGGGCGGCGCAAAAGCAGACCGCGACGATCGGCCACATCCAAAGCGGATGCGTCCCCGACCCGCTGAGTCCGCACAGGGCGATGATCCATCGCACGCCGCCATAGGCCGACAGGAGCGCGATCACGATGCCCGGCATCTCCCCCGCTCCTCTTTTTGCTTCCGTCATATCGGTCCCCCTTCGCTCTTCGCCATACCGGCACGGACCCATGCGCGAAACCGCACCGGATCTTCCCGTCACACGCATGCACCCATTATATCATGCCGCTGCGGGACCTGGCAACGCCATCCTGTGCAAAGGCGTGTCCGCACCGGCTTCCCGGAAGAATGCCGGCGGTCAGATGCGGTGGTGCCCCTCATGGAATGCCGAGCACCGATGGTATCAACGCCTTGTTTGCCATAAAGCCGTCATAATTTGATAAAAGTACTTACCTCTCCGCCGGATTTGTGGTATCATTCTGCACGGATAGGTATATCTGAGGCACGGACGACGCTGTCGCGCTCTGCGGCCGCGCATCAGATCGATCGACACATGCCCCGGCCGACGGACGGGCAACGCCGGCATGCCGCACAGATGCATCCACCTCCGGATGATCCGCCTCTGCGCATGCCGCCTCAGGCGCGTCTTATCGTTTGAAAAGGCGTACAGAGGTGCGGGCGGGATCGCCGCGTCTGCGAAGCCATTTACCGGGCGGAGGGATGACATGATCAGCGTGATCGTTCCGGTGTTCAACGTCGAGCCATACCTGTCCCGATGTCTGGACAGCTTGCTTGCCCAGGATCTCCGTGACATCGAGATCATCGTGGTCGATGACGGTTCCACAGACGGCTCCCCCGCGATCTGCGACGCGTACCGCGATTGCGACGCGCGCATCCGGGTGTTCCACACACAGAATCGCGGCCTCTCCGCGGCACGCAACCTGGGCATCGGGAATGCCCGCGGCGAGTGGGTGATGTTCGTCGATTCCGACGACTGGGTGGAGCCCGGGTTCTGCCAAACGCCCTACCGGGCAGCCGTTGAAAGCGGCGCAGACCTCGTGATATTCGGCTTCACGGTCTTCAAGGAGGATGGCCGGATCGATACGAAAGGCTTTCGAATGGAAGCGCCCGTCCCCCCACAGGCTGCCGTGGAGTTCGGGATCAACGCCGCGTGGAACAAGCTGTACCGGCGCGCGCTGTTCGATGGCATTCGGTATCCGGAAGGCCGGCTGTTCGAGGACGCCCTGACGACGTATCGGCTCGTCTACCGAGCCCACCGGATCGCGGCGCTGGACGCTCCCCTGTACAACTACAAAAAGCGGCAGAAGAGCATATCGACCACCTGTGATGAGCGGAGCTGCCGCGAGAAGCTCCTTGCGGCGTTCGAGCGATACGACGGCCTGCTCTCCCTCGGATATCCCCCGGAAAAGCTGGAACGGGGCCTGCTGTTCGACGCGCTGCACTATCTGATGCGAACGGAGCCTGACGGTACCGCGCTGTATGCGCGGGCGGGCGGGATCGTCTCCGCGTGCCAGGGGATCCCGGATGGGTTGAAACCCGTCGAACGGAACGCCATCAAGCTGTGGCGGCTCAACGAGACGCTGTTCCACAGGTATTGCCGCGACATGGGACTGAAGGTCGCGCCACCTGAACGATCGCACCGCCAATGATCCGCACAGCATTTACCCCAAAGCAGGCCTAAGAAAAAAAAGGAGGAAACCGTCATGAAGGAATATCAAAAGCCGGAGATGGAGGTCATCGAGCTCGAGGCAGCGGATATCGTGCTGACCAGTGGTGAAGGATTACCCTATACGAGTTAATTGACCCCAGTCTTGATGGAGCGTGTATTGCGACAGGTGACGCGCATTATCGATGGCCGTCAGGCTACTCTAAGGCAGGGTATCCCCCCTGTCTTGTTGTGGTTCCGGGATCGCGCAAAGCAAGCCGTCCGCAACGGGGATCGCCGGCGATGTGCCGTCGGGTCCGATCGAGTCCCCAGCGTCGGGACCTGTGAAATAAGGTCATCGCCGCATCAGCTGGCAAGTTTCATATGGCCATTCCGGAACGGCGCCTTCGGCGCCGTTCCGTTTTAATGTACAGAGGATCAGTCAAAGACGACATGGGCAGGAAAATCCCGGCTCCAGCCCCGGCCCGATCCTGCCTTTCTTTTTCCTTCGGCCCTTCAAACGGTTGCAAACAGCCCGCCTGATTTGTTATAATCTCTGACAGAACGATGTGAGAATAAAAAGATGCGGAGGGCGAAAGACATGATCCGAATGACCGCCGTGATACTGCTCATCCTTTCGGTCGCCGTCATGCTCTCGGCATGCGAAAAGGTCGACGGGCAGGCGATCGAAGCCATGAGCGCGCAGCTGGCGCAGGCGGAGGCTCTGCACGATGCGGGAGACGCCCTCGGCGCGGCAAAGGCGTTCCGGTCGATGAAGGAACAGTTCGTCGAAGCACAGTCGAATATGAACCACAAGACCGCGAAGGCGCTCAGGGAGCGCGTGCTGCTGCCGCTGTATCAGTGGCTCGGTCTGACGGACGGCTCGAGCACGATCATCGGCTCGCCCCTTTGGTGGCAGGAGATCAACGACGGTTCCTATGAAAGAAAGAGGAACGACGACGAAAGGACAAGCTACATCCTGTATGCCACAGAGGAGACGCTGGAGCTTCTGTACCGCAACAGTCTGTATGATCGCTACCGCCATGTGGCGGACGAGGGCGGCGACATCTACACCCTCGAAGAACTGCCCTACGCGCATGACAAGGGCTGGTCGGAGCTGTCCCAGACGTTTTACAGAAAATACCAGTATCCTTTGAACGGGACCGGGAGCGTCCCCTACAAGGGCGGGAACAAGCTGCTGATCCGCGATCAGGAGAAGACGGGAACGTGGTCGCGGGCGATCCTGCAACATGTTTCGACGCCGGATCTCGCAAAAGACCTCGATGAAGCCAGGTTCGTCATCCACATCGAAGAAGATCTGGTCGCCCTGAATGCGCGCTGGGTGGATTCTCGAACGGGCAACACCGTCAAGAACTACTACCGGAGCGACGTCACCCTCACCCTGGAGGACCTGGCCACCGGTGAGACCCAAGTGCTCTGTAAGGGTTCGGCTTCTCCCAAAGTCATTCCCGGCGTGACGAACTTCAACAGCAGCAACGTCGGGCGGCACGACGGAAGGGACGTGGCGGCGACGCTCGAGCAAGAGGCGCTCCCGATCCTCGGAAAGTACATGCATGTTTTTTGAGATCAGCTGACGGACATCCCGCCCGGCAGCCTTTGGTCGGCTGCACGCATTCCCGGACGCCTTTTCGAAGTCCGGGTCACCCGGCATCCCCGTCCGTCACGCGGGACCTCTGCCCCTGTTGACACACGGCTCATGCCCCAGGTGAGGCAGCAGGTCAAAGCACCCCCGATTTTACCGCATAAAGGAGGTCGTCCCCCGTGAACAAAATCCTCGTCACGATCCTCATCCTGGTTTTGATCCCGGTCCATATCCTCGCCGCCTCGGCCGAGGAAAGCGCGTACGACGCCTTCGAACGCGGCCTTTCGCTCTGGGAATCTGGAGATCATGGCTCGGCCATCGAGCCCTGGACCCGCGCTGCGGAGCTGGGTCTCGCCGAGGCATCGTACGGCCTGGGCGTCGCCTACAGCAACGGCCTCGGCGTGGAACGATCCTATGAAACGGCGATCGAATACTACATCGCGGCCGCGGAACGCGGTCTGCCCGAAGCGCAGTTCAATCTGGGCGTGCTTTACCGCGACGGCCTGGGCACAGATCCGTCCGACGAACGCGCCGTCGAATACTTCACGATGGCGGCCGATCAGGGCTTCGCCGACGCGCAATGCAGCCTCGGCACCGCGTACATCACCGGAAAAGGCGTGGAGCGATCCGCTGCGAAGGCCATGGAATACTACCGGCTCGCTGCCGAGCAGGGCGATCCCGTGGCGCAGTGCAACCTGGGCATCGGCTACGACAACGGCGAGGGCGTCGAGCAGTCTTTCGAAAAGGCCGCGGAATACTACCGGCTGGCCGCCGACCAGGGCTATGCCAACGCGCAATACCACCTGGGCTGCCTCTACGAATTCGGGCAGGGCGTGGAGCAGTCCCTGGAGAAGGCCGCCGAATACTATCAGCTGGCCGCGGATCAGGGCAGCAGAGACGCGCAGTACAACCTCGGGAACGCCTATGACTACGGAAGAGGCGTGCCGCGCTCCAGCGAAAAGGCCGCGGAGTACTACCGGCTGGCCGCGGACAGGGGCCACGTCAGGGCACAGTTCAACCTCGGCGTCCTCTACAGAGACGGCGCGGGCGTCGAGCAGTCTTTCGAAAAGGCCGCGGAGTACTTCAGCCTGGCTGCAGACCAGGGTGACAACAACGCGCAGTACAGTCTGGGCGTTCTGTATTTCAACGGTACGGGCGTCGAGCGATCCTATGAAAAAGCGGCGGAGTGCTTCCGCACTGCCGCAGCGGGCGGCAACGGGAACGCGCTGCACACGCTCGGCACCATGTACCGTGACGGCCTGGGCATGGAGCGATCCTACGAAAAGGCCGCAGAATGCTATCGGCAGGCCGCCGAGATGGGCAGCGAGCGCGCGCAGGCGGATCTGAAGGCGCTTGAGCGCGAGATCGCAGTCGCCGCCGGCGACGACCCCGATGCTCTGATGTCTCAGGCCGTCGATTCCGGTCTGGAGATCCCTCGTCCCGAGGCCGGCGAGCGGTTGTACCTCGGCTTCGGCGACGTGCCGGACACGCAGCGTTCAAAGCTTTACCTGGCATTTCTCCTAGCCCCCAACGGCCGATCGATCCGCTGGATCTCGATGCTCGGCGAGGGGCTTGAGGTCACACACGAAGGAGAAAGCCCCCTGTTGGTCAAGCACAGTCTCAGCACCGTCGAGGACCACTGGTACCATCTGGACATCGACGGGACGGACATCCTGCTTCAGAAGGATCCGCCGGTCTCGATCGACGGCCTGAAGCTGGGCGATGACGGCGGGGCCTGCCGGCTCACGCTTGCCGGCCTCTTCACGGATGCCTCGGATGGCGCGGCCGGAAGCTTCCACGCCGTCGCGGACATCCGCCTGCTCAACATGAGCGGCGACCCCGTCATCCCCGCCATCGATCCTCCGGCGCGCGCGCAAGCCGAGGCGGCCGGCCTGAAGCTGCCCGAGCCGGGCGAGGGCGAAGCGCTGTACATCGGCGCGGCGAACGTATCCCAGGCAGAGGCGTTGTATGTGGCCTTCCTGCTGTCGGAAGACGGGACGACTGTGCGCGGTCTGACGGTCTGCGTCGTCAACATGGACATCACATACCGCACGGGGAATCAGTCCGTCCATATCACATCCGGCAAGTACAGCACCTTCTCACAAAACCCGGTCCCGGTCTCATCCGACCTTGCCATCGGCGGTGTCCGCCTGAGCGATCTCACCGTGACGGACGATGCGGCTTCCTGCGTGCTGCGCTTTACGTATACCTCCACCGATGGCGACGTACACTATCCCTTTGACGCCGCGCGCGTCACCTTCGCAAGGGCAGATTGATCGAACGCCGGCGCCGGTCGATGCACGGCGCACGGGAGCATTCGGCGGCAACCTTCCCCGCCATGACCGGCTGCCCGCGCGAAGAGATGAGCGCCCTCATACCCCATCAAATCAGATCAGGAGCGTGTCGCCATGGCGAGTGAAAAGCTGCAAAAGGCGAGAGAATTCGAGGAGCAGTACAGCCCATACGTGCCGGAGGAGGAACGTTCCATGTTCCACGTGACCGGTGGCATCGGCTGGATCAACGATCCGAACGGCTTCTCTGTTTTCAGGGGCGAATACCACCTGTTCTTCCAGTACTACCCGTACAAGCCCATCTGGGGGCCGATGCACTGGGGCCACGTGAAGACGCGTGATTTCATCCGCTGGGAGCGGCTGCCTGTCGCGCTTGCGCCGGACATGCCCTACGACAAGGACGGCTGCTTTTCTGGCAGCGCCATCGAGCTGCCGGACGGACGCCAGCTGCTGATGTACACCGGCGTGCGCGAGGAGCGGCAGGAAGACGGCGCGATGAAGCAGTACCAGACGCAGTGTCTGGCCGTGGGCGACGGCATCGACTTCGAGAAATACGAAGGCAACCCGGTGCTGACCGCCGCGGACCTGCCCAGGGGCGGCAGCGAGGCAGACTTTCGCGACCCGAAGATCTGGCGGGAGCCGGACGGCTACTACGCCGTGGCCGGCAATCGTCCGGCGGACGGGAGCGGGTCGATCCTGCTGTTCAAGAGCGAGGACGCGTTCCATTGGGAGTACATGGGTCGCGTGGCGTCCAATCATCGCCAGTACGGCATGATGTGGGAGTGTCCGGACTACTTCAAGCTGGACGGCAAGGACGTGCTGCTGGTGAGCCCGCAGGAGATGAGCCCGATCGGGCTGGAATTCCACGCAGGCAACGGCACGGTATGCATGATCGGGGAAGCCGACGAGAAGAAGCACTTGATCCGGGAGAACGTCCACGCCATCGACTACGGCATCGACTTCTACGCGCCGCAGACGCTGCTGACGCTGGACGGACGGCGCGTGATGATCGGGTGGATGCAGAGCTGGGACACCGCGAGGAGCCAGCCGATGACGATCCGCATCTGCGGGCAGATGACGCTGCCGCGCGAACTGAGCGTGCGCGACGGGCGGCTGATCCAGCAGCCGGTGCGCGAGCTTGCGAACTACTACGGCGAGAAGATCAGCTACCGGAACGTGCCGCTGTCCACGGAGACGATCCTCACGGGCATACGCGGGAGGGTGATCGACCTGACGGTGAACGTGCGACCCGCGAACGGCAGCACGATGTACCGCTCCTTCAGGCTGAACCTGGCCAAGGACGGCGAGCACGTGACCACCATCCGTTTCAAGCCGGAGCAGGGGATCGTCAAGGTGGACCGCTCGCGCTGCGGATTCCGCTACGACATCGTCCACGTGCGCTCGTTCCCGGTGTATTCAAGACACGG
>JAFRMB010000024.1 GCA_017430945.1 Clostridia bacterium | reverse complement strand
GGAGGCCGGCGCGGCAGAAGGCACGGCCGACGATACGGTCGATGATGCGGCCGAAGGTGCGCCGGAAGCGACGCGCACGTTCAATATGAAGCTTTTCGACATCGGGCTGGTGGCGGAAGGCGAGGAAGTGGAGCCCGACGGGCGCGTGCGCGTCGAGGCGGGTTTCGATGCCATCGAAGGCGAGGGCTTTGCGCTGTACCACATCGTGGACGGCGAGGCGGTGCCGGTCGAGGGCGAATTCGCATACGACGAAGCGGGTCGCGCGATCGGTATGGCGTTCGAGACGGACAGCCTGAGCCCGTTCGCGGTGACGTACTACACGGTGGACTTCCACTATGTGGTAAACGGCGTGGACTGCGAGATCACGCTGCCGGGCGGCGGCGCGATCGGCTTAAAGGAGCTGGCGGAAGCCGTGGGCCTGGTCGGCGAGGGCATCGAGGGCGCGGCGCTCCGGCCCGTGGCGGAGACGGCGGAGGCCTTCATCGCGCGGGTCACGAGCGTGAGCTTCAGCGACGAGAGCCTGATGAAGCCGGTGGAGATCGACGCGGACGCGACGCTGGGCGAGCTGAAGGCGCAGTATGAGCTGGCGCCGGAGTACTCGTCGGATCTGACGGAAGCGCAGATCGCGGAGATGGACGCGAAGGCGTTCGCGGCGCCGGACTGGGCGCTGATCAGCCTGAAGCCGTTCGACACGGAGGAAGAACTGACCGTCACCCTCGACGACGGCACGGTCATCACCATCCGCGTGACCGACGCGCAGGAGATACAGAATGTGGAAGCCGGCACGATCGATGTCAACAAGAGCTATCTGATCTGCTATGAGGCCGGCGGCACCTATTATCTTCTCAAGAACGACGGCAGCGTGGACAGCAGCCACACGCCCAACCAATTTGATAACCTGAACAGCACGTACTGCTGGACGTTCAACTATGTCTTCGAGGAGAAGCACCTTGAGGATACGCTGACCTATATCTACTACCTCATACGCCCGATCGACAACAAGACGAAGACCATCGCGCTCAATGCGGAGGGGCAGGAGCTCGTCCAGAAGAGCAACAACAACGTCGCCGTGGTCCCCGCAGAGGGCGGCGGCTTCAAGCTGATCGGCTACAACGACATGCGGCTGGACTTCCAGGGCGGCCAGTTCCTCGCCTCGGAATTCCCGAACAATGCTCCCTCTGACGGCATCACCGTCCACATTTGGGAGATGGCCAGCCTGCCGACGTACAGTTATCAGGCCTACTCGGACGATGAGATCCGCGGCAGCGTTCAGATCGCAGGCGGCACGGCGATGACCGAGGACGAGCTGAACGATCAGAACGAGGTCATCCATACCACCCATTACTACGAGGCGGAATCCAACTCCGACAAGATGAACGCCGGCGCGATCTCCGCGATCCCGGTCGTGCATCGCGACGGGCAGGGGGACAACAAGTGGGTGTTCGACCACTGGACGCAGGACGGCGTCCCGCTCGACAGGGACCAGTATCCCGCGACGATCGATGCGAATACGCTGCCGATCCCGTTCAACGGCAGCAGGCTGGTCGCGCATTTCAAGCAGAATCCGCAATATGACGTCCCGGATAATGAGAAAGAGCCTTCCAGCTTCGAGGATCTGTCGGACTGGATCGACAGCCTTTCGACGAATCCCGTGCCGCTCGACAACGAGGAAACGATAAAGACCTCGGAAGTCTATGACTACGAGAACCGCATCTACCGCGTGGACATCGCGGCAAAATCGAATTTCAAGACGTTCGACGGCAATGTGGACATGGCGTTCTGCATGGACGTGTCCAATTCGATGTACTTCCCGTCGGCGCTGGTCGAGACGACAGCGTCAAATTATAATAACGGCAGTGCGGAAATGCCCATCTACCAGATCAACAATGATGGGTGGTATTACCAGTATCATTGGAGCAACCAGGGGTGGCTGGATCAAAGCCGGGACTGGAACAACCCCTATTATCTGATCGCCGACCAGGCGAACACGGCGACGGTGTTCAAGATCTATTACCAGGGCGGCAACTGGAAGGCGCAGGACGCTTCGAGAACAACGGAAAGCGACAAGTCATTCGTTATTGGGCAAGCATTCAACACTAACTATGGCCAGGATAGTCTACACCCGTTCTCAAAAGGCGACAATGACGACACGACTTACACCATTTACGACGCGGCACCGGACGGGCAGGGGATAAAGAGGAACCGGTTCTATTATCTGAATCAGGCCTTCTCGGGCGCCACGACCGACCTGACGACCATTAAAAACATACTGGCCGTCGCGGGCGACGATAGCCCCGATGTCCGGGTCGCGTATAACACGTTCAATAAAGACAACAAAGAGAGCCATGATTTCCGACCGGTGACGCCGATCAACGGGATCGAACTGGAGAATTCCGCCGGCGGCGGCACGCGCCCGGACCAGGCGTTCATCAACGCGCAGACCTTCAATTGGAGCGATGACGGCAATCGTTACCTGATCCTGATCACCGACGGCGCGCCGCAGGGGCAGCGCGATGGTGAGAATGATAATAGTTTCGTTAGAATAAGTCAGGCCGTGCGGGATGAGGCGCAGGTCCTGAAGGATTACGCCGGCGTCAAATTCATCACCATCGGTCTGAGCCTGGACAAGGTGCCTCACGGCAAGCAGCTGCTCTACGACTTGGCTGATAACGACAAAGACGGGGCTAAGATGTTCTACCTGGCTGAGGACGCCAGCGACCTTCCGAACATCCTGCGCCAGGTCATCAAGACCATCATGGACGACGCCATCGTCATGGCCGACGTGACGGACACCGTGGGCGAGGCATTCTACGCGGTGGACAAGGATGGCACGCCGCTGGTAGACGGCGACATGATCGACCTGGAAGGGCAAAAGACCGAAGATCACGATCAGGCGGCCGGCATCGTCCATATTGATGAAGACGGCGTCACGACCGTCACGTGGATCGATCAGGACATCGATTCGCGGGTCGGCTGGCACGGCACGATCTTTGTGAAGGCGAAGGAGGAGCTGATCGGCGGCAACGCGCTTCAGACGAACGCCGGAGCAGAGATCGAAGCGACAAAATACAGGATGGACTCCGGAGAGTATGAATTTGACGATTCCCTCATCGGAGACAAGCTGAAGTCCCTTCATATCGACTTCGATTCTCCGCGCGTCAACGTCAACGAGCTGGCGATCTCGTCGGAGGACACCGAGTGGACGGTCTATCTCGGCACGGAGGTCGATCCGAAGGCGCAGCTGAGACAGCTGTATGAAGACATCACCGTGTATAAGGTCATCGACGAGGATGGCGAGCTCCACTATCCGCTTTCGCCGAACGACATCTCGGACAAACGCGAAAGCCAGGCCACAGGCGACGCGGAGACCTTCAAGATGGCCGACGTGATCCTGGAGTGCCTGCAGGCGGATGCCGGCCTGGCCGCGCAGTACGTGCAGGACGGCGAACTGAACTGGGACGCGTTCCTCACGGCGATCCAGAATGGCAACGGCGTCACCGTGCCGTATCACCTCTTCGGCGTCGAGGGCGAGGACAGCTCGATCACCATCAAGCTGACCAAGCAGATCCTCGAAGGCGAGGAGGAGGATATCGTCGGTCATTCGCCGCACGAGACCACCGTGGTGAACGATGGCCAAACGCCCGCGGAGAAGTACGTGCTCAGCGTCCGGTTCGACCCGGACTATGACAACGTGCTGCCCGCCGGACAGGGCGGACACGGCAACTATAATTACAACACCGGCACCTACGGCGCGATGTATCAGGGCCACGCGGCCGGCCGCGAGACCAGCGAGAATACGCACGTGATCAACGTGTACAACGTGCCGCTGGACGTGTACAAGACGGACGCGGACGGCGCCAGCCTTTCCGGCGCCGTGTTCAAGCTGTACAGGGAGGTCGCGGAGGGCGGCGCGGAGGTCGCCGGGCTGGACAGCAGCAAAAAATACGTCGAGGTCGCGACGGCCACGTCCGGTGAAGGCGGCATCGCGCGGTTCAGGCACGGTAGCGAAGACTTCGGCCTGGTGCTGGGCGAGACGTATTACATGATCGAGACCGTCGCGCCCGAGGGCCACATGAAGTCCGCCACGGTGTGGGCCGTCGCGGTGCAGACCGAGATCGGCAAGTTCACCGATCTGGACGGGCAGCCCATCTACAGCACGCTGACGCCCCCGCCGCCCGTCGGCAGCGGCGTCACCGCGGATATGTATCCGTTCAACTGGGATCAGGGCGCCAGGATCATGCTGGACGGCGAGACCCCCGTCGTCGTGATCGCGAAGGGAGAGACCGAAGGCTCGACCCGGACCATCGCGGACGGCTCGTTCGTGTCCCACAGCGACGCCATCTCGTTCCGCCACACGGTGCTCAACCGGATCGGCGGCGAGATCGGCATCCAGGTCAAAAAGGAATGGGAGGGCGACTATCAAAAGCCCGATTCCGTCACGATCAAGCTCTACCGCGTCAGCGAAAAGGGCCACACCTGGGGCGGCTGGACGGTCGTTCCTTCGACCTGCACTGAAGAAGGCGTGAAGCAGCATACCTGCACGTCGTGCAACTATACAGACACCCATGTCATCGACGCCTCGGGCCATACGCCCGGGACCGCGCACCGCGAGAACGTGGTCGAGGCCACCTGCACGCAGCCCGGCCACTATGACGAGGTCGTGCGCTGCACGGTGTGCAACGCAGTCATCTCGTCGGAGCATACGGACATCCCCGCGACCGGGCAGCATGTCTGGGGAAAGCCGCAGGAGACGGTCTCTTCGGATCCTGAGCATTATTGCTACGATACCGTCGTTAAATGCACCGTGTGCGGCGCTGTCGATGAAGACTCGCGCGAACACCACGACCATGAATGGGGCGAGTGGGAAGTCACGACGCCGGCGCAGCCGGGCGTGGCCGGCGAGGAGAGGCGCGTGTGCGGCCACAATGCGGCTCATGTTGAGACAAGGGAGATCGCGGCACTGCCGAATACGCATACCGTCGCGATCTATTTCAGATGTACAGGCAATGGAAACGGAGGCCAACAATACCCGGGACAGGTTACTTCTATCGCTACCAGATCCGGCACCGGCGTCGGCGACATGACCATCCAGTGGAACTGGAATGAGTGGACACCGCCTGGGAACGTGACCATTCTTGTGGACGGTCTGGGGACGGCCAGTTATAGAACTTGGTCGAATAACAATAATAATGGTGCGCTGCAAACGCTGGTGATCAGCAATATCACGACCGATCTGACCGTATATGTTACTTTCCGGAATAATAATTACGACGGAACGAATGACGGCCTGATCGGCCAACCCACCTTCTCCGGCTCTTCCAGGAGTTCGACCCAGGGCCGCGCCCTCCGAAGCGCCGCACCGCGCGCGCTGATGTCGGCGGCGCCCGAAGGACAGTCCGAGCCCCTTCGCGGCGGCGAGGGCGATGCCGGCGCGGCGGCCGCGATGACCCAGGCGGAGCTGACAGAGTATCTCAACGGCCTGAATGTCAAGGATGATGCCACCTGCGAGGAGACGGAAGGCGCGGACCACACCTACAAAGAGTACGTGGGCGAATACACCGTCCTTGAGTCCGATGGCTGGCAGCTGTCTATCCCGGACTTGCCCAAGTTCAACGAATACGGGAACGAATACACCTACTACGTGGTGGAGGATCCCGCGCACGAAAACTACGACACCACCTATACCGGACAGGATCAGG
This sequence comes from Clostridia bacterium, assembly GCA_017430945.1. Next base: position 5,450 of record JAFRMB010000024.1, on the reverse strand, counting down.
GCCTCGCGGACGGTGGGACCGCGACCATCACCAACACCCTGAAGCACGGCCCCCTGAAGATCCAAAAGCGGATCGGCGTCTCGGGCGGACCGAAAGAAAAGAATGAATTCCCGTGGACCGCAGCGCACGAATATCCTGTAGAGATAACGACCGTGATCGGAGGCAAGACGTATTACGTGCAGGATGCCGCCGGCACCCTCGGCACGGCTGCGCCCCAGCCACCGCTCACGGTGACCGCCGGGACTGTGCATGAAAGAGGCGCGGCACTGGGTTCGTATGGCGCCTGGCTGACCATCTCGGATCTGCCATACGGTGAGTATACCGTCCGGGAGATCGATCCTGCGAGTTCCGTGGTGATCGCGGGATACAGCTTCGTTGTCAAAGAGACGGCGCCCAATGGCGACGTCCACTTCGAAAGCGTGACGCAGGGCGAAGGCATAGTATGCCAGGACGAGACCCAGGGCGAGGTCAGCCTGACCAACTACTACATGGCTGGCGTGTCGTGGACGCCGGAAGTGGATAAGCGGCTCAACGGCGTGCTGCACTCGGGGAGCGCGGCGGGCTACGACGGCTATACGTTCCAGCTGACAGAGCCGGCCGGGCAGGACACCCTTCCCAAGGTTCATGGCCCCGGTGGACCTGGTGGCCCCGGTGGCCCGGGTCAGCAGCAAAACCAGCCGGTCACCGCAGTGACGGGGACGGACGGGAAAGCTGTATTCAGCAAGATCGATTATGGACCCAGACAACTGGAAAATGTAAGCAGCAAAGAATTCTATTACACGATCACCGAGGTGCTTCCGGAGGGTGCACAGGCGGCACCGCATATCGCGGATGATATCCAGTACGATGCGAAGACCGTCTACGTCGTGGTGACCGTGACAAAAGAAGGCCAGGGTCCGAACCAGCAGATAACCGCTGACGTCAAGTATTACAGCGACGCGGCGTACACACAGCCGCTCACCTCGGTCACCTTCGACAACACCGAGCTGGGCACCCTGACCGTCAAAAAGACGGTGACCGGCAGCTATACCGCGACCGAGAGTGATACCTTCCCCTTCACCGTCAAGAAGGGCGATAAGTTCGTGACCGGTTCGCGCAATGACGCGACGTTCACCTACACCGGCCTGAGCGACATGGACCCGGGATACACCGTCAAGGCGGACGAGACGCTGACCTTCGTAAACCTGCCCGTCGGCACCTATGTGGTCACCGAGGGTGCGGTCAGCAAGACGGGCTACCAGATCACCACGACCTACACGGTAGACGAGAGCACCACCACGCAGAACGCTGCGGCTACCGTCACCAAGGGCGAAACAACGGCGGTGGAGATCGAGAACCACTACCGCGACGCGGAGCTGACCATCACCAAGACGATCAGCGGCGTGCTCGATGCCGATCTGGCCGCGGTCGCGGACAGCATCACCTTCACCGTGAAGGACGGTCAGGACAACACCCTTCTGAACGGAGCGAAGCTTACGGGTGAAGGCAGCCCATTCTCATTGGAGAACGGCGTCTATACCGCCACGCTGAAGAGCACCGATGACTCCGACTACGCGCAGTACATCGTCCCGGACGGCACCTACACCGTCACAGAGGCTGCGACCGACGTGAACGGCTACGTGCTGAAGTCCGCCACCTACCAGGTCGCGGCGACCGGCGACGCGGGGACCGGCGGCGACGCGGAAGACCCGTCCGATGGCGGCGACGGCGGCGCGGCGGCGGGGACCGAAGTACAGACCGGCAGCGTGACGCTGTCGAACGGCGATACCTCGACAGGTGAGATCGGGTTCACCAACGAATACGAACTCACGCAGCTGACCGTCAGCAAGGCGGTCATGGCCGGAACGGAGACGAACGAGACCTTCACCTTTACCGTAGAGGCAAAGGATGCGGATCAGACGCCCTTCAACGGCAGCGCATATCTGAATGAACAGGGCACGGAACCGATAACGTTCAGTAATGGCGAGGCCACCGTTGAACTGACCGCTCCGGGATCGGTCACGATCTACGGCCTGCCCGTGGGCTACACCTACACGGTGACTGAGACGGACATCCCCGAAGGCTTCGTCCTGTTCAGCGTCGACGGCGATGCGTCCAAGACCGAGTCCACCGGCACGATCAGCGGCACGGAGAGCACGGCTGCCTTCGTGAACCGTGAGGTCATCGACATCCATATCACCAAGCAGTGGATGCAGGGCGAAGCGGTCAAGGTGTTCGACAGTACACAAAGCATCACGTTTACGCTGCACCAGACCTACACCTACGATGCCGACGAGGAGCCGGTCGACGTGGTGTACACCGCCTACGGCACCAACGGCACGGGCACAGTGATCTACCATCCCGCTGTCACGGAGCCCGCGGAGAACGCTGCTGCGGCGTATTGGGAGGTGGTGAACATCAAAGATCTGCCGAAGGCGGTCTACAACGAAACGACGGGCCAGTGGCACGAAGTCACCTACTACGTGGTGGAGACCCCCATCGACAACGTTGACATCACCTACTACACGACCGACGCGACTTCCGCCAGCGTCGATGCCGCAGGCGCCGCGGTCGGCGCGGACGACGAGGACCGCACGATCACCATCCTCAACACCGACGCGAACACCACGCTGACGGTCGAAAAGACGTGGTCCGGCAATGAGGGCGACATCACCGCCTACACCGTCACCTACAAGGTGCAGGTGTTTGACGGCGACCAGGCCGAATGGGCGGATCTCATCCCGGAGGGCGCGACGGAAGTGCTGACCCGCACCATGACGTGGAATGCGCCAGTGGAGCCCGAGACGGAACCAACCGTAGCAAACAACGTCATCGAAAACCTCCCCGCCGGCAAGCGGTACCGCGCGGTGGAGACCGGCTACACGGTCACCATCGGCACAGAGACGACCACGGCCGGCGGCCTTGCGATTGATGGCACGACCGACGGGGAAGGCCCCTTCATCACGGCATTTGCCAACGCGCTCACCAGCGCGGAAGCGACCAAGAAGTGGGCGAATGTCGATGAAGCCAAGCTGGCGGATGCGACCGTCACCTTCCAGCTCTACCGCGAGATCGATGGCGTCCGCGACCCGGGCTTCGCCCCCAGCCCTGTGACGCTGACCATCAGTGACCAGGACGGCGAGGATCCCACCACCTGGAAGCACATCTGGCAGAACCTCGCTCCCGCCGGCAGCTTCGAGTACGAGCCGACCGACGGATCCGACCTCGAGGACCCCGGTGTGACGACGGCGACCAGGACCGGCACATTCACCTACAAGGTGGAGGAGACCGCCATCACGTACGACGGCACCAGCTACACCATCACAGGCGGCGTGGATGCGACCAACAAATGGCTCGTCGGTGTGGAAGGGAATGTGATCACCAACACCCTCAACGAGACCGACATCACCGTCACCAAGGTCTGGAAGGACAACAACGACGGCAACGGCAACGCCATGGCGTGGCCGGCCGGCGTATCCGGCATCACGCTGAACCTGATCCGCGGCACGGGCGAAACCGACATCACGGCTGTGGACGAAGCCTTCGGTCTCCAGATCACCGTCAACGGACCGGAAGGAAACCATGCCATCGCCACGAGCGCAGGCAAGACCCTGCCTGCTGAAGCCGACATCGCCGGCTTGAGCTGTGTGGTCGAACCCGTGCAGGAGGACGGGACGGTGGTTGCCTACAAGATCACCGTCAGCGGCCTGGAGGACGTGAACGCAGATGGCGAGAAGTGGATCTACCGCTTTGACGAGGCCGACTTGCCCGGTTACGCCGTGACTTACCAGGATGGGACCGGCGCAAACAAGGCCCCGGACGCCAGGAACGCCTACGACGGTGAACAGATCACCAACAGCCTCATCAGGATCACCCTGCCCTCCACGGGCGGCGCGGGCACCGCGGCCTACTACGGCGCGGGCACGGGCCTGCTGGTGCTGGCGGCCGTGTGGTTCGTCTGGTCGCAGAGAAAGAGATACCGCGGCGACGGGATCTGATATCGCTCTCCCCGGGCCCTGACGCGCGTGCGCCGGGGCCGGGGCGGGGCCCTCGCCGGGCCGAAGGCGGTCCGGCGGACACCAGAAAAGCTTCCCCGGGAGGGCCATCTTCCCCGGGGGAGCGTTTGCAGCGTTTTGGGACCGCTGCAGAAAGGTCGTGCATACGGATATGGAAAACACCGCTGAAAACCGACAGCCGCTCTCCTTCCCGGCCTTTTATGCGAAGGAATCGCAGATCCCCTTCTTCGTCATGCTGGGGCTGTTCGCGCTGAGCAACATGCTGCTGGTCATCAACTTCACGCCGGAGGCGGCGGAGCTGGTGGGAAAGGCGCGGCTGGCCATCAACACGCTGCTGCTGTGGCTGTGCCCCATGTACTTCGCGTTCAACCTCATCATGTGGCGCATGAAGCCCTGGACCGTCGCCGTGGGCGTGGCGTCCATCGCCGGCGTGTTCGCGGTGTGGAACCTGCTGGGCGGCTACGTCGAGCTGTTCTGCACGGTCGTGGCGGCTTTCCTGGCGCTGCTGGCCTACCGGCGGGACTACCGCACCGTGCTGCAGATCTTCCTCGTGGCCCATCTGGTCACCATACTGGCCGCCGTCGCGGGGCTGAAGATCGGCTACGCGGTGCCCCGCTACAAGCTCGGCACGCAGGATTTCGGCGTGTCGCTGGGCCTCATCTATCCCAACCACCTGGGCCGCATGGTCTTCATCGTGCTGGTGCTGGCGTGGTACCTCTGGGGTCAGAAGCGGCGCGCGCTCACCACGGCCGTGTTCTGGGTCACCGCCGTCGTCATGTGGCAGTGGGTGAAGTGCAAGACCATCGCGCTGTTCATGGTGGCTTTCCCGGTGTGCTGGTGGGCGACGACGCTGCTGCTTTTGACGCAGCGGCGCATGCAGACTCAGCCCCTGCGCCGCGGCCTGCACCGCGTCTGGAACGCGCTGATGATCGCCATGCCGTTTTTGATGCTCGCCTTCACCTACGCCATGGGCCGGCAGAAGATATGGCTGGACGCGCACTACAGCTTCGGCACCGCCGCCTACAGCCTGGCCATGCGCTTCATATCCGCCGGCATACTGTTCCAGGTGTACGGCTTTCCGCTGTGGGGGCGCGACATCCTGAACGAGACCGCCCCGATGGAGTTCATGAACAATCACATCTACACCGCCGACGTGGTGGACAACGCCTATATCTACTACATGATCGCGCTGGGCGGCATCGCCCTGGTGATCGTGCTGGCGTGGCTGTGCCTGGCGAACGCGCGGATGGTGCGCGAGGGCGACCACGCGCTGCTGCTGATCAGCGTGTTCATGCTGGCCTACGGCCTCATCGAGATCGTGGCGTTCCAGTTCGAGCACAACTTCATCTGGTTCTACCCGCTGGCGGCCACGGCGGCACTTGCTGGGATCGCGGACGATGCACTTGGAGCTTTCGTCCTTGGGCTCGTCTTTATAGGTGTTGCCTTCGAAGCGGG
>JAFRMB010000023.1 GCA_017430945.1 Clostridia bacterium | reverse complement strand
GAGAAGGCCGCCATCGACCTGACCCGCAAGATGCGCACCAACAGCTTCACGCTGGAGGACTACCTGGACCAGCTGCGGCAGATGAACAAGATGGGCTCCATCACGGACCTTCTGAAGATGATCCCCGGCGTCGGTTCAAAGATCAAGGACGTGGACATCGACGAGGAAGCCATCTCCAAAGCCCAGAAGAAGAACGAGGCCATCATACTCTCGATGACGCGCATGGAGCGGCGCAACCCCGACATCCTGAACGGCAGCCGCAAGCGCCGCATCGCCGCGGGCTCCGGCACCACGGTGCATGAGGTCAACCTGCTGCTCAAGCAGTTCGACCAGGCGCGGAGCATGATGAAGAACATGATGGGCGCCGGCAAGCGCGGCAAGATGCGCATGCCCTTCGGCAGGATGCCGAAGTTCTGACCGATATACTCGGCAAAGCAAGCCGTATATATACAATACTGACATTCATTAAGGAGGAATCCCCCATGGTCAAGATCCGTCTGAAGAGGATGGGCATGAAGAAAAAGCCCTTCTATCGCCTTGTCGTCACCGACAGCCGCAACCCCCGCGACGGCCGCTTCATCGAAGAGGTCGGCTACTACAACCCCGTTTCTGAGCCCGTTGAGCTGAAGATCGACGAGGAGCGCGCGAAGTACTGGCTCGGCGTTGGCGCCCAGCCCACCGACACCGTGCGCGCCCTGCTGAAGAAGGGCGGAGTCCTGTAATCATGGTTGAGCTGGTTAAGTATATCGCCCAGTCTCTGGTGGAAAAGCCTGAGGCTGTGGATGTGCGCGAGGTGGAGACCGAGGACAGCATCGTCATCGAGCTCCGCGTGGATCCCGAGGACATGGGCAAGGTCATCGGCAAGCAGGGGCGCATCGCCAAAGCGATCCGCACTGTCGTCAAGGCCGCGTCCGTGAAGATCCCGAAGCCGGTCTTCGTGGAGATCATCTGAGGCGCGTCCCGCCGCGCTGCGCATTTCAGGACCGCTGACATGGGTCAAAGGACCCATGCCGGCGGTCTTTTTTTATCCGGGATCGGCGTTCACCCGGACAACGGACCGCACAGGCCGCATCCTTCACGATGCGATAGCAGCGGGAACGCGGAGACGATGGATATTTTTCCGACAATTGTTAAATCGGGGTTGACAAGGGAACGGGGTCTTTGATATAATGGATCCAGGTAAACGTTTACACATCCATCACGGTTCGATCCGGACGGCTGCATGACCCGTTCCATCCGGGTGAAGGCGGGCCTTCGAAGATCCGAAAGATGGGCCAGAGCGCGTTTCGATCGCTTTTTGTGCGGACAGCATGGATGGGACGGCCGGCGCGGGATCGTCCGACGGATGTGTATACGTTTACAGATGTTCCGGACCCTGCCACACGACGAACGAGAATAGGAGGAAATCCCATGAAAAGACTGTCTGCTCTTTTGATCGCCCTGATCCTCGTCATTTCCTGTTCCGCCGCTATCGCGGAGGACACCGTCAAGATCGGCATGCTGACGGTCCTGACCGGCGACCGCGCCACCGAGGGCGAGTACGCCATGAACGCGATGGAGATCGCTGTCGAAGAGATCAACGCGGCCGGCGGCGTGCTGGGCAAGCCGCTGGAGATCGTGGTCGAGGACGCGCTGGGCACCGACGTCGGCGCCGTCAACGCGTTCCGCAAGATGGCCGCGGATCCGGACATCTGCGCGATCATCGGCACCAACAGCTCCAATGACGCCATCGCGACCTCCAGCTCCGTGCTCGAGGCGCAGATCGTCACCACGGCCCAGGGCAGCAATCCCGTGCTCATGCAGATCTGCAACGAAGAGAACCCCTGGATGTTCCAGCTGCGCGCCTGCGACATCACCCTCTGCACCGCCCTCATGAAGTACGCGGTCGAGGAGCTGGGCGTGAAGTCCTTCGTCGTGCTGCACGACACGGACTCCTCTTCCGCCAACCAGGCGGCGCTGTTCACCGAGGCGCTGGCCAGCTACGACATCAAGCCCCTGCTCGACATCCCCTTCACCACCGGCACCAAGGACTTCAGCTCCCATCTGGCCCAGATCCAGAACAGCGGCGCGGAAGCGGTCGTCGTGAGCTGCTTCCATACCGAGGCGGCCATCATCCTGCAGCAGATGCAGGCGCTCGAGATGGAGCAGCCGGTCTTCGGCTCCAACGCCTTCGGCGACCCCATCACCATCGGGCTGGCGGGCGATGCGATCAACGGCGCGTACAGCGCGGCGGGCTGGGTGCCGAACACCCCGAACCCGATCGGCGCGGCCCTCTCCGCGAAGTATGAAGAGCGCTTCGGCGCGGCCTGCGCGTCTTCCGCTTCCCAGGTCTATGACCACATCTACGTGCTCTGCGAGGCCATCAAGCGCGCCGGCAGTACGGATCGCGCCGCCATCCGCGACGCCATGAACACGATCTCCGACTACCAGGGCGCCATCACCGTCTACGACTGCCGCACCAACGGCGACTGCGGCCGCGGCGGCCTGCTGGTCCAGGTCGTCGATCAGCAGCCGACGATCATCCAGGAGCTGTACTCCGAAAAGGTCATCGATTGATATCCCAACGTGAATGCGTGGAGAGAGCGACGTCGTTCTCTCCACGATTTTAACAGGACGTCCGCGCTAACGGGCGCCTGTTTGACAGGAGGGATCCCATGAATCTGCAATTACTGGTCTCGGGCATCTCGATGGGCGTCGTCTATGGCCTCATCTCCATGGGCATGGTGCTGATCTTCCGCGCCGTCGGGATCATGAACTTTGCGCAGGGCGATTTTTTGATGGTCGGCGGCTACCTGACCTACACGTTCAACCGGCTGGTCGGCCTGCACATATCGGTCTCGATCCTGCTGGCCTCCGTGCTGATGGGCGTGATCGGCGTCGTGTTCATGCGCTCGTCCTACTGGCCGCTGCGCCGTGCGCCGAGCAAGGCGATCATCGTGAGCGCCATGGGCGCATCGATGGTGCTGAAGGAAGGCGCCAGGCTGATCTGGGGTTCGATCCCGCTGACGCTGGACAAGGTCGTCAAGGGGACGGCGCACGTGGGCACGGCCGCGATCCAGTGGCAGAACGTCGCGATCATCGCGATCGCCGCGTGCCTGATGACGCTCGTGTACCTGCTGCTCGAGAAGACCTTCATCGGCCACATCATGCAGGCCACCGCGCAGGATCAGTATATGGCGTCGCTCAACGGCATCCCCGTGATCCTCTCCATAGGCCTGACCTTCGGCCTGAGCGCCATCATCACCGGCATCGGCGGCGCGATGATCGCCCCGATGTTCTTCCTGAACAACACCATGGGCGTCACGGCCGGCGCGAAGGCCTTTGCCGCCATCGTCATCGGCGGGTTCGGCAGTGTGCCGGGCGCGATCCTGGGCGGTCTGCTGGTGGGCCTGGTCGAGGCCTTCGGCGGCGCGTACATCTCCACGACGTATCAGCTGGTCCTCATCTACGTGGCGCTGGTCATCATGCTGATGTTCCGCCCTCAGGGCATCTTCGGCAACCGCATCCAGGAGAAAGCGTAGGGTGGCGAATATGAAGACAAGCAATAAATCAAGAGCGAGGATCCCCTGCATCGTCATCGCACTGGCGCTGTGCTGCTTTTTGCCCTGGTGCACGGACAGCTACATGCTGCGCGTTTTAAACGTCACGATGATCACCTATCTGTGCGTGCTCAGCGTCTACGTGCTGCTGGGCATGTGCGGCCAGAATTCCTTTGCGCAGGCCGGCCTGTGGGGGGTGGGCAGCTACATCACCGCGAACATGACGATGCGGCTGGGGCTGGATCCCACGCTGTCGCTGCTGATCGCCGTGGGCGGCACGGCGCTCATCGCCTTCGTGCTGGGCTTTGCGTTCTTCAGGCTGCGCATGTACTACTTCACGTTCGCTTCGATCGGCCTTATGACGATCCTGAACGGGCTGTTCATGAACTGGGAACCGGTCACCGGAGGCGCACTGGGCTTCAAGGACATCCGGCCATACGCGATCTTCGGGTTCGTCGCCGATACGGAGCCCCGGAAGTTTTTCCTGATATTCGCGCTGGTCATCGTCACCAGCTTCGTGATCAGTTTTCTGAAGCGTTCCGCGCTGGGCCGCTCCTTCATGGCGATCCGCGACAACGAGATGGCCGCCAACTGCATGGGCATCAACAGCCTTCTGACCAAGAGCATCGCCTTCGCGATCTCCGGCGCGCTGTGCGGTCTGGCCGGCGCGCTGTACGCGTACCTGTCCAGCTACCTGAGCCATCAGAGCTTCACCTACACCCAGTCCACCATGTATCTGATCATGATCATGCTGGGCGGCACCGGCTCGTGGGTCGGCGCCATCATCGGCACGCTGATCATATCGCTGCTGCAGGAATGGGTCCGACCGCTGCAGAACTACATGCAGTTCATCTACGGCCTGGGGATCATGGTCATGATGATCTTCCAGCCGGAAGGCATTCTGGGAGGAGGGAAGGCGGTCTATGAGCGCATCATTGAAAAGCGCAGAGCCCGTGCTGAAGCTGCAGGGCGTTGACAAGCGCTTTGGCGGCGTCATCGCCGCGAGCGATGTGAATCTGGAGATGTACAACGGCGAGACCCTGGGGCTGATCGGACCGAACGGCGCGGGAAAGTCGACGCTGGTCAACCTGATCACGGGCATCTACGCCGCGGACAAGGGCCGCATCACGCTCGAGGGCAGGGATATCACCCGCATGTCCACGCACAACCGGGCGCGCCTGGGCATCGTGCGCACGTTCCAGCACCCCAGGCTGCTGGACGGCTGTACGGTCCTCGAAAACATCCAGCTGGGCGCCGATCTCTCCAGGCGGATGCGCCACGCCGCAGAAGCCGTGAGCGCTGATGCGCTGCTCGAGCTGGCGGGACTTGCGGACATCGAACTGGGCAACATGATCACCAAGCTCTCCTACGGCCAGCAGAAGCTGCTCGAGATCGTGCGCGCGCTGCTGAGCAGCCCGAAGGTCCTGCTGCTGGACGAGCCGGCCGCCGGCCTGAACAACCGCGAGATGGACTACGTGGCCGCGCTGATCCGCTGGGCGGTGGAGCGGTCGATCGCGGTGCTGCTGATCGAGCACTCGATGGACCTCGTGATGAGCATCTGCGACAGGATCACCGTGCTGAACTTCGGCCATCAGATCGCGACGGGCCTGCCATCGGAGATCCAGGAGGATCCCGCCGTGATCGAAGCCTACCTGGGAGGTCACAACAATGCTGACGATTAAGGGTCTGGTGGCCTCCTACGGCCACATCGAAGTGCTGCACGGCATCGACATGGAGGTCGGCGACCGTGAGATCGTGGCGCTGATCGGCAGCAACGGCGCCGGAAAGACCACGCTTTTGAACGCGATCTCCGGCCACGTGCAGATCAATTCCGGCGAGATACGCTTGGACGACACGGTGATCAGCCACAGCAAGGCGAACGTCATCGCCCACCGAGGCATCATACAGGTGCCGGAGGGCCGCCACGTGTATCCCGGGCTCACCGTGGAGGACAACCTGATGGTGGGCACTGTCGCATGGAAGGGCATGCGCGTCCTCGCCGGCGACGTCAGCGCGGAGATCGAAAACGTCTATACGCTGTTCCCACGGCTCAGGGAACGCAGGAAGCAGCTGGGCTGGAGCCTGTCCGGCGGTGAGCAGCAGATGCTGGCCATCGGCCGGGCGCTGATGGGGCAGCCGAAGCTGCTGATGCTGGACGAGCCCTCCATGGGACTTGCGCCGCTGGTCATCGAGGAGCTGTTCGAAAAGATCGTCGCCATCAATCAGCAGGGCACGCCCGTGCTGCTGGTGGAACAAAATGCCCGCCTGGCGCTGCAGGTCTCGAAGCGGGCCTACATCATCGAGCGGGGCAATGTGAATATCGAGGGGCCGTCGGAGATGCTGAAGAACGATCCGCGCGTGCGGGAGGCGTATCTGGGCAAGAATCACTGATCGGCGCGCAGCGGGCGGACGCCGTCGCCGGGCACCAGCGTGGGGCTGTAGCGGATCTCGCGGTTCGGGAGCTTGTTTTTGCTGGAGATGCGCTCCAGCATGATCTCGCCGATGCGGCGGCCGATGGTCTGCGGGTCCATGGTCACATAGCTGGGGTGCACGTACAGAAGGTCGTCGTTCTCCAGCTGTCCGTACGAGCAAAGGGAAAGCTGTTCGGGGATCCGCACGCCGTTTTCCCGGCAGTAGCGCATCGCGCCGATGCAAAGCTCGTTGTTCATGGCGATGATGGCCGTCGGCGGCTCATCGAGCGAAAGGAGCGCCCGCGCGCCCTCGGCCCCGGTGGCGCTGTTGTGGAAGTCGGCCTCGTAAAAGTACGGATGTCCCGGCGCGACGCGGATGCCGATGGTCGCCATGGCGTCCATGTACCCGCGGCCGCGCTCCTGTGCGGAGCTGACGTGGCCCTGCCCGTTCACGATCGCGATGCGCCGGTGGCCCTGCTCGATCAGGTGGCGCGTGAGCATGAAGCTGCCCTGTTCGTTGTCGCTGTCGACGAAGTCGCCGATGAAGGCGTCGCTGTTGATCCGGCGCCCGCAGAGCACCATGGGGATGTCGTGGCTGATGGCGCTGATGTAATCGTCGTTGAAGCCGCAGGTGTTCAGGACGATGCCGTCCACGCGCTTGCCGAGCAGCAACTGTATGCGCGCCAGCTCGCGGTCCCTGAGGCCGTCGGTGCTGCAGGCGATCACGTTGAAGCCATGCGCGATGGTGGCGTCCTCGAGCGAGCGCAGCACCACGCAGAAAAAGCTGTTCGATATGTCGGACAGCACGAGGCCGATGGAGAGCGTGTTCTCGTACCGCAGGCTGCGGGCGATGGAATTGGGATAGTAGCCCAGATTCGCGATGGACCTGAGCACCCGCGCCTCGAGCTCGGCGCTCACGTAGCCGTTTTTGTTGATGACCCGCGATACGGTCGCGATGGAAACGCCCGCGTCCTCGGCGACGGATTTGATGGTCGGGTTCGCCATGAGCGCCCTCCTAGATGAAAATCCATGTAATATATGCATTATATCTGGAAAAAGTGAAAAAATCAAGATGAATCAGGTCAAGATCGAGAGATTATCAGGAGGTATGAACATGAAAGTCACATCGTCCCAGATCAAGCGCCTCGTACTCGTTCGACTCAACCCCGGCGACGACATCCTCCTCGCGCTCCGCAAGGCCGTGAAGGACGAGCAGATCCACAACGGCCTGATCATGGAGGGCGTGGGCTCGGTCATCTCGCACCACTACCACGTCGTATCGTCCTCTGTCAACCCGCCGGAGGAGATCTACACCAAGGCCAGCGCACCGGCCGACATCGTCAACATCAACGGCATGGTGCTGGAGGACCGCGTGCACGCGCATATCACCTTCAGCAACGACAAGGTCGCCTACGGCGGACATCTCGAGGAGGGCGTCATCGTGCTGACCTTCTCCGCGATCGTGATCGCCGAGATCGAGGCGGACCTTGCGAATTACGACCGCATCGGCAACATCGAAGACTTCGCGTGACGCGCGCTTTTGTGACACCCTTACGGACGTGACCGGACCGCGGGCTCCGCATCTGACGAAGGTGCGGGGCCCGCGGTGTTTTGATGGGGGAGAGCAGCCGCGCATACGTTCCGATCGGCCGCGGCGGTCTGATTGACAACGGTCGTTCCGAATGATATAGTTTATACAAACAGCGATGGCCGCAGGCATGCTGCCGCGTGATCCCAGAGAGGTGCCCGCCATGAAACCGTCCGACAGATCACTGGCGCAGGTGCGCAAGAACAACATACTGAAGCTCGTCAGCACACGCGGGTCCGCGACGGTCAGCGAGTTGTGCGAGCACTTCGGCGTATCTCCCGCCACGATCCGCAACGACCTTCGGGAGCTGGAGGCCTCGCAGCTCATCGAGCGCACCCACGGGGGCGCCATGCGCAGCGGCAAGGCGGCCTTCGAGCCGGACAACGACGTGAAGTCCGTGCATCGCGTCCACGAGAAGGCGGCCATCGCGCGCGCGGCGCTCAGGTACATCAAGCCGAGGGACATCATCTCTCTGGACACCGGCACGACCACCTATCAGCTCGCCATGCTGCTGGGCAGCATCGAACAGCTGACCGTGGTGACCTGCGATCTGCAGATCGCGGCGTGGCTGGAGAGCAACACCGATGTCAACCTCATCCTGGTGGGCGGACAGGTCCGGCATGGCTTCCACTGCACCGGCGGTCAGACCGCCATCGAACTGCTGTCCCGCCTGCACGTCGACAAGGCCTTCATCGCCGCCAACGCCGTGGATGCGAACGGGCCTTCCACCCCCACGCTGGAGGTGGCCAACATCAAGACGGCGCTGGTGCGCTCTGCCGACCGCGTCATACTGCTGGCGGACGCTTCGAAGCTCGGCCGCTCCTCTTTCGTGACCTTCGCCGGCCTGGATGCGATCGACACGATCATCACCAGCCGGGACGCGGAGCCGGAACGGCTCAAGGCATTTGCCGCTGCCGGCGTCAAGGTCTGTATGACGCCATAGCGCCGCCATTTCAAGGCGCTCCTTCGATCCACCCCATCGTCTCCGCCCGCCAAAGGGCGGCGCGGCGGTGCGCGGTGGATCTTTTTTGTTTATGTCGCTCTCATTTTGCGTGAAATGATTATCGTTTTGAGCGGATGTGCGCGCCGTTGACCTTGCGTGACGGCGAATATGTACGCCGTGCACATCGCTGCAGTGTAAATTATCGACATTATGCATGAATAAATGACAATAAAGCGCAAAAAGATTGATGATCCGCCAGAACATGTTATAATGGAAGACAGGCGGGACAGCCCGGAACGCATGTGGCGCGGGATCCGGGCCGGCGAGGCCGCGGGCGTCCTCTTATTCGGGCTCCCGAGCCCGACCGCGGCGGCGCCGTGCGAGGCGCCGAGACACGCGCGCCGGAGGGCGCGGACGAGAAGGCAAATGGAGGTGTCGCAGATGAAGGTAAGACTGGCCCCTGTGTACTTTGAGGAGATCAACGACCGGGAGCGCGGCGAGCTGTCGGAGCAGATGGAGCGCCTGGAAGCGATGTACGGCGATGTCGCCGAGTTCCTCCCGATGACGACGGTGGGCAGTGCCCTGCCCGAGGGGGCGGACGCGATCCTGTTCCCGCAGATGATCTTCGCCGCTTTCCGGCACGACGACGAGATGAAGGCCTACGATCTGCCGATGGTGGTGCTGACCAGCCGGTTCGGCACGGTGGAGATGTGGGACTGGGAGATCATCACCTACCTGAGGGATCTGGGGCTCACCGTGTTCTCGCCGTACAGCATCGAGATGGGCAAGACGGTCCTGCGGGCGCTGGCTGCCAGGCGCGCGCTCAAGTCGGGCGCCAGGTTCCTGATGTTCCAGGACACGCCCGGCGAGGGCATGCAGGCCAATATATTCAAGAAGTTCTACTGGTGGGAGAACAGCAGCACCGAGACCATGGAGAAGGTGTTCGGCTGCAAGCTGATCTATCGCAGCTGGAAGGCCTGCGGCGACCGGGCGCGTCAGATCTCCGACGACGAGGCCCGCCGGGTCAGTGCCGACTGGGACGTCAACATGGAGGGCGTCTGCGAGGAGGCCTATCTGCGTGCGGTGAAGATCTACATCGCCGTCAAGGAGGTCATCGACGAGATCGGCGGCGTGGAGGGCGTCGGCAGCAACTGCCTGAACGAATCGTTCAACTGCGACACCACGCCGTGCCTGGCCTGGAACATGCTCTTTGAGCGGGACAACATCATCTGGGCCTGTGAGGGCGACACGCTGACCATGCTCTCGACGTTCGTCATCTACCGCTCCATCGAGAAGCCTATCATGATGACGAACCTGTATCCGTTCCTGGTGGGCATGGCGGCGCTCGCACACGAGAAGATCGACAAATTCCCGGACATCGACGATCCCGACAACCACGCGCTGGGCGTGCACTGCGGCTATTTCGGCTTCGTGCCGAGAAAGTTCTGCAGCGAATGGACGCTGCGGCCCAAAGTGCTGGAGATCGTCAATGACAAGGCGTGCATGGTGGACTGCCGGCTGCCGGAGGGCCCGGTGACGCTGGCGAAGATCTATCCCGGATTCAAGAAGCTCTCGATCATCCGGGCGGAGATCGAGAAGTACGTCCAGTATCCCGGCTCGGATTGCCGCAACGGCGCCCTGATCCGCTACGCGGACGGCCACAGGGTGATGGACAACCTGTGCTCCCATCACTCGATGATCATCTCGGGCGACGTCGCGCCGCAGCTGCGGCAGGTGGCCAAGGTGTTCGGCTTTGAAGTCACGGAGATCTGACCGACAGGGGAGGCAGCGAGATGGCAGGCAATAAGCTATATATGGCGGTGGACCTTGGGACCAGCTTCATCAAGGCGGGCGTGTACGACGCGCAGTCCAGATGCATCGCGGAGTGCTCCGAGCCCGTGCCGGACGAGCGTCCGGCCCCGGGCATGTTCATCCAGCGCGGCGACGACCTGTTCGAGGCGGTGTGCAGATGCATCCGCAGCGCCGCCCGGGCGCTCGGCGACGATGCCCGGTGCGTGGAGGCCATGGCCTTTACGGGGCAGATGGCGGGATCCATGGGCGTGGACGAGCACTGGAACGACGTGACGGGCTGGTCGTGCACGCTGGACAGCCGGTATCTGCCCTGGGCGGAGCGCCAGCGCGCCGAGGTCGGCACGGAGCTGTTCGAGATCGGCTGTACGAATGCGCCGGTCATGTGCTCGAAGTACGCCTGGTTCAGGGACAGCTTTCCGGAAGACCACAAGCGCATCGCGAAATACGTGATGCTGAACGGCTTCGTGATCGGCCGGCTGTCCGGCATACCCGTCCACGAGGCGAAGATCGACTATTCTCTGATCACCTGGACCGGGCTCGCGGACACGCGCCGGCGCGAGTGGTCCCGCAGCCTGTGCCAGGGCATGGGCGTCGATGTGGGCCTGCTGCCGGAGATCGTCAGCTGCACCACGGTGGGCGGCACGCTGGGCGAGGCGCAGGCGCGCAGCATCGGGCTTCGCGCCGGTATCCCGCTGGTGGTCGGCGCCGGTGACAAGGTCAGCGGCTGCGTCGGCGCGGGCATCCTGCGCCAGGGCGACATGATCTTCGAGGCGTCATCCTACGGCGCCATCAGCCGGGTGGTGCCGGAGGTCTGGCTCGACACGGCGAGGCGCAACTACGATGTCATCGGCTCGGTCGACGACAGCAGCTTCCTGGCGCACAAGTACATCCAGGGCTCAGGCATATCGATCGACTGGTTCGTCGACACGTTCATCAAGGGAGCGGACGCGGACACGTCGAAGGCCTTCGCCGAGGCGGAGCGACTGGCGGCGCAGGTGCCGCCGGGAAGCGATCGCATGCTGTCCATCGGGCTGCTCGGCGGCAGCGCGATGCCCTTCGACAGCGAGATCCGCGGCCTGTTCATGGGACACACGTGGGGCCACGGCATGGGACATTTCTATCGCTCTTTGCTGGAGGGCTTCAGCTATGACCTCGCGCTGACGCTCGACAGCCTGCGCGCGGCCTACGGCGCGCAGCCCGACGCGACGATCAAGCTGATCGGCGGCGGCGCCCATTCCACGGTGTGGCCGCAGATGCTCTCGGACGTCACGGGCATGCGCTTTGCCACGCTGGACCGCAAGGACGTGGCGCTGTGGGGCACGGCCCTGCTCGCAGCGGCCGGCACCGGCAGCGTGGACGACCTCGCGGAGACGGCCCTGGCGCACGCGCACACACAGAGGGTCTACGAGCCGGACGGCGATATGACCCGCCGCTACGCGCCGTACGTGGCGTTCTATGAGGAGTGCGCCCAGCGGCTGCATCCGCTCTACGAAAAGCTCAACCGCATGGAATAATAGCGGCCCGCGCGGCACGATCTGCGCGGCCGGATGAAGAACGGAGAAAGGGTGTTCATCATGGAGAAGAAAACGCTGGGGATCTGCCTGATCGGCTGCGGCCGCGCCGGCATGATCCATGCAAGGAACTATGTCAACCGGGTGCCCGGCGCCCGCATGGTCGCGTGCGTCGATGTGGTCGAGGCGGCGGCCAAAGCCGCGGCGGAGGAGGTCGGCGCGCGCCGATACACCACGGACTATCACGACATACTGGATGATCCCGAGGTGGACGCCGTCGTGGTCGTGTCGCCCACGGACCTCCACGAGGGCATCGTCATCGACTGCGCCAATGCCGGCAAGCACATATTCTGTGAAAAGCCGATGGCCATGAACGAAGCGGAATGCCAGGCGATGATCGACGCCTGCGAGGCCAACGGCGTCAAGCTGCAGATCGGCTTCATGCGGCGCCACGACGCGTCCTTCCAGCAGGCCAAGGCCGTGCTGGACTCCGGCGCGATCGGCGATCTGGTGCAGATTCACTCGCACACGCGCGGCCCGTCGAAGCCGCGCCCGTGGATGTATGACATCCGCAAGTCCAACGGCATCCTGGCGGAGATCAACTCCCACGACATCGACGCGTGCCGCTGGTTCGCGGGCAGCGACATCGAGTCGCTGTACGCCATCGCCGGCAACTACCGCAACACCGAGATCAAAGAGGAATACCCGGACTACTACGACAGCGTGCTGATGACGGGCATGTTCAAGAACGGCGTCCAGTTCTCGATCGACGGCGCGGCGTACGTCCAGTACGGCTATGATTCGCATGTGGAGCTGGTCGGCACGAAGGGCGTGCTGCACGTGGGCCGCAGCGAGGGCAGCAGCGTGCGCGTCACCACGCCGGAACAGGGGACCGCACAGCCGTTCGTCAACAGCTGGATGACGCTGTTCATCGACGCGTATCTCACGGAGGACTGCGCGTTCGTCGATGCCATACTGAACGACAAGCCGACACCGGTCACCGGCTACGACGGGCTGCAGGCCGTGCGCATCGTCGAGGCGGGCAACCGTTCGATCCAGACCGGCGAGATCATCAGACTTTGACAGGAGGGAAAGGATCTATGAAAGCATTGAGGCTGTACGGGCCGAAGGACATCCGTTTGGTCGACATCGAAAAACCCGTGATCGGTCCGGATGAGCTCCTGCTGAAGCCGGAGGCTGCGGCGATCTGCGGCACCGACGTGCGCATGTGGCAAAACGGCATGAAGGGCGTCGACGAGGCGCACCCGCTCACGCTCGGACATGAGTTCGCGGGGACCATCGTCGAGGTCGGCGCGAACGTGCCGTTCTATCGCCCCGGCATGCGGGTGGGCATGCAGCCCAACATCGGCTGCGGCATCTGCGACCGCTGCGTCAGCGGCAACTTCCATCTGTGCGACGACTACAGGGCCTTCGGCATCAACATGGACGGCGCATTCGCGGAGTACGTCCGGATCCCCGGCGACGCGGTGCTGCGCGGGAATCTCCAGGTGCTGCCCGAGAACGTATCCAGCGAGGAGGCCGCGGTCTGCGAGCCGCTGTCCTGCGCCTACAACGGCTTTACGAAGTGCTTCGTCAAGCCCGGCGACTTCGCGCTCGTGGTCGGCGCCGGCCCCATCGGCGCGATGCACGCCCAGCTGCTGCACATGGCCGGCGCGGTCGTGACCATGAACGACGTGGTGCCGGAGCGCCTGGAGATGTGCAAACAGATCATGCCCTTCATCGAGATCTATTCCGGGGACGATCTGCCGGGCTACGTCAACGCGTGGACGCGCGGACGCGGGCTCGACGTCGCCATCACGGCCTGCCCGGTCCCGAGCGTACAGCAGGCCATGCTCGGCCTCATGAACTACGGCGGCCGCATCAACTTCTTCGGCGGCCTCCCCGCCTCCAGGGAGCCCATCCCCATCGACACCAACATCATCCACTACAAGGAGCTCATCGTGACCGGCTCCACGCGCTCCTCCGTCGCACAGTTCAGGAAGGTGCTGGACTTCGTGTCACAGGGCCTGCTGGACACGCGTTCGGTCATCACGCACCGCTATCCCCTCGACGACATCATGGATGCCTTCGAAAACGCCCGCGCGGCGAAGGGCATCAAGCACGTCATCGCGTTCTGACCGCTGATCCCCGCGGACGGGCCGGCCGACGCGCGGGCATAAGACCGGGGGCTGCCTCGAAACAGAGGCAGCCCCCTCAGACTATTGACAAACCCAAGGAGGGGTATGGGGAGGTTCGCAAACCTCCCCATTTTCGATCAGATTTGGCGGCGTGTACGTCAAAGCTGCATTT
>JAFRMB010000022.1 GCA_017430945.1 Clostridia bacterium | reverse complement strand
CACCAGTTCGAAAAGCAGGAGATGGTCGTGGTCTGCAAGCCCGAGGACAGCATGATGTGGTACGAGCGGCTGTGGAGAAACACCGTCGACTTCTTCCGCACGCTGGATATCCCCGTCCGCACGCTGGAGTGCTGCTCCGGCGACCTGGCGGATCTGAAGGTCAAGAGCTGTGACGTAGAGGCCTGGTCCCCCCGCCAGCAGAAGTACTTCGAGGTCGGCAGCTGCTCCAACCTGGGCGACGCCCAGGCCCGGAGGCTCAAGATCCGCGTCAAGGGCGCGGACGGCAAGAAGTATCTGCCCCACACGCTGAACAACACCGTGGTGGCCCCGCCCCGCATGCTGATCGCCTTCGTGGAGAACAACCTCCAGCCCGACGGCTCCATCCGCATCCCGGAGGCATTGAGGATGTATATGGGCGGCAAGACCGAGATCAGGTGACATCGCTCGCTCCTCCCGGCACATTTCGGATCAGTTCCGGATGCGCGTCCTTCACCCGATGCGATGCGTTCCGCTCCGCGCAATTGAGCCGCAGGGCAGGGATGAGACGCATCGCGCTCCCATTTGCGTAGCGAAGGCGAATGGGACATCGGCGGTGAAGCGGTGGTCCTCCAAGCATCATAAGCCATAAAAACAGGGCAGCTCTGAAGCCTGATCGCTCCGGAGCTGCCCTTGATCCATCTGTTTCACATGTCCGAC
This sequence comes from Clostridia bacterium, assembly GCA_017430945.1. Next base: position 6,122 of record JAFRMB010000022.1, on the reverse strand, counting down.
AGTTCTCCGCCGGAGACTCGCCAGGCCCTGCCCACCTCGGCGCCGGCAAGGTCGTTTTCATCGGTGCAGGTGATAAAGGTCTGCACGCCATGGAGCCTTCCCACGAGCTGCCTGCGGCGGGAAGGGTCGAGCTCGCTCATCACGTCGTCGAGCATCAGCATCGGCCATTCGCCGAGTTCGCTCTTCATAACGCCCAGCTCGGACAGCCGCATCGCGAGCGCCGCAGTGCGCTGCTGGCCCTGAGAGCCGTACGCGCGCACATCGCGGCCTTCGATGAGCAGCTGTACATCGTCGCGGTGCGGCCCGACAGAGGTGACCATGCGCCTGAGATCGCCCTCCCGCGCGGCAAACAGCGCGTCCAGGATGTCCCGTGCGTCGTCTCCCATGGACACACTGGGCAGATAGCGGATCTCCAGGCATTCGCGACCGTCAGAGATCTCGCGGTGGGTGTCCGCGGCGGAAGCGGAAAGGCGCGCGATGTAGCTGCGACGCTGCTGCATGAGCGACGCGCCTGCCTGTGCCAGCTGCTCGTCCCAGCTGTCCAGCGTCTTCAGGAGCTCGGGCTGGGATTGAGCCGCCTTGAGCACTTCACCGCGCTGCTTGAGCGCACGGGCGTAGCGCTGGAGGGCATAGTAATAGGCAGGCCGGATCTGTGAGAGCGCCATGTCCACGAAGCGGCGGCGCTCAGCCGGGCCGTCCTTGACGGTGCGCAGGTCCTCCGGCGAGAACAGCACGCCGGTGACGTGCCCCATCAGCTCGCCCGACCTTGAGACCTCCTGTCCGGCGACCTTCAATCTTCTGCGCCCAAGCGCCTGCATCACGATCTCGACCTCATGCGAACCGTCCCGGCGTTCGGCGTCGACCTTGACGCTCGCGAGATCCGCGCCCCAGCGGATGAGCTCGCGGTCCTGACGGGTGCGGTGCGAGCGGCCGGTGCAGCACAGGTAGAGCGCTTCTAGGATATTCGTCTTGCCCTGCCCGTTATCACCCAAAAGCACGTTGACACCTTCGCATGGCGCGAAGGCGCAGGATCCATAACTGCGATAGTTATTGAGCTGTACGTGGGTGATCTTCATGGGCACGGCCTTTCGTCGGTGATGGTGGAGCGGTCATCGGGCGCCTCATAGCGACGGCCTGACGTTCGTCGGCGTATGGCAGGCGCAACAGGCAACCGTCCGGATCTTCGATCCGGCAGAGCACGATTGCGGGATCCTCAAAGCAGATACGGCGCATCTGTGCGGGCTTCTCGTGTGCGGCCTCATAGTCGTCCATCCGAAAGTGGAAGCAGGTCTCGTTCTCGGCCGATCCACAGGGGTGAGGATGACCGTTCAGTCCGGGCGCGTCATCACAGAAGCGCAGGCTGCGATCCGGGTCGGCGATGTTCGGGATGGTGTGAAAATGAGGACTGCATGACGGATACCTGTTTATCAAAACAGGTCGACGGTCTCACCGGGCTGCGTCAGAGCGATCACCCGACAGGATCCTCCGGCGTGCTTTTCCGCATAGTTCCGCGCGACATCGGGCCTGTCCCACCAGTGCATGGGGATCAGCACCTTCGGTCGGATACGTCTCATGTACATGTCCGCGCCCTCGTCGTGGCCGGCCCCCATGCGAGCGTCGACAGGGAAGAGGGCCAGGTCAACAGGCAGGCCGTCAAGCGCGTCCAGCACCGCATCAAAGGCGTTCAGCGCCTCGGACACCTCGTCGGGGGTGGATTCCCAGCGCCAGTGCCAGAAGTTCAGATCGCCGGCGTGGAACAGGCTGTGCCCGTCTGCTTCGATAAGAAAGCTGACGCCGCAGTCCGTGGAGCCAAAGGCGCGGATGGATGCACCGAAGACCTGAAGTGCGTCACCGGGCTTCAGCACATGCGCGCCCAGAAAGGGCGCGATCCCGTCTCCAAGCACACAGGTGTCCGCCAAACGGGCGATGGACGGGTCGTAGTGGTCGCCGTGAACGTGGCTCGCCAGGGCGATACAGGGCACCGATGTGTCCCGAACGAAAGGGCCGCCGATGTAGTCGAACAGCAGCTGATGCTTCGCTGTTCTTACCGTGAAGCCGCTGTGTCCGAGATAGGTGACGGCCAGTGACATGGGGCATGGCTCCTTTTCGTTTCCGGGACCGATGGTCAGTCGTGAGTGGTCGCTGTATGCTCTGGGACGCGGTCGATGATGAGGTCCTTCACCAGATCGTAGTCCTCCGGCGGCACATAGACGTGCAGGGCCCCGATGACAAAGCGCAGTTCGATGCGGTCGATGTCGCGCCGAAACCGCACATGTCTGACATCTGAAAACAGGAAAACATTGTTTCCTCTGCCCTTGGGCCAGCTTTCGATCCGGCTCTCGGTCATAAGATAGCTGGGGTCCGGCGGCAGCCACCACCAGATCAGCACGGGCAGCAGTATGACGACGGCCGGCATCGCGATACAGAACAGAAGCGCCTGGATCGCGCCGTAGCTCCATGTCAAACAGAGCAGGATGAGCGCGACCGGCACGAATATGGCGGCGAGGAGCTTTGCCATGAACGTGAGCTGCGCAAAGTTGCGGTGTGCCTTAAGGTCGTACGTCCAGCAGTATGTGCCGTCGTCGCTCTGCGTTACGCGATGGGGGAACACGGCTGGCTGGCTCACGGGCGAGACCTCCCTTCGGTCAGATGCTGTGTCAGGGCAGACATCCGGTGCGGGGTCAGGCGTTCTTCCTGCGCGCCTCCAGCTTTTTGCGCGCCTCAGTCCCAAGGATCTTCTTGCGCATGCGGATGGACTTGGGGGTGATCTCGACCAGCTCATCGTCGTCGATGAACTCCATGGCCTCTTCCAGGGTGGGCACATGGACGCCGGTGATCTTCAGCGCCTCTTCGGCGGCGGCGGAGTTGCGGGAGTTGGTCATGTGCTTTTTCTTGCACACGTTCACATCGATGTCCCCGGGGCGGGAGTTCTTGCCGATGATCATGCCGTTGTACACCTTGACGCCCGGCTCGATGAACAGCTCGCCGCGGTCCTGGATGTTGAACAGCGCGTAAGCGGTGGAATAGCCGTCTTCCCAGGCCACCAGTGCGCCGCAGTTTCGGGTGGGGATGTCGCCCTTGATGGGCTCATAGTCCTCGAACACGGCGGACATGACGCCCTCGCCGCGCGTGTCGGTCAGGAATTCGTTGCGGTAGCCGAACAGTCCGCGGGAAGGCACCAGGAATTCGAGGCGCATGCGGTCCTCGCCGGTCATCGATACGAGCGTGCCGCGACGGCGGCCGATCTTGTCGATCACCGAGCCGGAGTAATCGGTCGGCACATCGCACACCAGGCGTTCGAAGGGTTCGCACTTCACACCGTCGATCTCCCTGTAGATCACGACGGGCTTGGTGACGGCGAACTCGTATCCCTGACGGCGCATGGTCTCGATGAGGATTGAAAGATGCAGCTCGCCGCGCCCGTATACGCGGAAAGCGTCGGTGGAGTCGGTCTCCTCGACGCGCAGGCTGACGTCTGTCAGCGCCTCCTTCTCGAGCCGTCCGCGCAGATGGCGCGAGGTGACGTACGTGCCCTCGGTACCGGCGAACGGGCTGTCATTGACGCAGAAGGTCATGGAGATGGTGGGCTCGTCGATCTTCACGAAGGGCAGCGGCTCCGCCATGGCGGGGTTGCAGATGGTATCGCCGATCAACAGATCCGGGAAGCCGGAGACCGCGACGATGTCGCCGACCTCTGCGGCCTCGCAGTTGACGCGCTTCAGCCCGTCGAACTCGAACAGGCCGGCCAGACGGGTCTGGGGAGAGACGAAAGCGGAACCGAATACACAGCGAATGGCCATTTGACCGGCCTCGATGCGCCCGCGCTCGATGCGGCCCACGCCGATGCGCCCCACGTAGTCGTTGTAGTCGATGGTGGAGACCAGCAGCTGAAGCTGCCCGTCCGGGTCGCCCTCAGGGGCGGGGATGTGCTCGAGGATGCAGTCGAACAGGGGCCTGAGGTCCGTACCGGGTTTATGCCAGTCGGTGGAAGCCGTGCCGGACCGGCCGGATGCGAATATGACCGGACTGTCGAGTTGTTCGTCGCTCGCACCGAGGTCGATGAGGAGCATCTGCGTCTCGTCGAGGACCTCGTCGCAGCGCGCGTCCGGACGGTCGGTCTTGTTGACGACGATGATGACCTTGAGGTTCAGCTCAAGCGCCTTCTTCAGCACGAAGCGGGTCTGGGGCATGGGGCCCTCGAAGCTGTCCACCAGCAGCAGCACGCCGGATACCATCTTCAGCACGCGCTCGACCTCGCCGGAAAAGTCCGCGTGACCGGGGGTGTCGACGATGTTGATCTTGACGCCGTTGTAGTGCACGGCGGTGTTCTTGGAGAGGATCGTGATGCCGCGTTCGCGCTCAAGATCGTTCGAATCCATCACGCGGTCCACGACCTGCTGATTCTGGCGGAACACGCCGCCCTGCTTGAGCATCTCGTCCACAAGGGTGGTCTTGCCATGATCGACGTGGGCGATGATGGCGATGTTGCGAAGATCGTTGCGAGTGATTTTCAAGTATAAGACCCCTTTTGTCTGATCGGTTATGATCGTTTATTGAGATCCGTGTACCACGCCGTTTTCGCGAAGCATTCCCGTGCCAGGCTCAGGCAGATACAGGGGAAGGTGACGTTTTGACAGCCGGTATCGATATGTGCGCGGGACCGGCCGCCTCTTTGGCCCGCCGACTCGATCCCGGACCTTCATCGGCGACACGGGCGGGCTGCCCGCATGTCTTCTGACCGGTCGTTCGTCGGATCGGGTGCGGCGACGCCGATACCGTGCCGCTGCGTCGTTTTCATCCTTCAGAGTGATGACCGAGAGGCCGTGTTCCCGAAGGCGGCAGATCCGTTGAGGGACCATGCCGCGCGATGATCGCCTTATTCGATCTCGTCCGCCGTCATGCGGTCGGCGGTCTCGGCGAGGACGAGGCCCTCGTTGTTTTCGCCTGCCAGTCGGATCGACCATTCGTTTTCAAACATCAGCACGGGACGACCGATGCGGTCCTCTGCGATGGCGGTGGTGGAGGTAAGGCGCAGCTTCTCCAGGGGCTTGGGCGTCTCGACCACCCAGCGCACGAAGCGGAAGGGCATGTTCTCCCGTAGGATGTTCACGCCGTATTCGCTCTTGAGGCGGTACTCCAGAACATCCATCTGCAGCACGCCTACGACGCCTGCGATCATCTCTTCCCGGCCGATGTTGGGCCGTTTGAAGGTCTGGATCGCACCCTCCTGGCTGAGCTGGTTCACGCCCTTCAGGAACTGCTTGCGCTTCATGGAATCCTCGGGGCTCACGCGACAGAAGAATTCCGGCGCGAACAGGGGGATGCCCGAATACTTCACGGGATTGCCGGTGCAGATGGTATCGCCCAGGCGGAAGATGCCGGGATCGAACAGGCCGATGATGTCGCCGGGATAGGCGACCTCCACCGTCTCGTGCTCCTGTGCCATGAAAGTCTGGGGCTGGGCAAGCTTGATGCGGCTGTTGGAAGAAGAATGCCACACGGTCATGCCCTTTTCGACTACGCCTGAGCACACGCGCATGAAGGCCAGACGGTCGCGGTGGGCCGGGTTCATGTTGGCCTGGATCTTGAAGATGAAGCCGGTGAACTTTTCGTCGGCGGGCTCGATGGGGCCGACGCCCTCCGCCACGCGCGGGGTGGGGGACTTGGTGTAGCTGAGGAACCGGTTCAGGAAGGGCTCCACGCCGAAGTTGTTGGTGGCGGAGCCGAAGAACATCGGCGTCAGCTGGCCGGACAGCACCTTGTCCATGTCGAACTCGTCGCCCGCCACGTCCAGCAGCTCGATGTCCTCGATCAGCTTGTCGTAGTAGGTCTGTCCGATCTTCTGCGGGCAGGCCGGATCGTCGATGGACACGGTCTCCACGTGGACCTGGGCCTGGCCGTGGTCGCCGCCGGTGTACAGCTCGATCAGCCGGGTGTCCCGGTGGTACACGCCCTTGAAATCGCCGTGGATGCCGATGGGCCAGTTCACCGGGCAGGAGCGGATGCCCAGCACCGATTCGATGTCCTCCATCAGCTCGAAAGGATCGCGGCCCGTGCGGTCCATCTTCTTGATGAACGTGAAGATGGGGATCGAGCGCAGGCGGCAGACCTTGAACAGCTTG
>JAFRMB010000002.1 GCA_017430945.1 Clostridia bacterium | reverse complement strand
TCGCCCACGCCCATGAGCTTCTCGCCCGTGAGCCGCCAATGGATGTAGCCTGCGAGCGTCGTGAGGAACGCGATATCCTTCACATGCTCCTCGCCGTTCAGGATCGCCTGATACAGATGGGCGATGCTCCAGCGCTGCGGAATATTGAAGCCAAAGAGCGCCGTGAGCTTTTCCGCGGCCTCGCCGGTGATCGTGTTGCGCCAGGTGCGGAACTCCGCCAGCTGTCTGCCGTCCCTGTCGAAGGGCAGATAGCCGTGCATCATGGCCGAAACGCCGATCGCGCCGACGGTGTCCAGCTCGGCGCCGTATCGATCCCTCACGTCGGCCCTGAGTCTGGAAAAGCAGGTCTGAAGGCCGGTGTGGACGGCGTCCATGGAATAGGTCCAGACGCCGTTTACCAGCTGGTTTTCCCACTCAAAATCGCCGGAGGCGATGGGGCGGTGCCGCTCGTCGATCAGGACCGCCTTGATGCGGGTAGAGCCGAGCTCAATGCCCAGCGCGGTTTTTTTCAGATCCATCACGCAGTCCCCCCTCCCGTGCCCGAAGGCTTTTCTTCGGCGGTCTTCGCCGCCGCCTTTTGCTTCGCCTTGCGCTTGCTCCTGTTCTTCCGCATCAGCACGAGGCTCTGCAGCAGGATGAAGAAGCTCAGCATCGCGCCGCTGGCCATCTCCTGCCACCAGGATGCGTTGAGCGGGCTCAGCGCGATGATCTTCTGGATCGTGGCGAGGATCATCGAGCCGAAGAAGGTGCCGATCACGTTGCCGACGCCGCCGGTGAGCAGCGTGCCGCCGATGATCGAGGAGGCGATGGCGTCCATCTCGCTGCGCATGGCCACGCTGGCGTTGCCGGCGGGCTTGTGCATCAGGAAGACGAAGCCGGCCAGTCCGCTGAGCAGGCCGCTGATCACATAGCTCCAGAAGACGGTGCTCTTGACGTTGATGCCGAGCATCAGCGCGCTCTGCCGGTTGCCGCCGACGGCGTAGACGTTGCGGCCGAGCCTGGTGTAGCGCAGGATCAGGAACATCACGATGACGACGGCGACGGCGACGATCGCGCCGATCTCGATCTTGGCGGGGATCAGGTTGCCGTTCTGGGCGGTATAGCCCAGCCAGGAGATCTTCAGCTTGGTCTTCACCAGGTTCAGGAAGCCCTCGTGCGCCACCTTGACCGGGTTGACGGACAGGATCGTCGTCAGGCCGCGGGCGAGGAACATGCCCGCCAGCGTGACGATAAAGGGCTGGATCTCCAGATGGGCCACAAGGAAGCCCTGCAGCACGCCGAAGCCCAGGCCGATGCCCAGCGCGAGCAGCAGCGTCACCAGAATGCTCAGGGAGCTGCTCTCGATGTGGTTGTTGTTGAGGAACAGCGCGCAGCTCATGACCGTGAGGCCGATCACGCCGCCGACGCTGATGTTGATGCCGCCGCCGATCATGACGATCGTCAGCGCACAGGAGATGATGATCAGCGCTGCGTTGTCGTTGAGCAGGTCGAAGATCATCTGCGGCTTGAGGAAGCCGCCCTTGAGCGTGAGGGCAGCGGCCGCGTACATGACTACGAAGATGCCGACGCTGATGTACATCAGCAGCTGCGTATCGGTCAGCGGCTCTCTGGCGCGGAGCCGGTTATTGCCGTTTTTCCCCGACATTCAGCTCACCCCCTCTTTTCTGGGGCCGCTCGGAGCCGAGGGCGCGCGCACTCGCCGCCAGAGGTTCGTCAGAAAGCTCTTGACGACCGGAGACCCCGCCACGACGATGATGATGATCACGATCGCCTTGTATGCCTTGACATTGACCGGAGCCACGTTCATCGCATAGAGCGTGGTGGTCAGCATCTGGATGATGTAGGCGCCGAGGATACTGCCGATGAGCTTGAACTTGCCGCCGCCGAGGCTGTTGCCGCCGATGGCGACCGCGAGGATCGCGTCCATCTCGATATCGACCAGCAGGGTCTTGTGGTTGAGCTGCCCGAGGCGGCACACGCCGATGAGCGCCGCGACGGAGACGCAGACGCCCAGCAGGATGAAGCTGATGAGCTTGATCCTCGTCGGGTTGATGCCGTTGAGTCTGGCCGCCCCCTCGTTGATGCCCACGGACTGGGTGTAGATGCCGAGGCTGGTGAACTTGAAGATCAGCGCCAGCAGCAGACCCACGAGCAGGACCGCGAAGATCGGCGTCGGGATGGGGATGCCCGGGATCGTCATGCCGATGGAGCTGATGATGGGGCTGTTGAGCTGCGGGGTCGCGTCGCCGTTGATCCAGTAGGCGATGGAGCGCGCGCAGGAGTAGAGGATCAGCGTCGCGATCATCGGCTGGATGCGGAAGACCGCGACCAGCGTGCCGTTGAAAAGCTTGAAGAGGATCGTCGCGAGGCAGCAGAGCAGGAATCCGACGATCACGCTCGTCGCCGTGATGCCGCCCATGCCCTGGAGCACCTTGACGAAGACGGCGCCGGAGATTGCGCCGACCGCGCCGACGGAGATGTCCTGGCCGCCGCAGGCAGCCGTCACGAGCGTCATGCCCATCGCGATGATGGCCAGCTCGCTCGCGCTGTCGATGATGCTGACGAGGTTGCCGGTCAGCACGATGTTGCCGCTGTTGTTCACGCGCATGACGATGGAGAAAAAGCCGATGTCGCGGAAGAGGTTGAACACGATCAGAATGCCCAGCGCGACCAGCGGGATCAGCAGCTGGCCGAGACCGCCGGAGGCTTTGTTCTTCTTTTTCATCTTACTCCTCACCTCCCGCGATGGTCTTCATGACCTGCGCCTGCGTCAGCTCGTCGCCGGTCAGCTCGCCCACGATGTTGCGGTCGCGCATGACGATGAGCCGCGAGCAGGTGCGCAGCATCTCCTCGATCTCGGAGGAGATGAAGGTGACGCTCATGCCCTCCTCGGCCAGCTTGAGCACCAGCTTCTGGATCTCGAGCTTGGTGCCGACGTCGATGCCGCGCGTCGGCTCGTCCAGGATCAGATACTGCGGGTGCGTCAGCAGCCAGCGGGCCAGGATGACCTTCTGCTGGTTGCCGCCGGAGAGCGATTTG
>JAFRMB010000021.1 GCA_017430945.1 Clostridia bacterium | reverse complement strand
TGAAGCCAAAGAGCGCCGTGAGCTTTTCCGCGGCCTCGCCGGTGATCGTGTTGCGCCAGGTGCGGAACTCCGCCAGCTGCCTGCCGTCCCTGTCGAAGGGCAGATAGCCGTGCATCATCGCCGACACGCCGATCGCGCCGACCTCCGTCAGCTCGAGACCGTACTTTTCCTTCACGTCGGCCTTCAGCGCGGCGAAGCAGCTCCGCAGGCCGGTGTGGACGGCGTCCATCGAGTAGGTCCAGACGCCGTTGACGAGCTGGTTTTCCCATTCAAAGTCGCCGGAGGCGATCGGGATGAAGTTCTCGTCGATCAGCACCGCCTTGATGCGGGTGCTGCCGAGCTCGATGCCGAGCGCAGTCTTTTTCAGGTCCATCACGCTGTTCCTCCTCCCGCGCCGGAAGGTTTTTCTTCGGCGGCCTTCGCCGCGGCCTTTTGCTTCGCCTTGCGCTTGCTCCTGTTCTTGCGCATCAGCACGAGGCTCTGCAGCAGGATGAAGAAGCTCAGCATCGCGCCGGTGGTGATGCTCTGCCACCAGGGATCCCGGAGGCCCGAGGTCGTCACGATGGACTTGATGGTGCTGAGCGTCAGCACGCCGAAGAAGGTGCCGATCACATTGCCGACGCCGCCGGTGAGCAGCGTGCCGCCGATGATCGAGGAGGCGATGGCGTTCATTTCCGCCGCGGTGGCGTTGGTGGCGTTGCCCGCGCCGGTATGCATCATAAACACAAAGCCCGCGATGCCGCTGAGCAGGCCGCAGATCAGGTGGGCCATGAAGCGCGTGTGGCGCACGTTCACGCCCAGCATCAGCGCGCTCTGGCGGTTGCCGCCCACCGCGTAAAAGCCGCGGCCGAGCTTTCTTTTGCGGAGCAGGATGAAGACAAGGATCACGATCACGGCCGCGATCACGACACCGATCTCCATCTTGGCCGGGATCAGCACGCCCTTTTTGTTGACCGAGCCCAGCCAGGGGATCTCAATGCGCTTCTGGAGGATGTCCATCAGCTCCTGCGGGGCCTTCTGCGGATCGACGCTGCAAATGGTGATCATACCACGGGCGAAGAACATGCCCGCCAGCGTGATGATGAAGGGCTGGATCTCCAGATGCGCGATCAGAAAGCCCTGCACCGCGCCGAAGGCCAGGCCGATCAGCAGCGACATGATCAGCGCAAACACGATGCGCCAGCTCTCGGCAAGGCCGAGCAAGGCGATCAGACCGTCGAAGAGATGGTTGCTGCCGTTGAGGATCATCACGCCCACCATGGCGACCAGCGCCGTCACGCCGCCGACGGAGATGTCGATGCTGCCGGTGATCATGACGATCGTCAGGCCGCAGGAAATGATGATCAGATAGGCGTTGTCATTGAGGATGTCAAAGAGCATCTGGGGCTTTTTGAAGCCTCCGCCCCAGATCAGCATGGCCATGATGTACATGCCCACGAAGATGCAGATGGTGATGGTAAGCAAAAGCTGTGTATCGGTGATCGGTTCTCTGCGGCGGGCGCCGCTTCTGTCGGGAAGTTTACTCACGGATCAGGCCACCTCCTTTCCCGCTGCGGCAGGGCGTTTTGATCTGAGCCTGTTCCAGAAACGGCTCATGACGTCCTTCACAACGGGGGAGCCCATTACCACGAGGATGACGATGACCACGGCCTTGTAGGCTTTTACGTCCGTGGAGGGGACCTTCATGGCGTAGAGCGTGATGGTCAGCGCCTGGATCGCATACGCGCCCAGAACGGAACCGAGCATTTTGAACTTGCCGCCGCCCAGGCTGTTGCCGCCGATAGCCACGGCAAGGATGGCGTCCATTTCGATGTTGATGAGCAGGGTCTCATGGTTGATCAACCCCAGGCGGCTCACGCCGATCATGCCGGCCACCGCGCAGCAGGCGCCGAGGATGATGAAGCTCAGCAGCTTGATGCCGACGGCGTTGATGCCGTTGAGACGCGCCGCGCCCTGGTTGATGCCCACGGTCTGGATATACAGACCCAGCGTCGTGAAGCGGAAGATCAGCCAGAAGAGGATCCCCACGAGGATCACGATCAGGATCGGCGTCGGCACGGGAATGCCGGGGATGAAGCTGCCGATGGCATTGATGACGGGGCTTTCGATGGTCGGCGTCGCGCCGCCGTTGATCCAGTATGCGATGCTGCGTCCACAGGTAAAGAGGATCAGCGTCGCGATCATGGGCTGGATGCGGAAAAAGGAGACCAGCGAGCCGTTGAAGGCTCCGAACACCATGGCGACCGCGCAACAGGCGAGGAAGGCCGCGATGACCGCGCTGCCGGACACGGCTCCGCCCTTGAGGACCTTGACGAAAACGCTGCCCGCGATGGCCGCGAGAGCGCCCACGGAGATGTCCTGTCCTCCGGAGGCAGCCGTCACCAGCGTCATGCCCATCGAGAGGATGGCCAGCTCGGACGCGCCGTTGAGGATGGAGATCAGGTTGCCCTGCAGGACCGGGTCGCCCTTATTATTGGCGGCGATGCTCACGGAGAAAAAGCCGGGGTCGCGGATCAGGTTGAAGATGACCAGCAGCAGGATCGCGATCAGCGGGATCAGCAGCTGGCCGAGACCGCCGGAAGCTTTATTCTTCTTTTTCATCTTACTCTCCACCTCCCGCGATGGTCTTCATGACCTGTGCCTGCGTCAGCTCGTCACCGCTCAGCTCGCCCACGATGTTGCGGTCTCGCATGACGATGAGTCGCGAGCAGGTACGCAGCATCTCCTCGATCTCGGAGGAGATGAAGGTGACGCTCATGCCCTCCTCGGCGAGCTTCAGCACCAGCTTCTGGATCTCCAGCTTGGTGCCGACGTCGATGCCGCGCGTCGGCTCGTCCAGGATCAGATACTGCGGGTGCGTCAACAGCCAGCGGGCCAGGATGACCTTCTGCTGGTTGCCGCCGGAGAGCGATCCGACCGGGGTCTCCGTGGAAGAGGTCTTGATCTGCAGCGCTTTGATGTACTCGTCGGCAAAGGCCTCCGCCTTGGCCCTGGAGAAGGGGCGGTTCATCCCGTTGATCACCTGCAGCGCGAGGATGATGTTGTCCCGCACGGACAGGTCCGCGATGATGCCGTCGCGCTTGCGGTCCTCCGGCAGATAGCCGATGCCGTGCTTCATGGCGTCGAGGGGCTTGTTGATCCTGACGCTCTTTCCCTTTACCCTGACCTTGCCGCCCGTCACCTGATCGGCGCCGAAGATGGCGCGCACGCTCTCGCTTCGGCCCGAGCCCAAAAGGCCGGTAAAGCCGTTGACCTCGCCCGCGGCAATGTGGAAATCAAAGGGGCGGCTCTCGGAGCTGGACAGTCCCTCGGTCTCGTAGACGATCTCCCTCTCGCCGGAGGGGGGCGCCTGCTTTTTGATGGTGGAGAGATCCTCGAGGTCCTTGCCGATCATCTTTTCGACCAGCTTGACCTGCGGCAGGTCCCTGACCGCGTATTCGCCCACCAGCTCGCCGTTGCGCAGAACGGTGATCTGGTCGCTGACCGCGTAGACCTGCTCGAGGAAGTGCGTCACGAAGATGATGCCGACCCCGCGTGCCTTCAGTTCGCGCATCAGCCCGAAGAGCATCTCCACTTCCTTGTCGTCCAGCGAGGAGGTCGGCTCGTCGAGGATCAGCACCTTGCATTCGGTGTCCACCGCGCGCGCGATGGCCACCATCTGCTGCACTGCAAGGGAACAGCTGCCGAGCTGCTGCTTCGGTCTGGCCGGGATGCCCAGATTATCCAGCAGCTCCCCGGCGCGCTTCTCCATCTGCTTCCAGTCGACGTTCTTTTTCTCGCTGCGGCCGATGAACATGTTCTCCGCCACCGTGAGATTCGGGCAGAGCGTGATCTCCTGGTAGACGGTGCTGATGCCGTAGTTTTGAGCCTCCTGGGGAGACCGGATGCTGATGGCGTTATCGACGCCGTCGATCCGGATCTCTCCCTTGTCCATGGGATATACGCCGGTCAACACCTTGATCAACGTAGATTTGCCGGCTCCGTTCTCTCCCATCAGCGCGTGGATCGTTCCCTTGCGCAGGGTAAAATCCACGTTTTCCAGGGCTCTTACGCCTGGGAAGGATTTGCAGATCCCGCGCATGGTCAATACAGCGTCTTCTTGCATCCGCTCAACTCCTGTCCTTGTTATTTGGAAAAAACGCGGTGTGGACCGCGGATTGCTCCACTGTTCCACACCGCGCTGTAAAGGTATACGGGGTATGCTTTGCCTCAGATCCGCGGATTACTCGCCCAGACCGTAGGTGTCGATGTCGGCCTGCGTGAGCTCACGGGCGTCGAAGCCCTTCTCGACGGAGATCATCTGCTTGAGTTCGTTCAGACCGTCGATCGTGCCGCCGGCCTCAAGGGTCTTGATCATTTCGTCGATCACGGACGCCTGGAACGGGCTGCACTGACCGTCATAGTTCCAGTTGCCGGCAAGCAGCTCGCGCAGAGCCCACTTGTTGCAGTCGAAGCCCATGACGATGACGTCCTTGTCGACGCCGTGGGTGATGCCGGCCTCGTCAAGAGC
>JAFRMB010000020.1 GCA_017430945.1 Clostridia bacterium | reverse complement strand
CCGCTGCCGCCGTCGAGGGTGCTGTCGAAGAGGCGAAGGACGAGGCTGCCGAGGCCGTCGAAGGCGCTGTTGAGGCTGCCGAGGAGACCGCCGCTGACGCCGCCGATGCCGTCGAAGGCGCTGCCGAAGAGGCCACCGAGGCTGCCGAGGGCGCTGTCGAAGAGGCTGCTGAGGCTGCCGAAGAGGTGAAGGACGAGGCTGCCGAGGCCGTCGAAGGCGCTGTTGAAGCCGCCGAGGAGACCGCTGCTGACGCCGCCGAGGCCGTCGAGGGCGCTGCCGAAGAGGCTGCTGAGGCTGCCGAAGAGGTGAAGGACGAGGCCGCCGAGGCCGTCGAAGGCGCAGTTGAGGCCGCCGAGGAGACCGCTGCTGACGCCGCCGAGGCCGTCGAGGGCGCTGTCGAAGAGGCCGCTGCTTCCATCGAGGATGCCGTGAAGGGCGTCATCGAGGGCGTCGAGCTCGTGAAGCCCGAGGACAACGCGGACGCGCCCGAAGGTGCCGCGATCGGCATCACCGCCGGCGAGAAGACCTTCTGGTTCAACGCTGACAGCGTCGCCGCCATCACCGCCGGCGAGAAGCTGACCGTGAACGAGAACGGCGAGGTCGTGGGCGCGGACGGCGCGGTCGTCGCTTCCCCCATTGCCTGATCCTGAATACGGAAAGTACGACCGGGACGGCCCAGATGGCCGTCCCGGTTTTCATATGATCGATGAACGCCGGAGGGACATGGGGAGACATCGCGTCGCCCCATGCCGATATCCGATACTGATCTCGATCTGGATCGCAACCATCTGCAGGCGCCTTTTCCGCCGTGCCGCTTTCTCACTGCGGTCAACGATGCGCTGGGGCCGGCTCGATCGTCGCGGCTCCCCTTCCGGGGGAGCTGTCGCGTCAGCGACTGAGAGGTCGTTCCATGTACAGGCACTCCGGATCTGTCCGCGCGGCCCCGTACCGGCGACCATCGGTCGCCATCCATTTCCATCGCGGGGAACCATGATCCGTGGCGAGCCGTGCTCGCCGCCGCGACCGGCGCACCATCCCTGCACACCGACGGCGATCGGTCTCTACGCCCCGTTCCCAATTTGGACGCCATATCCAGGCATCAGAACGGATCAGGAACGCGGACGCCAATTATGGCGTCCCTACGGCGGGTGATCGCGCATTCCGTCCCGTACCGGCGACCATCGGTCGCCACGTCCCGCGCCTGCGCAACGCCTTGCGGGTCGCGGGTCGAACGTGTTGATGTAGGGGCGATGTCCTCATCGCCCGCAACAGGATGGATCAGGGACGCGGACGCCAAATTATGGCGTCCATACGGCAGGTGATCGCGTGCTCCGCCACGCCCCGGCGATCGATGGTCGCCATCCATCGTTACCGGGAGGATGCCATATCCCGGTGTCAGAATGGAACGGGGACGCGGGCACCATGAATGGCGCCCCTACGACAAGTGTGTGCGATACCCCACCGTAGGGACACCATAATTGGTGTCCGTATTTTCGCCTCGTCGCCCATGAACGACCTGGTGACGATCTCGCGCCCCGTGGGGATGACACATGCGGGCGATGAGGACATCGCCCCTACAGATGCCGTACCCGCCATAGATTTGCCTGCAACGAAACGGAAGACATAGTGCCGGGCCAGTCAGCCCCCTTGCCTCTCCTTTCAGGGGAGGTGGCCCGCAGGGCCGGAGGGGTCGCTTCTCCTGCTTCCCCGTAGGGACACCATTCATGGTGTCCGGATGGTTCGGGAACGCGGACGCCAATTATGGCGTTCCTACGGCGGGTGATCGCGTGTTCCGTCCCGTACCGGCGACCATCGGTCGCCACGTCCCGCGCCTGCGCAACGCCTTGCGGGTCGCGGGTCGAACGTGTTGATGTAGGGGCGATGTCCTCATCGCCCGCAACAGGATGGATCAGGGACGCGGACGCCAATTATGGCGTCCCTACGGCAGGTGATCGCGTGCTCCGCCACGTCCCGGCGATCGATGGTCGCCATCCATCGTTGCTGGAGAGATGCCATATCCCGGTGTCCGAACGGACCGGGAACGCGGGCGCCGTGAACGGCGCCCCTACGGCGTGGATGAGCACGTCCCGCCACGCAGGGACGCCATGATTTGGCGTCCGCAGCTGTGCAGCCGGCTCCGTCCGGGAGGGCATCGTCTTGCCCCCGGCGCCCTGTTCGCACCCAAAGATCAGAGCGGAGGCCGAAGGCCCCCGCTCTGTCGCGTGGATGGATCTTCTTTCCTCTCGTCAGCCGCCGGTGAAGAGCCGCATCACGCCGACGGAGACCGCCGGCACGTAGGTGACCAGCAGCAGCACCGAGAACAGCGCGATCATGAAGGGTGCCAGCGCCTTCACGTTCTCCGACAGCTTGTTGCCGCCGATGGCCGTGGCCGCGAACAGGCACACGCCGACGGGCGGCGTCGTCAGGCCGATGACCAGGTTCATCACGCAGATGAGGCCGAACTGGATCGAATCCACGCCGACCTGCGAGGCCACCTGCAGCAGCACCGGGAACAGGATCAGGATCGCCGCGATGGTCTCCATGAACATGCCCACGAAGATCAGGAAGATGTTGATGAGCAGCAGGATGATGTACTTGTTCGTCGTCAGCTGCAGCATCGCGTCCGCGATCATGTTGGGGATGCGTTCCTTGGTCAGTATGTAGGCGAACACGTTGGCGAAGGCTACCAGCGCCATGATGGCCGCGGCGCTGGACAGCGTCTGCTTCAGGCAGCCGTAGAAGGACTTCAGGTTCAGCTTCTTGTAGATGAAGAAGCTGACGATGGTGCCGTAGGCCACGCACACGATGGAGGCCTCGGTGGGGGTCATCACGCCGCCCATGATGCCGAACTGGATGATGGCCGTCATGATGATGGCCCAGATGGCTTCGCGGCCTGCCTTCATGATCTCCTTGAACGACAGCATCTTATCGCGTTTGGGATAGTTTTTCTTTCTCGCCTCCAGGTAGCACACCAGGCACATGGAGCCGCCCATCAGGATGCCGGGGAAGATGCCCGCCATGAACATTTTGGAGACGGACAGGCCGGTCATCGTGGCCGCGATGATCATCGGGACCGACGGCGGGATGATGGGGCCCATGCAGGAGCTCGACGCCGTGACCGCGACCGAGAAGGGCACGTCGTAGCCCTGCTGCACCATCATGGGGATCTCGATGCCGCCCAGCGCCACCGTGTCGGCCAGTGCCGTGCCCGAGATGCCGGCGAAGACCATGGAGGCCAGGATGTTGGCGTAGGCCAGGCCGCCGCGCAGATGGCCCACGATGGCGTCCGCGAAGTCCAGCAGCTTGTCGGAGATGCCGCCCTGGTTCATCAGGTTGCCGGCCAGCGTGAAGCCGGGGATGCACAGCAGCGTGAAGCTGTCCATGCCCGCGAAGAAGCGCTGTGCGAACTGGACGATCGGCATCCCGGTGCCCAGGAAGTATATGAGCGAAGCGATGCCCAGGCTGAAGGCCACGGGCACGCCCACCGCCAGGCAGACGAGGAATGAGATGAACAATGCTGATACCATTTCTGCCTACCTCCTTAAGATGCTTTTTCGGGCGCGTCCGAGAAGCCGGCGATCATCTGGATGATGCGCATGATCAGGCTGATGCACAGGAAGCCGAACATCAGGATCTGCGAGAAGTAGACGACCTGCATGGGCAGCTGCATGGCGGTCGACACCATCCGGAACTTGATGAACGCGAGCTGCGGGACCGAGAAGAACAGGAGGTACGCGCTCAGCGCCAGCATCGCGACGGTCACCAGCAGGCGGATCACCTTGTTCAGCCTGTGCAGCCCCTTGGCGACCAGCGCGTCCTTCAGGAATTCCACGAACACGAACTCGTCCTTCAGCACGGCCACGCCGCAGCCGAAGGCGACCATGTACACGAAGGTGTACCGCGCCAGCTCCTCCGTCCAGGAGGGAGCGGAGGGCAGCAGGTTCCGGCTGACGATCTGGACCAGCACGCACACGCAGAAGGCCAGATAGAACACGCAGCCGAAGGCGCAAAGCACCTCGGTGTAGATCTTGACGAACTTGTCAAAGCCTTTTTTCATATCGGTCACCCCTTTATGGAATGGAGCCAGCGGATCTGCTGGCTCCATGACGTCTTATGACTTCTGGCGGATCACTGCGCGAGCGCCGCGATCTCCTCATAGAGCGCCTTCTGGCTGTCGGTCAGGGTGGGCAGCACGCCCGCGATCATCGCATCGGCGAACGCCTTCTGGTCGACCTCGACGAACTCCATCTTCTCCTTGAGGAAATCCTCGAATTCGATCTCGTTCTTCAGGAACAGCTCGTGCTCCACTTCCTGCGCGTGCTTGCCGCCCTCCAGCACGATCTGCTGCAGGTCTTCCGGCATCGAGTCGAACTTGGCCTTGCCCATCGCGATGTACACCCAGGCGCGCAGGTGCGCGGTCTTGATGAGGTACTTCTGGACCTCATAGAAGCTCTGGTTCTTGATGAAGGCGTAGGGGTTCTCCTGGGCCTCGATGGTGCCCTGCTGCAGCGAGGTGAACACCTCGTTCAGCGCCATGGGGGTGGGCTTGGCGCCCAGCGCCTCGAAGGCCGCCACGGTCATCGGAGACTGCGGGGTGCGGATCAGCAGGTTCTGGCAGTCGGCGATGGTCTCGATCTTGCGGTTGGAGGTGATGTAGCGCGGGCCGCGGGTGAAGTAGCCGATGACCTTCATGCCGGCGTTCTCCATCAGGGCTTCGAACTTCTTGCCGGGCTCGCCGTTCAGAACGGCGTCCATGTGCTCGTCGGACTGGATGAGGTAGGGCATGCCGATCATGCCCAGGTCGGGCTCGTAGGTCTGCATGGACTCGCCGGTGTAGGTGATGTCGCAGCCGGACTGCATCAGGATGGAGGTCAGCATGTCGACCTCAGAGCCCAGCTGGGAGTTCGGATACACCTCGACGGCGATGCGGCCCTCGGATTTCTCCTCGACGTACTCTTTGAAGGCGAGCGCGGCCTCGTGCCAGGAGTCGGTCTCGGACTGGATGTGGCCGAGCGACAGCGTGACTTCCGCGGCGAAAGCCGTGCAGGACATCGCCAGGAGTGCCAGGACCAGGGTCAGAACAAGAAATTTCTTCATGGGGGAGCCTCCTTATATAATATTTGGGATACTTAGACTATAACACAATTATTAATTTTTGTCCACTGTTTTTAACGGTATTTTTGGCCGCCCCGGGCCGCGCTTCACTTCCCGGACCGGGTCAGCCGCGTGACGCAGCCGTTCAGCCGGCGGGAGACCTCCGCGGGATCGAGCGCCTGGCCGCTTTGGGCCACGCAGCGCTTCAGATGGTCGAGCAGCCGGCGCGTGTCGCACACCTCGTCCGGGTGCGCCGTGCGGATCTCGACGGTCCGGCCGGTGAACACGGCCATGACGCGCAGCGGGATGTGGGCCATGCCGTTTGCGTCCATCGCCGCCCGGACGATCGCGGCCTGCTGCCGGTCGCCCTCGAGCGGGTCGGGGATCGCCCGGTCCGCGCCGTTCATGTGCTGCGTCCATTTGCCGTCCCGTTCGGTGATCGTGCCACCGAAGCCGAAGCAGTTGATGCCGATGACCTCGTCCCGCGTGACCAGCAGCGCCACCAGGTTCGCCATCTTCCCGCCGTGCTCGACGGTGCCCGGATACACGAGGCCGAGCTTGTGGCGGCGCACGAAGATCAAGAGCGTGGACACCAGCGCCTGTATGTCCTGGCTGCGGCCGTTCGTCTGCCAGGGCTCGCGCTTCGCCTTCGAGCCCGCGGCGAGGTCGGCGTAGTCCCGTTTGCGCGCGCGGGAGAAAAGCATGCGGATCACGTCCTCCCAGGTGAGCCCGTAGCGGCGCATCAGCATGGGGATGATGAAGATGAGCAGGATCGCCAGCAGGAAGGGCAGGATGTTCTGAAAGGTCATGCCGCTCGCGTTTTCCATGTGGATCGCTCCGTTCCCGCGCCATCGCGCGCGTATTCGCCGGGGCGCCCGGCGGGCCCCTGCCTCCTATGATAGCAAATCGGGCGGAAAAACACAAGCGCCGCCGTCAGGGCGCCGAAGTATAGGAGAAAAGCATTCTATGGAGAGAAACGGGAAGCGATAGGAAAGATACTTAGGCAGCTGTGTGAATGGAAAGGGATAGAGATCGTAGAAGCCGAGGTATGCCCGGATCATGTGCACATGCTGGTGAGT
>JAFRMB010000186.1 GCA_017430945.1 Clostridia bacterium | reverse complement strand
TCCGCTTCTCTTCACTCAGCACGTTGTCTCTCTTTCTGCCCATTGTCTTGCCTCCTGTAATCTCTCTATTCTATCACAGTCCGCAATACCTCTTTACAGAAAAATTTGAACAGGCTCTATCTAGAGGTGTTCTCTATTCGCCGCCGGTACCGGCCAGTTAAGCAGCTTGATCCTATCCTCAGTTTCTATTCTTGCCATGCCTTTGGGATGGTTGGTTTTTGTCTGCTTACTACTGTCCCTTTTTCGCGCAAAACCGTCCCCATGACACCCGCACCCCCTCATCAGGAATCAATTCAAATAAGCGATGTTTAATCGTATTCTACAGTCCACATACAAATCATAGGGAGCTTGAATGGTTATTGTATCATCGATATCTCTATAGGCTCCTTCATCGTAATCCTCATTCCATGGGTGCAATAACTCTTTAGAGGCATCGCTCAAAGAGATTATTGCAATATCGGCAACGGGATATGTTGATCCAGGTGAGCAGACGATAAACAGAGCAACAGACTTTTTGTCCGATGAAATAGTCATGTCATACCATGGGAACCATGTCCACCCGTCGTCAGTCTCTTCGTCAAACATGATCTCATCCCCTGTTGCAGCCTTAAATGGTATAGCTGTGTCTGTATCCCAGTAGTAAACCATTAGTGTATAACTAGTGCTTTCTTCATTTGGACTGTCCCAATATAATAGTGTATTGTCATCCAACCAACATATCGGAACTGAGTCGTGACCGCCTACCAAGTCGATGATCTTTTCTTTTTCACCGTTGGAGACAACGATCTGCATGTTTTCGTAAGTATTCTGTGTCTAGGCAATCAGCCCGGATGCGTTATATGCAAAACACATCCCAGTAAAGAATTGTTTGGGACGAAAGACATGATATGTGGTTTGATTTATATCAGAATAATAACTCAAACGCTTAAGCGTTAATACCAGTTCAGAATCTACCACATCATAGCACAGCGCATAGAGCGTATATCCATCATCAGACCAACCAAGAGCTTTCCATAGGCCATAATCACTCGGGTCAAAACGGGGATCAACCACAATAGAATCATCTTGGATCCTTCCAACCAAGTATTCAAGATTCATGTACTTGTCAACCACAGTATTTGAAGCATTCCAAGCAATTCCCGGGACTTCGTTGCCTCCATGATAAATCATAGTTGTTTGTGGAACCGCATATCCACTATACTCATGTGTTGAAGTGTCGTATTTGACAAGGTACATACCTGGATACTCGCCATTTGGACCATATGGGGTAAAGTCTAATGATGAATAACACGGCCGCCCAAAAGACGTGAATACGATTTGTTCTGCTATTCCGGTAGTAATTATAAGTCCGCAAAGAACAATGACACTTATTTTTTTATACCACGAAAGAATACGGAGAATAAACTTGAAAACCATCCAATGACTCCTTTCTTTTCTTCTTTTGTACGCATATATCTTACTATTCATGTAGTGCTGCTCCTTTTGCTTGCGGTTATCCCTGCAGCTTTTTCCTCACTATTAGCTTACAGGTAAATCCGCGTTCTTGCAACCGCGGGGCACTACATATTATCCCCAATATCATGTCATCGGTTAATAATCACTATATATTGTATTATCCCCAATCACTTTTCTTTCATTGTCACTAATAATTGTATCGCGTAATACGAATGTTTCTGGATCTATACTGACAAATCTATCGTCTGCAGTGATACCTAATAGCTTTCCATTTATTATACTACTATATATCATTTTAAAGGATTGACTACTTGCTTTCTGTAGCATTGCATTTATAATCCAATACTCTGCATCTTTCTCAACAATAAAAACGCCAGATCCACAATTAGCGATCATATCCCATTCGGGTGTAATAACAGATACCCCCTCAGTATTAATTGCCCCACAAAGTCCTGTTTCTGAGAATAATGCATTATCTCCTGCAATCTCAGATTTGTATTTATACCCCTTTTTGCAAATGCATGCAAAGCCATCAACAAAAGGA
This sequence comes from Clostridia bacterium, assembly GCA_017430945.1. The sequence continues at coordinate 32,028 of JAFRMB010000186.1, read as the reverse complement.
CATATCATTTCAGCGTCGGGTCGAATGACAACCTCTCCATTGATATTTATATACACATTATTCAATGATTGATTCTTCCTATCAATAAAAGAAGCAGCAATTAATCCGCTATGTACTGCCCCCATATTAGATATATCGTCTAATGATTGAACGCAATTAAAGTGTTCATCCAAGATTTTCCATACGTTTTGTTCCGTTGATACAATAGCATAGCTCTCAGAAAATGCATCCGCTGTTTTCCATTCGATTGCTGTCATCTCGATTCCATTTGAATTGATATAGCCAAATCGCATTTCATTATTAGAATTATACTTGCCACATATTGCAATTCCAGTACTAGAAAAATCACTTAAATAGTCCCATTTAGGCTCACAGACAACATTGCCCATATAGTCTATAAATCCATAAGATAATTGATAACAATCATCAAAAAACGAGCCATTTGAAAGTGAAATTTGGTTTGTCCCAACAATTGCAATACCATTCTGAAATGGCCTGGCATAGTTCCATCCAAACGGTGAAATCTCGTTCCCTTCAGAATCGATGCAGAAATACCGTAGAAGGCCCTCTTCTGAGGCTTTTCCAACCCAAGCTCTTCCTCCCGAAAAGCACGCTTGAACAGTTTCATAATGATCATTGTTTATGGGATTACCTTGCATATCGATGTAACACCATCCCTGAGGACCATAAACAGCTATTCTGTTTTCGCTTTCAATGAGTATCTCATAATAGATAGCAGGGACGACTTCTTTGCCTTGTGAATTCACAATACCAAATAGCCACCCACCGTAATAATCACGGCAACAGAATCTGAATAAATCGCCAGAAATATATTCGACATTTTTGTATCCTTCATTTTGCAATTCAATTATCCATGCTTGAAGGCTGTTTGCTTCTCCGATTGCAGGATAGATTGATAGTATGATAGCAAGTATCAATAAACTGGTGATTAATCTCATCTATTTCCACTTCCTTTCTTTGCGATATATAAACAAAGAAACCCCAGGGGCTCCAAAGACAAACAATGATATATGGGTGTCACGGGGACGGGTGTCACGGGGACGGTTTTCTTGACAACCCATCGATAGTCGTTCAGACTTTCTGGATGACGCCTCTATCGATCCCCGTCAGCCGTTCCTGCTGCCGCACCGATATCCCAATGGCCTTCAATTCCTTCTATAACTCGCGGGACGGTCCTTTTGTGTTCAACGGTCCGGCGGCTTTCTCAATATCGAACCCCGGTCCGGTCGATCGGCCGATCTGACGGATCGAGTGGTCCGCGTTCCGAAGCAGGCGAGCGCCTTTCCAGGTGCCGTTTGGGGATCGGCTCCGGCCTAAAAAGAAAAAGCCCGAAAACGCAATGCTTCCAGGCTTTTCATGTCTGATCCGGTCGATCGTGATACCCGTCGACGATTTGTCGGAGGGGTATTCAAAAGTGCGTACCCCTGCGGGGGAAAGTGAATACCCCTGCTGGGAAAGTGCACAACCCCGCATGATCGCGCTTCGGCGGTGGGTCGACCGGCCTTCACACTTCGAGCCTGTCGAAGGCCTTGTACATAACGGTTGAAAGTGCCTTCACCGGCTGCATTCTACCACATTTTGCCTGTTGTCGTCAACACGGAAGGCGCGGCCCTTCGCGTTTCGTGCGTCGGTGGTCTCGGACCGTTCCCATGTGTTTGAAAGGGGATGTTGTCAAGAGAACCGTCCCCCTGACACCTGCGGAATCGACGGGACGCACGGCTAACCGACCGGGAGGCGATCGAACGACTGCGGGCCGTATGCGGAATCGGCGGGACGCAGGAGCTCATCGGGTGGACGGGCGAAAGGCGCGACGCAGCGATAAGGAAGGCGCTGAGGGCCGGCATATCCATCCGGCAGCTGTCCAGATTGACGGGCATCGGCAAGGCGATCATCGAGCGAACGGTGAAGACCGACAAGACGTAAGAACCGTCCCCGCGTCTTAAAGACCTGGATATTCCGGGGTCGGTCCTGTCCGTTGCGGGATTGCTTTTGTTCATGTCGGGAATACTGCAGCTGTCCGGCAAGAATATCGGGCTCTGCATCATCGAGGTGACCGCAAGCATCGTCATCATGCTGGCCTTTGGATCCCTGGAGCTGAGGCGCACCAGGGCCGGCAAGGTGCCCCTCTTCGATGTCAGATTGCTGAAAGACCGCAATCTGAGCAATGGAACGCTGGTGCGCCTGATCACGGCCCTTGTCATGGCCGGCACGTTGTTTGCCATTTCCGTCTATCTGCTGTCCGTATTGAAGCTGTCGGCCTTTGAAACGGGTCTGATGCTGATGCCCATGACCGTGGGAATGCTGCTGGTATCTCTCATCGCACCAAAGATCGCCATGAGCATCGGGCATAGGTGCGGTATGCTCATAGGATTTGTGATCGCGATCGGCGGATGCCTCATCCTGCGGAATCGGTTCACGCCCGATGTCGGCTTCCTGAGCCTGTTGCCGGGCATGTTTGTATATGGGGCGGGTCTGGGCTTTCCCATGTCGCTGAGCGTGGATGTGCGGCTGTCAACGGTTCCGCCGCAGGCGCAAAACAGCTGCTCCGGATTGGTCTCCACGGGCCAAAGCCTGGGCATGTCCATGGGCACCGGCATCATCGGCGTCGTCCTGACTCTGGGAGCAGTCAGCGGACTGCGAGAGGCGATCAACACCTATACGCCTCTGTATTTGTCCAATGAGGCATTCAGAGCCAGTGCGGAAATGTACATGTAAAAGATGGGTAATGTCGATCCCTTGACGCTCGTCGTAAAAGATCAGGAGGCCTACCGGAAGATCGTCAATTCCGTTTATCATAATGCCATGGGCGTGGTTATGACGGTGGCCGTAGGCGTGATCGTAGTGGGCATCATCCTGACATGTACCCTCAAGGACAGAAAGAAGCAAAAGAGCGGGAAGTAGTCGAACGATCAAGGTTTTTCATCAGGAGACGCATGACAAGGGGACGGATCTCTTGTCATGCGTCTTTGTTCTCTGGTATTCCTCATTGCGTGGGCGGCGGTTTTCATGCTATAATCCAGTTGCCTGTGGATCACCGTATGGAAGAAACCCTTGCGTCACACGCGCTTTGATGTTATGCGCCTGCATCCGATAAGCGGTGATCGTCCCGGGCATACAGGCTGCACGGGGTCCGCCTATTCCGATTTCCACAACCCGTGCAGGTTGCAGTACTCATACGCCGCGACCACTTCATCGCCCTCGGTGAGCGCGAAGGCTGCTGTGGGCTTATCGCCGGGCTTCAGCGCCTTGCGCTGGCGACCTTCCCTGGTCTCGAGGAGGATCCACTGGATGTAGTGGGCCTCCAGCATGGGATGCTCCACGGAGCCGACCGTGACGGTGACGGTCTGCCCGTTCACCTGAACGACGGGCACGTGCTTCTCGCCCGCCGCGTCCGTGGTGTTGGGCACGAGGGGTTTCATCTCCTCGCCGCAGCAGTGGCAGCGCACGCCGGAATCGTGGATGTGCGCGATGATGTTGCCGCAGTGTTCGCATCTGTAAAACGTCATGTCATTTTCCTCCTTTGGTCGATCAGGAGTTCTCCGCGTTCACTTCAAAGTAGCTCTGGGGATGGGCGCACACCGGGCAGACCTCCGGGGCCTGGGTGCCCACCACGATGTGCCCGCAGTTGCGGCACTCCCACACCCGGACAGCACTCTTTTTGAAGACCTCCTGCATCTCCACGTTCATCAAAAGCGCTCGGTAGCGTTCCTCGTGGTGCTTCTCGATGGCGGCGACCATGCGGAACTTCGCGGCCAGCGCGGGGAAGCCTTCGGCCTCGGCGGTGACGGCGAAGCCCTCGTACATGTCCGTCCACTCGTAGTTCTCGCCGTCCGCGGCGGCGGCCAGGTTCTCCGCCGTGGTGCCGATGCCGTTGAGCTCCTTGAACCACATCTTGGCGTGCTCCTTTTCGTTGTCCGCGGTCTTCAGGAACAGCGCCGCGATCTGCTCGAAGCCGTCCTTCTTCGCACGGGAGGCGTAGTAGGTGTACTTGTTGCGGGCCTGGGATTCGCCGGCAAAGGCGGCCTCCAGGTTCTTTTCGGTCTGCGTGCCGGCGTAGGGATTCTTCTTCGGAGCCTCCGGCGCCACCTTCACGAACTTCGAGGCGGGCTGCCTGCAGCGGGGGCAGGTGAAATCGTCGGTCATCGGGCCCTCGTGGATGTAGCCGCATACGGTGCATTTCCAGACTTCCACAGGTTTATCCTCCTTTGTCGGGGTCGGTTCGTTGAAAGAAACGGCGTCCAGCAGGAAGCGCACGTCCTCCGCGGGGAAGCCGGGCGCTGAGGCATATTGCTCCAGCAGTTCCGTCAGCAGCGCCCGGGCGTTGCCGCTCTGGGGCAGCATGTAGCCCGCCTCCCGAAGCAGGTCCTCTGCCATGATGCGGCAGGACTTCTCCGCAGCCTTCGCCAGTTTCCCGGGCAGGCCCGCGGCCAGCTGTTCCTGTTCGACCTTGGCGTATACCAGCTGCCGCAGCGCCGCGACGACGGTCTCATCCTTTTTCTGCTGGGGTGGGTACTCCCGGGGCACCAGGCTGATGGCCTTGGCGGGGCAGGCCTCCGCACAGGCGCCGCAGCCGATGCACTTATCAACGTCGATCACGCTGTTTTCGGTGTCCGACGCGCCCGTGGGACAGACGTACAGGCACAGGCAATCCTTCTCACAGAAGCGAATGTTTCTCACGGCATATCTATCGCCCATGACGTCAGCCCCCTATCTTTTCAAGCTTGCGGCCGGGCACCTTGCACACCGGGCAAAGCTCCGGCGGCGTTTCGCCCACGTAGACGAAGCCGCAGATGGTGCACACCCAGACGCCGGTATCCCTCAGCATGGCCTCGCCTTCCCGCATGTACCGGGCGAGCAGAGACTGGAGCATGCGCGTCACCTTCTCGCTCCACACCAGGCTGCGCAGCGCGCCGCGGTCCCCGATCCGGCCGCAGACGGCGTTGGCGGTCGGGTAGCCCTCGGACAGGTCCTGTTCGATCTTTCTGAGCAGCGCATCGAAGGTCGGGTCGGCGATGGGCTCCGCCCGTCCCCTGAGCCAATCCGCCAGCCGCGTGAACGCGGCGGCCTGGTCGGTTTTGTACTGCTTCTCGCAGCCCCGGGCCAGGTTGGAGCACACCGCGCTCAGTTCCATGGCCGTCAGGGGGCGCACATCCTCGAAGGTCGCGGGGACAGGGGCGGCCGGTGCGGCCTGTTGCGCGCCTTCGGGGCGAAAATCCGCCCTGGCAGCGCCGCACAGGGGACACTTCCAGTCGTCGGGGAGCGTGTTCCAGGGTGGGCCCTTGGCTTCGTCATAGACGTAGCCGCAGATCGGGCATACGTATCTCACAGGGGATACGCCTCCTTTCACGGGTCGGTCGCGCTGGCATCATGTGCCGCCCTACGGCATGCGGGACAGATATAGCTCACCTGCAGGTCGTAGGACAGCAATTCTTCGTCGGTCTGGGACTGGAGCAGCTCGGTCAGGTCCTTGAAGCGGATATCGGCAAGCCTGCCGCAGACGCGGCAAACCAGATGATCGTGCCGTGTCATTTTGTCGTATCGATCCGGATAACCTTCCACGCAAACCTTTCGGATCTGTCCTTCAGAATAGAGGGCGGCCAGGTTATTGTAGACCGTCGCCAGCGCCATCCTGTTTCCGCTCTCCAGCAGCGCCATGTGGATCTGCTCGGCGGTCAGGTGATCGGATGAATGGGCAATGATATCCAGGATCAGCTGCGCGTTCTTTTTCACAGACATCATCCCTTGGAATTATTCTAATTCCATTATATATGCTGTATGGGTGGTAAGTCAATCATAACCACGCTGTTCCGAGCATCGTGGATCGATGGGCAGAACGATCGATCCCCGGGAAAACCATATCCTATCCTGCCGGGCAAGAGAAGAAGCTCCGGTCATCTCCGGGGCAAAGCAACGCCTGGGCCGATCCTTTCATCGGTGTATTCTTCTTGAACATCCGCTGCAACACGATCCCCGCAAGCCACACCTATTCGTTTTCAGGGTCCGGCGCCATCCTTTCGAATATCTTCGGACCGTCAAATACGCCGACCCGGTCCGGTCCCCGCTTGTACGTCGCTACCTCCCGTCCTTTTTTCATGCATCCATATACCGTATTTCAGACTGAATATCTCGTGTATACGGCATTTTCTGGCTTGGAAGCGGACACTTTTTTCAAGGCGCCCCCTTCTGTCCTTCGAGCGCCCGGGCATCGGAGCGGCCTGGCAGCACCGGACAAAAACAAGTCGGTTGTATTAAATTATGGCTTTTTTTGGGCACGGCAGGGGCATCTGTCTATTGACTATATCAGAGGCGGGGGTAAAATGGAGCCGTCATTTGAACAAGGAGGAAGAATATCCATGAAACGCATTATCGCACTGATCATCACCCTCATATTGAGCTGCTCCGCTGTGTCGGCCATGGCCGCGGGCAATATCCAGCCCACGGACGACACCGCGTCCTATGTGCTGTCCCACTCCGATGGCTACCGCGTGTATTACTACGCCGTCGTCACCAATAACGGCGACAAGCGCGCCAGCATCAACGATCTGCTGTTCGAGATCCGCGACCGGAGCGACGTCACCTTCGAGTCCACCTCCAAGTACAGCCTGTACCCCGAGATCCTGGAGCCCGGCCAGTCCGGCTGGCTGGTCATCACCAGGGATGTCAAGGACGTGGACGAGAAGAGCTATATCGACCACTTCAACCTGACGATCACGTCCAAAGCCGCGGACGACGACAAGGAGATCCGTCCCCTGACGGCCAGCGCCGAGTACGTGGCCAAGGACGAGGATGACAACGAGGATCTGTTGCGGGCCAATGTGACCAACAGCGGCGACGGGAATGCCTTCAGGATCACCGTGGCGATGGCAGCACGCGATGCCGAGGGCAAGCTGCTCTGCATCGTCGGAGACACCACCCGGGACATTGGCCTGGCCGCCGGCAACACCCTCATGCTGCGCACCGCCATCCGCTCTGACATCATGGATGCGATCGAGGACGCCGGCGCACAGATCGCCGCCACTGAGGCCATCGCATACAGGACTGTCGATACCGACGACTGATCCCCTGCAGCGTTGGGGGCTGTCCGGGAAGGGCGAAGCGGGCACGGCAGTTGCCTTCGGACCGCGCCTGTGCCAGGCCCTTCGTGGACAGCCCCATCCCACTGAATGAAGATCGGGGAGACGACAGCATGGTTTCAAAAAAGAAAAACGCCATCATGGAATCGGTGTTAAGGCTGCTCGAGGAGCGGCCCCTCAACAAGATCACCGTCAAGGACATCGTCGATGAGTGCGGCATCAACCGAAACACATTTTATTATCATTTCGAGGACATATCGGCGCTGATCGAGGCGATCATCATCGACGAGGTGGATCGCGTGATGAACCAGTACAGGGATATATCGTCGATGGAGGAATGCATCGAGATGGCCATGCGCCTGGGCTACGACCACAGGAACGCCATTTACCACATCTACCATTCATCCAACCGGGATTTCCTGGAGCGGCGGCTGATGGAGATCTGCAGACACGCCGCCACCCAATTTGTCGAGAAGACCGCAGGCGACCAGATCATTCGCCCGGAGGATCGGGACATCATCATACAATCCTATAAGTGCGAGCTGTTTGGGCTGGTACTCGATTGGCTGAACAGCGGCATGCCACAGGGCGTCGATGAGCGCTTGCTGAGGCTGTGCGAGCTTCGAAGGGGGAGCATCGAAATGATGCTTGAACGCAGCGCCGTGCGATAGGCGCGCCGAACGGGGATATCAACGGGTCGGATGCAGACCCTTAGTCATATGAATGATCGCAGCGGCGGCCCGGAGGCCGTCGCAACAATGAAGACGGATTATCAAAGGAGCGTGCGCGGCATGAGTTCGATCAGGATGATGCGAACCGCAAAAACGGGCTATCTGGTCCTCGCGGGATTGTTTTGCGCAATGGGTATTGCGATGCTGAGCCTGCCGGAGATCACCTTCGACATGATCGGCTGGGGCGCCGGGGCGATGTTCGTGGCCTTCGGCATCATACGGATCATCGGCTTCTGTTCCAGGGACCCCTATGGCCTGGCGTTTCAGCACGACCCCGTGCTGGGGGTGCTCGCCATCGCTTTGGGTTCAGTGCTGTTGTTCCGGCGCAGCCTCGCCGTCAATGCGCTGGCCCTGGTGCTGGGCGTCGAGCTGGTGGCGGACAACCTGTTCAAGGTCCAGACTGCCCTGGAGGCCCGGCGCTTCGGACTGGGCACTTGGTGGCTGATGCTGGCACTGGCGGTCGTTGCCGTGGTCACCGGCATACTGCTCGTCGTCTGTCCGTTCGAGGGGATGCGGGTATGGGTCCGACTCATGGGCGCGTCGATGCTGTCCCAGGGCATCGTGAGCTTTTGCGTAGCGCTGTGCGCGATACGGATCCCTTCGCGCCGGACGGAGGATATCGCGGCTTGAAGATCAAACTTGTCGAAGAAACGGAGGCTTCATCATATGAAACGTAATGGCATGCGCCGCCTCGCCTGGATCATCGCGCTGTCCATGCTCTGTGCGAGCGTGCTGCCCGCCCTGGCGGAGGATAAGAAGGAGACCGTCTACGCCTTCGCAGACGCCGAGGGCAATGTGGACAGCGTCACCGTCAGCGCGCGGCTGTACAACTACGAGGGCAGGGATGAGATCGTCGACGTCAGCCGCCTTGAAAACATAGAGAACATTGGAGGCGACGAGACCTTTTCCCACGTGACCGACGATGTGATCACGTGGAAGGCCGACGGCAACGAGATCATCTACGAGGGCACGTCCAACGCGCCGCTGCCCGTCGCGGTGCATTTCGCATACAGGCTGGACGGCCAGCCCATCGACCCCAAGGCGCTTGCGGGCAGGAGCGGCCATCTGCAGATCGACGTCAGCTATGAGACGCTGCGGGAGGACGAGGTGATCGTCAACGGCAGGCGCGAGACGATGCCGATGCCCTTCATCATGGTCACCGTCATCAGGATGGAGGAGGATCGCTTCTCCAACGTCAGGGTGACCAACGGCAAGTATGTGACCGCGGGCAGCCTGCGGGGCGTGGTCTGCTATGGCCTGCCGGGCCTCGCAGAGGCGCTGCACCTTTCCGAATACGATGAAGTGAAGCTCGAGGTGCCCACAACCAGCACCATCGAGGCGGACGTGGTGAACTACTCTTCGGACGGCTCCTATACCTTCGCCACCAGCTATGTGGCCGATGTGGTTCGGGATGAGGACAAGATCGACCTGGATACCGATTCGCTGAGCGAGAATCTTCAGGACGCCATGGACCGGCTGAACGACGGCTCGGACGCGCTGGCGGACGGCGCCTCTGAGCTTCGGGACGGCACGGGCCGGCTGGCAGACGGCACCGGCGAACTGCGGGGCGGCGCCAGGCAGCTGGCGGATGGCACAGGCGAGCTTCGGGACGGCGCAGACCAGCTGGCGGACGGTGCCGAGGCGCTGCTGGACGGCGCTGAGCAGCTGGACGACGGCGCTGCCGGTCTGGCAGACGGCGCGAAGCAGCTGAACGAAGGCACCTCCGATCTGAACGACGGCGCAAAGGCGCTGGACGACGGCGCGAGCGCGCTGCGGGAAGGCGCCGACACGCTCTACGACGGCACAAGCGAACTTGAAGACGGCGTCGAGCAGCTCTCCAGCGGCGCTGCCTCCCTGTCGTCGGGCTTGAATGAGATCGACAGCAACAGCGAAACGCTCGTGGATGCCGCGAAGGACGTGTTCGAGGCGTTCCTCGACACCGCCAACGACACCCTTGAGAAAAAGAAGCGGGATTTTGACAAACTGAATATCAAACTGGAGGCCCTGACCATCGACAACTACGCCGAGGAAGTGATGCGCCTGGAGCGGGAGCTGCTGGACAAGGTCGTGGATTACGTCTATGCCCAGGCCGACCGCGAGCTGTCCGAAAAGGTGCGCGCAGCCGTAAGGGAAGAGGTCGTGCGCCAGGTAAAGGAAGCCGCCTACAAGCTGGTGGTGGACGGCGTCAATGATGCGGCGCGGGAGCAGGTCAAGGCCAAGGTGGAAGAGGGTGTTCGCGAGGTCGTGGCCCAGAAGGTCCAGGATGGCGCGGAGGCCCGGGTGCGCGACAAGGTCGAAGCCGCCGTCCAGGCACAGGTGAGGCAGAAGGTCGTCGACGGCGTCGGCGAGGTCGTGGCCCGGAAGGTCCAGGAGGGCGCGGAGGCCCAGGTGCGCGAAAAGGTCGAGGCCGCAGTGCTTGAACAGGTGACAGGGGCTGTGACAGCCGCGGTCCGTGAAAAGGTGGAGGACGCCGTGCGCCATCCCGACGAGGCGACGATCCAGGCGGAGATCGAAAAGCAGCTGGCATCGGATGCGGTGCAGACCCGGATCGAAGAAACGGTGCAGACGCAGATGGCCTCCGACGAGGTCAGGAACATGATCGACAGCGAGCTGGAGACCGCCGCGCGCACGCAGGTCGAGGCGGCGTATAAAGAGGGCGTTCGCAAACAGGTGACACAGGCAGTGGAGGCCCGGGTGCGGGAAGAGGTCACCCGCGCCGTGGAGGACGAGGTGCGCTCGGAGGTCATCAAGGCGCTGGAGGAAGGACAAGATTCCACAAAGCCCACGGATGCCATGACCGGGGCGCCTGCCGGGGATTCGACCGAAGCGCCGACCGAGGCCCCGACAGAGACTATGCCGGAGGCGCCGACCGAGATCCCGACCGATGGAGAGACCGGGACGCAGTCCGGGGAAACCACGGAAGCCCCGCAGACCGGAGCGGAGGGATCACGGGACGAGGGGCAGGAGACACAGGCTTCCGCAGGCGAGGAACAGGAGGAGCAACCCGAAGGGAAGGTCGAAGAACAGAAGCCTGAGGAGAAGCTCGGGGAGAAGGCCGACGAGCAGCAGCCCGTGGAGCAGCCTGAGACGAAGACTGACGAAAAGCAGCCTGAGGAGAAGCCTGCCGAAAAGCCCGGAGAGCAGGAGGATGGAGCGAAGAACGCCGAAGAGGACCGGTCCAAGGGGGCACGGACAGAGGCCTCCGAAGGACAGGGATCCGGTGAAGTCGCCGGGGAACGGGCTTGCCTGTCCGTGATGCAGATGCTGGGCTGGACGGCCTTCGCCGAAGAGGAGGATGTGACGGCCAGGATCGAAGCGCTGGTCGATGAGCAGATGGCCTCTCCCCGGATCCGGGAAAAGATCGACCGGCTCGTGGAGGCGCAGATGGCGTCTGCGGATACCCAGGCGCTCATCGATACCCAGACCGAGGCGAAGCTGGCTTCCGAAGAGGTCAGGGCGGCGATCGAAGCCGAAGTGGAAAAGCAGATCCAGGATCCGGAAAACCGCGCCAAGGCCACGGCCCGGGCAGAGACGGTCGTGCGCGAAAGGGTGACCGAGGCCGCGAAGCAGAGCATAAGGGATGCGATCACCGGCCTGTCTGACGAGCAGGTCCAGGCGCTGGTGGATGAAAAGATGGCGAGCCCGGAAATCAAAGCCCAGATCGACGCTGCCATCGCCGAACAGATGGCCTCGGACGAGATCGCGAAGACCGTTGAGGACAACGTGGCGGCACAGATGGCGTCTGAAGAAGTCCAGGCCATGATCGCGGCGGAGCTGGAGAAGCAAATGGCCTCTGACGAGGTCAAGGCAGCCGTCGAAGCGCAGTATGCGGAGCAGATGGCTTCCGAGGAGGTCCGGGCGATCATCGAAAGCAATGTGCAGGAACAGATGAACTCCGAGGAGGTCCGGGCCATGATCGCGGCGGAGCTGGAGAAGCAGATGGCCTCTGACGAGGTGGTGGCGACGGTCAACGCGGAGATCGAGAAGCAAATGGCGACCGAGGACGTGCAGAAGCTGATCAAGCAGAACATCGACGGGAAGTGGGCCTCCCCGGAGGTCAAGGCGAAGATCAGGCAGACCATCGACGAGCAGATGTCGTCGAAGAAGGTCAGGAAGATCATCTCGAAGAACATCGACGATCAGAAGCACAAGTCCGCCTACCTGAACGCGGTGGCGCAGGCCCTGGAGGAGAACGGCAAGGACGGCGAGGCCTATCGGGCCCTGGCGGACCTGCTGGACGATCTTTCGGACATGGAGGACTTCTACAACGGCATCATCGACTACACCGACGCGGTGGGCGAGGCAGCCAGGGGCGCGAAGACCCTGGACGACGGCGCAGAAACCCTGCTGGAGGGCGTCGCAGCGCTGAACGACGGCGCCAGGGATCTCTCGGAGGGCGCCGGACAGCTGGGCGAGGGTACCTCGGAGCTGCTGGGAGGCGCGGGTCGGCTGGACGACGGCGCGTCCGAGCTGGACGACGGCGCGGGTCAGCTGGCGGAGGGCGCACGGGACCTGCACGACGGCGTACAGCAGCTCTATGACAGCAAGGATGCGCTGGTGGACGGCGTCGGTCAGTTGGACGACGGCGCGAACGCCCTGCTGGATGGCATCGTGCAGCTGGATGAAGGTGCGCAGGCGCTATTCGGTGGCGCGGAGGCGCTGGAAGACGGCATGGTGGCGCTGCGGGAAGGCATCGAGACGCTGGACGAGGCGGCCGTACAAAAGCTGATCGAGTTCATCGACGACGACTACCAGATGATCTCGGATCGCGCGAAGGCCATGATCGACATGATGAACGACTATCCGTCCTATTCGGGCAAGTCGGAGGAAATGTCCGGCGTCACTGCCTTCGTCATCCACACTGAGGCTGTGGAATCTGATGAAGATTAATCCCATTCCCTTTGGAGGGATCGACTGTGAAAGCAATAGGCAAGATCATTGCAAAGTACAAGCTCCTCGTGATCGTGCTGTCGGTGGCGCTGCTGGTGCCGTCGGCCATCGGATACATCCGTACGAAGGTCAACTATGACATCCTGAGCTATCTCCCGAACAGCCTTGAAACAGTCTACGGCCAGGATATCATGGTCCGGGACTTCGGCAAGGGCGCCTTCTCGATGGTGATCGTCGAGGGTATGGGCAAGCGCGACGCAGCCAGGCTGGAGGAGACGATGGAGAGCGTCGATCACGTGGAAGAGGTGCTGTGGTACGACGACATCATGGGCCTGGACGTGCCGGAGCAGATGCTGCCCGAGCGCATCCGAAAGATCTTCTTCCAGGGGGACGCCACCCTGATGATCGCCCTGTTCGACAACACCACCTCCGCTGAATCCACCATGCAGGCCATACAGGACCTGCGCGCCGTGGTCAGCAAGCAATGCTTCATCAGCGGCATGGCGGGCATCGTCACGGATATCAAGTCGCTGGCCATGTCGGAAATGCCGATGTATGTGGTCATCGCGTCGATACTGTCGCTGATCGTGCTGATGCTGACCACTACGTCCTTCGTGGTACCGTTGATCTTCCTGTCCAGCATCGGCGTGGCCATCGTTTACAACATGGGCACCAATGTGTTCCTGGGCCAGATCTCCTACATCACACAGGCGCTGGTGGCGGTGCTGCAGTTGGGCGTCACGATGGACTATTCCATATTCCTGCTGCACAGCTATGAGACGGCGCGGCTGACCATCCGGGACCGGGAGGAGGCCATGGGCGAAGCGATCTCCGAGACCTTTACCTCGGTCATCGGCAGCTCCACCACCACCATCGCCGGTTTTGCGGCGCTGATCTTCATGACCTTCGCCCTGGGCCGCGACCTGGGCGTGGTGATGATCAAGGGCGTGCTGATCGGCGTGATCTGCTGCACCACGTTCCTGCCCGCAATGGTGCTGTCCTTTGAAAAGGTCATCGAGAAGACCCGGCATCGCTCGTTCATCCCCAACATGGACAGAGCCTCCGGCTTCATCCTCAAGCACCCCGCCATCTGGATCGCCCTTTTTCTGATCATCATCGTTCCCGCGTACAGGGGCAACAACGCCGTGCAGCTCTACTACAACATCGACAGGGGCCTGCCCGACACGCTGGAAAGCGCCGTTGCCAACAAAAAGCTGTCTGAGGAATTCAACATGTCCAACATGCACGTGCTGATGGTGGACAGCCGGCTGCCCGGCAAAGACAAGCTGCGGATACTGGACGAAGTGGAGAAGCTGGATGGCGTGCAGTGGGCGCTGGGCATCCCCAGTGTGACCTCCTCGATGGTCCCGGAGGACATGCTGCCCGGGGACCTGGTGTCGAACCTGCGCACGGACAATTACGAGCTGATGATGGTCTGCTCGGACTATTCCGCCGCAACGCCCGAGGTAAACGCCCAGATCGCGAAAATCGACGGGATCGTGAAGCGATACGACCCGAAGGGCATGGTCATCGGTGAAGCGCCGTTGATGAAGGACCTGGAGGACGTGACCTCGGTGGACCTGGTGCGTGTGAACACGGTCTCCGTGCTGGCCATATTCATCATCGTGATGCTGGTATTCAAGTCTGTCAGCCTGCCGGCGATACTGGTGACGGTCATCGAGTTCGCCATATTCATCAACATGGCCTGGTCGTACTACACCGGCGTACGCCAGCCCTTCGTGGCCCCGGTGGTGGTGGGCACCATCCAGCTGGGCGCGACGGTGGACTACGCCATACTGATGACGACCCACTACGTCCGCGAGCGCAAGGAAGGCCTGGCCAAGCGCGAGGCAGCGCTCGCGGCTCACAAATCGTCGGTGGTTTCGATCATCACCAGCGGTCTGAGCCTGTTCGCCGCCACCGTGGGCGTGGCGCTGTATTCCCGGGTGGACATGATCAAGGCGATCGTGGTGCTGCTGGCCCGCGGTTCGCTGATCAGCATGGTCGTGGTGATCGTGCTGCTGCCGGCGATGCTGCTGACCTTCGATAAGTTGATCTGCTATACGACGCTGGGGATGCGGGCCTGCGCGAAGGAGGCCGGGGGATCGTCAGCATCAGGGAAATGAGGGATCCTCATACTGAACGCCATGTCGGCGAAGCCGACACTGACGGGGATGAAAACGGGCATCGCGGGATGCCCGTTTTTTGTGCGGAACAGAGACGGGGCACACCACAAAGCACGGTATGATGCCGTTCTCAAATCATATACAGACAAAACCAACGTATCATGGTATAATGGGATCGGTGATGAGAAACGAAGCGATTCCGGATAAGCGAAGCAGGATACAAAGCGATCGAGGGAGCGGATAAGGAGTCAAAGGATAGACTGTGGATCGAATGATGCTGTCTCGATCGCGAACAGCATGAGGCACGGATAAGATCCACTGTCTGCCGGTGGCGGTCTGAACGACGCCGGCAGATTTTCGATCGCGTCGCACAGACGATCGATCACCTTATCCGGAGCATGTGTCATTCCATTTCGGAAGGGGGATATGAGCATGTCTATCATTGCGGCATACATGGTGCCCCATCCACCGATGATCGTACCCGCGGTGGGAAAGGGGAGCGAGCGCCGGATAGAGGCGACACGGGCGGCCTATGCGCGGGTCGCCGAGGAGATCTCGAAGCTGGCGCCGGACACCATCATCATTTCCAGCCCGCACGCTGTGATGTATGCGGACTATTTCCACATCTCTCCCGGCGGGAGCGCCCGGGGCAGCTTTGCCCGGTTCGATGCGCCGCAGATCCGCTTCAGGGAAGAATACGACGAGGAGCTGGTCGGACGCATCGAGCGGATCGCAGGCGATGCGGGGTTTCCGGCCGGTACGCAGGGGCAGCGCGCGCCTGAGTTGGATCACGGCACGATGGTGCCTCTCTATTTCATACGACAGGTGTATTCCGGCTTCCGATCGGTGCGACTGGGCCTGTCGGGCCTGCCGTTGGAAGCGCATTACAGGCTGGGGCAGATCGTCCAACGCGCGGTGGAAGAGACGGGGCGTCGGGCGGTGTACATCGCCAGCGGCGATCTCTCCCACAAGCTGCAAAGCTACGGCCCCTACGGATTCGCCCCGGAGGGTCCCCGATACGATGCGCGCATCATGGATGTCTGCGGCAGGGCGGCCTTCGGCGAGCTGTTCGACTTCGACGAGGCGTTCTGTGAGCGCGCCGCCGAATGCGGCCACCGTTCGTTCGTCATCATGGCAGGCGCGCTGGATGGCATTTCGGTGGAAGCGGAGCGGCTGTCCCACGAGGACATCACGGGCGTGGGCTATGGCATCTGCACCTTCCATCCCACCGGGCCGGACGCCGGCAGGAGGTTCCTGGACCTCCGCCTGAAGGAACAGGAGGCGCGGCTGACGCAGGCGCGGGCCGGGTGCGATCCCTGGGTACAGCTCGCCTGGCGATCCGTTGAGAGCTGGGTGTGCGATCACAGGCTCTTGCCGGTCCCCGAGGATCTGCCGGACGCGTTGACCGGGCAGCGGGCGGGGGCCTTCGTCTCCATACACAAGCAGGGCAGGCTTCGCGGCTGCATCGGCACCATCGCGCCTGTGCAGGGCAGCCTCGCGGAGGAGATCATCCACAACGCCGTCAGTGCCGCCGCGCGGGATCCCAGGTTCGATCCGATCAGGCCCGATGAGCTCAGGTGGCTGGAGATCAACGTGGACGTGTTGGGCGAGCCCGAGGACATCGGATCGGAGAGCGAGCTCGACGTGAAGCGATACGGCGTGATCGTGAGCAAAGGCCACCGGAGGGGGCTGCTCCTGCCGGATCTGGAGGGCGTGGATACCGTTCGGCAACAGGTGGAGATCGCCCGGCAGAAGGCGGGCATCGGACCCGGAGAGAAGGTCAGCTTACAGCGGTTCGAAGTGATCCGGCACAAGTGATGGAGGGATCGATGTGGCGCGATGTGACGTTTGTTTTCACCACTGCGACATCCCGGAGGGTCGCAGGGGCTTTTGCGGCGCAAGGACGTGTGAAAACGGGAAGGTGATCGCGGGCAACTATGGCAGGATCACCGCCCTGGCGCTGGATCCCATCGAAAAGAAACCGCTCAGGCGTTTCCTCCCCGGCAGCATGGTGTTGTCCGTCGGCAGCTATGGCTGTAACCTGCGCTGTCCGTTCTGCCAGAACCATGAGATCTCGTGGTCGGCGGAGGCGATGGATCGGGCCGGCCGGGCAGAGACGGTCACGCCGGAGGCATTGGTGGATATGGCGATCCGGCTGAAGCCCCGCGGGAACGTCGGTCTGGCGTTCACCTACAACGAACCGTTGATCGGCTGGGAATTCGTCCGGGACGCGGCGGCACTGGCCCATCAGAAGGGGCTTGTGAACGTGCTCGTCACCAACGGCACGGCCGAGCTGTCCGTCCTGGAGAAGATCGCGCCGCACATCGACGCCATGAACATCGATCTGAAGGGCTTTACGGATCGCTACTATACCCGCGTGTTGGGAGGCAGCCTTTCGATGGTGAAGGCATTCATCGCGGAAGCGTCGGGATCGACCCACGTGGAATTGACCACGCTGATCATCCCCGGCGAGAACGATTCAGAAGCGGAGATGCGCGCGCTGAGCGGCTGGATCGAAGAGCTGCGGGGCGGGAGATCCATCCCGCTGCACATTTCGCGCTTCTTTCCCCGATTCCACATGCTAGACCGAGCGCCTACGGATGTGAAGCTGATCTACAGGCTTGCGGAAGTGGCTCGGGAGAAGCTTAAATATGTGTATACGGGAAACTGCTGAAGAATGGGCTTTGACCAGGAGCGGAAGAGGGATGCCCGGGAGGTCTGCCTTGCGTGCGTGTGGGCGCGTCGCATGGATCGTCCCGAGCGTCGATGCGCTGCGGCAGAGCGCACAGCTTTTATGCGGTCATTGCCGTATTGACAACGGTTCGTCCGGCACCCTATAATGGAATCGTTTCATTGTCCTGATCATGGGAACGAGGATGTGGAGGCATGGCAGAACATCTTATTCTTTTGCGGCGGGAAACGCTGGGTGACATGGAGGCCTTCTGGTGGCTGTCAGAGGACGGTCAGGTGCGCCTGGAGCTGGATCCGGCGGGGCGGGAGGCCGATCGGTGCGCCAAGCGCCAGTCGGACTCTCTCGTTCAGCTTCACCTTCGGGGCGACGCCTTTCCCTTCGGCTTTGCCTGCGGACACACGATGCGAAACAGCGCGTCGATCCGGCGATTCCAATATGAAGGCCAATCGGTGGAACGCGGCGATGGCAGGACCTGCGTCCTGACGCGCCTCGCTTCGGCGGAGGGCCTTTTGCTGTTTCACACGCTGACCTACCATCGCGGGGAGCGCGGCATCGAGGTGTCCACGGCGTTTGAAAACCGATCGAACGCTGCCGTGACGCTTGAAATGCTGTCCAGCTTCAGCCTGTCCGGGCTCACGCCCTATGCCGAAGGTGACGCGGCGGGGAGCATGGTGCTGCACCGGCTGCGCAGCAAGTGGAGCAATGAGGGACGCCTGGTGAGCGAATGCATCGAGGACCTGCAGCTGGAGCCCTCCTGGTCCGGCCACGGCGCGGTCAGCGAGCGCTTTGGCCAGGTGGGTTCGCTGCCGGTGCGCCGGTGGTTCCCCTTCGCTGCCGTGGAAGACGTGACGAGCGGCATCTGCTGGGGCGTCCGGCTCGAGGCGCCGGGCTCGTGGCAGATCGAGGCCTACCGCCGGGACGACGGCCTTTGTCTGTCCGGCGGGCAGGCGGATTTCGACTTCGGCCACTGGGCCAAAGAGATCCGCCCGGGAGAGCGCTTTGAAACCACGAAGGCGCGCCTGAGCGTCTGTGCCGGAAGCCTGGACGCCCTCTGCTGTCGGCTCACGGACATGGATAAGCGCGCTCTGTCGCGCCTGCCCGATGCGCAACACCTGCCGGTGGTATTCAACGAATTCTGCACCACCTGGGGAAGCCCCAGCCAGCAGAGCCTTTCGGAGCTGCTGCCGGTGCTTTCGGGCCGGGACATCGATTATTTTGTGATCGACTGCGGATGGTACGCCCAGGAAGGCAGGGGCTGGGAGCTGAACATGGGCGACTGGCGCGTGAACGCGCGACAGTTTCCCGAAGGCCTCGGCGCGGCAGCCCGGGCGATCCGCGCTGCGGGCATGAAGCCGGGCCTGTGGTTCGAGCCTGAGACCGTCGGCCGGGACGCCGACGCCTTCACCGAGCGGGAGGACCACCTGCTCAAGCGCTTCGGCGCGCCGATCCAGGCGGGCTTCCGCCGGTTCTGGGACATGCGCGATCCGTGGGTGCGGGAATACCTGGGCGAAAAAGTGATCGGCCTGCTCGCGGACGGTGGCTTTGAGTACGTAAAACTGGACTACAATGAGAGCGTCGGCGTGGGCTGCGATGGCGCGGAGAGCCTGGGAGAGGGCCTGCGGGCGAACCTCAACGCTTCCCGGGATCTCATCCGGGAGATCGCCGCGCGCGTCCCCGGCATCGTCATCGAATGCTGCGCCTCCGGCGGACACCGGCTGGAGCCCTCGTTTCTCGGCCTGTGCCAGCTGGCATCGGCCACGGATTCCCACGAGGAGCGGGAACTGCCCATCATCGCGGCGAACCTGCACCGGGCGATGCTGCCTCGGCAGAGCCTGATCTGGGCGGTGCTGCGGGCGGGCGATCCTCCCCGGCGGCTGGTGTGGTCACTGGCAGCCACGCTGCTGGGTGTGATGTGTCTCTCCGGCGATGTCCAGCGCCTGACGCAGGCGCAGTGGCGGATCGTGGAAGCCGGCATCGCCTTTTACCGCCGGGCTTCGGATCTGATCCTGGACGGCATCACCCGGCGCCACGGCCCGCCCATCCGAAGTTATCGCCATCCCGAGGGCTGGCAGGCGGTGGAGCGCACATCGCCGGACGGCGGGCGTAAGCTGGTCGTGGCCCATGTATATCCCGGCGCGCCGGAGGCGGTGGACGTGGACGTGGCAGAGGGTTTTGAGCTGGAGGCGGTCTTTGCCGAGGACGCCGGCGCCGTGACTCTCTGCGGGAACGCGCTGCGCTTTGCACTGGGCGCGGACAGCGCGGCCGCGGCGCTGCTGAGGCGGAAGATCTGACGACGGTCGAGGAGGTGGGGATATGACCCGGCGCGGGCCCCGGTATGTGAGCCACTACTTCATCAAGATGATGCTCTCCTACTGCCTGGTCATTTTCATCGGGCTGGGCCTGGTCTCGGCGTTCACCACCTCCTGGGTGGTGAGGACACTTACGGAAAAAGAATCCCGCATCGACCGGGAGATCGTCCGCCAGGCACAGACCTATTCCGACGGCAAGTACCGCACGGTGCAAAGCATCTTCTCCCAGTTGTACATGCCGCTGAGCTACCATGACAACGACAGCATCATGGATTACCTCAATCCCCGCAAGCTCAAATCCAGGGATGAAAAGACACGCGGAGAGGTGATCTCCGGATACCTGCGGGATATCTGCAGCACCAATGCCTTTATCTCCGATATCTTCATCGTGGACTACGGCTCGCGGGACGTATACTTCTTCTCCAACGTCGCCGGGCGGGATACCTCGCTGGACTTCGTTTTCTACGACCGGGGACTGCTGGGAGGCGACGTCGACAACACCATCCGCACGATCCCCAACCACATCCCCGCGTACATCAACGCCTCCAGCGTGAACAACTACCAGGTGATCTCCTACGGCATCTACCTGTTCGATGTCAACGCCGTGCGGTTCAACAACCCTTTGGGCTACATCGTGGTGAACGTCAGGGCGGACCACTTCAAGGACGCCTTCCAGAGCTCCGACGGCCTGAACGGCACGCTCTATGTATTGGATAAAGACGGCATCACGCTGTTCGATTCCTCCGGCGAACTGGACGGCCGACCCTTTGATGCAGCGCGCTACGACATCGGGTCGCCGGAGGACATCGGTTCAAACGACGGATATGTCATCAACAGCCTCGTTTCCGAGCGCAACGGTTATCGCTTCATAAACATCGTCTCCCGCGATGTGATCCGACGTGAAGCGGGAGCCATGCGCCGCCGGCTCTACGGTATCTTCGGCCTGTGCATGATGGTCGCGCTGGCGATCAGCCTGCTCTCCGCGACCCTGTTCTCCCGGCGTATCGAGCGGCTGGTAAAGAACATGCAGGCGCTGGAGCTGGGCGAGTTCAACGAATACGGCCCCGTGCGGGCAAACGACGAGATCGGATATCTGGAGCAGAGCTTTTCCGGTATGGTCCAACGCCTGGAAAAGCACATCCAGACCGCCTATGTGTACGAACTTAAATCAAAAACGGCGGAGCTGAAGGCGCTGCAGGCACAGGTCAACCCTCACTTCCTGTTCAACACGCTGGAATCCATCCGAATGAATGCGCTGATGAACGGCGACGAACAGACCGCGAAGATGATCCACATCCTGGGCAACCTCCTGCGCTGGAACATCAAGACCCGTGGCATGTTCGTGACGCTGCACGAGGAGATCGACTATGCCGGGGCATTTGTGGAACTCCAGAAGATCCGCTACGCAGACGCATTCGAAGTGTCCCAGGACGTGCCCCAGCACCTGCTGGACTACGGCGTCCCCAGGTTCATCCTGCAGCCGCTGGTAGAGAACGCCATCAAGCATGGCCAGAAAGGGGTGTCCTCGGGCGGCATCATCTCCATCCGCGCCGCCGAGGCGCCCGAGGGACAGCTGAATATCGCCGTGGAGGACAACGGCCATGGCATGGACGCGGAGACGGTGCAGCGCATCGTCGGCAAGCTGGACGAGCCGGAAGGGGAGACATCGGACGAATACAGCATCGGCCTGAGCAACGTGCACCAGCGGATCCGCATCCTTTTCGGCGCACCGTACGGCCTGACGATCGAGAGCGAACCGGGGGTAAAGACGGTGGTGAGCATCGCGATGCCAGCCCGGAGCAGGGAGGAGTTGGAGGCGTATGTACAGAGTAATCATCGTGGATGACGAGCCCATCATCCGCCGCGGGCTTCGAGAGACCATCGCGTGGGACAGCCTGGGGTTGGAGGTGGCCGGAGAGGCTGCCGACGGCGCGGAAGCACTGAAGCTGGTCGAGGAAATCCGGCCGGAGATCCTCATCACCGACATCCGCATGCCGGAGATGGATGGCCTGGCGCTGATCCGTGAGGTCCGCAAGCTCGACTACGATGTGAAGATCACGATCCTCAGCGGCTATGACGACACCTGCTATCTCCAGACCGCGATCAAGCTGGGCGTGGACAACTACCTGCTCAAGCCCATCGACAATGATGAATTGATCGGCAACCTGAAAAACGCCGTCAGCGAGATCGAGAAGGAGGCCGCGGTGGACCTGCGCATCCGCCAGGGCAGCGAACTGCTGCGCTCCAACACCCTGCGCCGCCTTGTGACCGGCAACATCAGCCTTGAAGAATTGAAGGAGAAGGCGGATTTCCTCGGCCTGCCCGTGCGCGCGGAGCGGTACATCTGCGCTGTGTGTGCCATGGGCCGGCAGAGCCCCACGGACGTGCGGGAGCGGCTGTCCCGCTTCTGGGTGGATAAGATGACCGGCACCGTGCCCGGCGGGGAGCGCACGGCTTTTCTGGACGGCGACGGGAACCTTACGCTCGTGACGGCCTTTGCCGGTGTGCCGGAGGACCGCGAGGCGCTGAAAAGGGCGCTGGACGACCTGGTGGAACAGGCGTTCCGGGAGCACGGCGTGGCGCTGATGATCGGCGCGGGCCGACCCGTCGCCCGGGCGGAGGACATCCACCTGTCGTACGAAAGCGCCCTGGAGAGCCTGGAATACGGGGTATTCATGAACAACAGCGGCGTGATCTGGTACAACGGCGTGCCGGCGGCCTCGCTGCCGCCCAAAGCCTTCGATCGCATAAACGCCGAAAAGATGAAGGACCTCATCCGCAAGGGCGACCAGGCGGGCCTGAAGGCATGGCTGGACGCTGAGATCAACGCGCTGATCTCGGAGGCGGCGCCGCCGATCAGCCAGGTGCACAATCTGCTGATGCACATCGCCGTGCGCATGACAGACTGCTTTCATGAACTCTATGGCAGCGTGAACGCCAATGCCGGCCCCCCGGACTTCGACTTCTCCAGGCTGTTCGCGCTCAGGCGCTTTTCGGACATGCGGCTTTGGCTGTTCGAGCTGTGCGACGGACTGTTCGATGCCAACGCCGCGGTGCTGGGCAAAAGCGCTTCGCTGGCAGGCATGGCGGTGGCCTACATCGCCGGACACTATCGGGAGGGCGTTTCGCTGAAGCAGATGGCCGCCGATCTGCACATCAACACCTCCTACCTGGGCCAGGTCTTCAGAAAGGAGACGGGCAGTGCCTTTACGGATTACGTGAACGCCCTGCGCATCCGAGAAGCCCAGCGGCTGCTGGCCAATCCCACCCTCAAGGTGTACGAGGTCGCGGAGCAGGTGGGCTTTACGGACTATCATTATTTCCTGAAGATCTTCAAGAAAGTGACGGGGACCACGCCCAGGGATCTGAGGAACTGAGATTTTTATACTGAAATCGAGAATTCGACACATTGAATACATTTGGACGCCCGTTTATAATTGAAATCGCAAGGCGTATAACGCCGAAATTTCAAGAAGAAAGGGAGAGTCAACCCATGAAGAAGCTGCTTGCTCTGCTCATCTGCGTCCTTCTGGTCTGCGGCACAGCCAACATCGCCTTTGCCGAGGAGACCAAGATCGTATTCTGCGTGAACATCCAGCCCCAGCTGCCGCTGGAGTTTTGGCAGTCCATCGCCGATCGCTACATGGCAGCCAACCCCGACGTGAAGGTGGAGATCATCGGCAACCCGTCCTCCAACGTCACGATCCCCGAGTATGAGAAGACCCTGCTGGCCACCGATCAGTTCCCGGATGTCATGGTCATGCAGAATCCGGCCGACTTCGTGCCCTCCGGCGCGCTGCTGGCCTTTGACGACGGAGATCTGGACTACCTGACCGATCCCGAGGTCGGCAAGATCGGCGGCAAGCAGTATGTCGCCAACTACAAGAAGCAGATCATCGGCGTGTTCTACAATAAGGACATGTTTGCCGAGTACGACATCGAAGTGCCCCAGACCTACGACGCGCTGATCGAAGCCTGCGAGACCCTGCTGGCAGCCGGCATCCAGCCCGTCTCCCTGGGCATCAAGGACGGCTGGCCGCAGGGGCAGCTGGCCAACATGTTCGCCGGCACCGATCTGCTGGCGAAGGACCCGCATTGGGGCGCCAAGCGCAATGCCGATGAGGTGAAGTTCAACAACCCCGACTTGGTCAAGGCCATGGAGAAGTACCAGACCATCTGCACCAAGTACAGCGGCTCGAACGTCACCGGCATCACCTACACCCAGATGCTGGAGCTGTTCTTCACCGGCAAAGCCGCCATGCTGCCCATCGGCTCCTGGGTCAACGCCGAAGTGGCCAAGAACCTGCAGGACTTCGAGGTCGGCTGGTTCCCGATCCCGGGCGACGAGGACGCCAACACCGTCTCCGTGTTTGTCAACGAAGGCCTGTCCATCGGCGCGAACACCAAGTATCCCGAGGTCTGCAAGGACTTCATCCACTTCTTCTTCACCGACACGGAGACCTACAGCGTATTCCTCGCATCCGAGCAGCTGTTCGCCACCACCAAAGAGACCGTCGAATACGACATGATCCCCCTGCGCAAGAACATGGAGGAGCAGATCTCCACGATGGTCGAGGTCGAGGGCTTTGAGAGCATGACCGGCGACGATGCCTTCCTGCCCGGCCTGAAGGATTACTTCACCAACAAGATGACCCAGAACATCGCCATCGGCGCAGACGTGGCCAGCGAGCTGGACGCCTTCGACGAGGAGTGGGAGATCGCCAAGGAAGCCATCGACGACGCGGCCTGATCGCGGGCGCATCCAAGGCAAGCAACGGAGGGGTAGGCCTGAGGGGTACCCCTCCTTTCCATTAAGGGAGTGACGACCATGAAACACAATAAGCTGCACGACCTGATCCTGGTGGCGCCGGGATATCTGATCTATATCGTGTTCATGATCATCCCGCTGGGCATGACGTTGTTCTACAGCTTCACCAACTGGGACGGCATCAGCAAGAACTACAAGATCATCGGGTTCAAGAACTTCGTTCGGCTGTCTGCAGACGCGAGCTTTTACAGCGCGCTGAAGGTGACGCTGGTGGTCACGCTGATCACGGTGTTGATCTACAATGTGCTGGGCGTGCTGCTGGCGGTGCTGTTGAACCGGAAGAACCGCGTCTGTGCCTTTGCCAAGAGCGCGATCTTCGTGCCCACGGTGCTCTCGAGCGTGGTGGTAGCCTTCATCTGGTCCTATATCATGCAGACCGACGGCGGCGTCATCAATACGCTGCTGGGCCTGGTGGGGCTCGCGCCGATCGACTTCTACGCCACACCTCTGACCACCATCGTGATGATCTCCATCATCATATCCTGGAACGGGCTGGGGCTCTTCCTGGTCATTTACGTCGCCACGCTGAACACCATCCCCACGGAGCTGATGGAGGCGGCTGAAGTGGACGGGGCCAACGGCTGGCAGCGTTTTTCAAGGATCACGCTGCCGCTCATGATGCCCGGCATCACCATCAACAGCATCCTCTCCATGGCGGGCGGTCTCAAGCAGTACGACCACGTGAAGGTCATCACCGGCGGTGGCCCCGGCGGCGCCACACAGACCATCACGCTGCTTGCCGTGGAAAAGGCTTTCAATTACAACCGAAGGGGCTATTCCTCGGCCATCATACTGGTGCTGTTTGCGATGATCGTCATCGTGACCGCCATCCAGCTGAGCATCACAAAGAGACGCGAGGTGAAGTACTGACATGAGCAAGCCTCGTTCCGCCGCGCGGAGAAAGGTGATCCGGAACGGGCTGACGATCCTGTTCGGGCTCGTCTACCTGTTCCCGCTGTACATCGCCGTCGCCAATTCCTTCAAGTCCTACGCGGAGATCATCAAATCGCCCCTGTCCCTGCCGGGGCACCCGACCTTCGACAATTTCGTGGAGGCCTTCCACGCTTCCAATATCCTGTCCCTCTACGGCACCAGTATGCTGATCACGTTCAGTTCGGTGGCGCTGCTGATCATCATATCGTCCACCGCCGCTTATGTGATCATCCGAAGGAACACCGGCATCTGCAAATTCCTGTACGCCTTCGCGCTGATCGGCATCATGGTACCCCCGGTGGTCACGCTGGTACCCAGCATCAAGACCCTGAGCATCCTTCATCTGATGTACAAACCGTCAGGCCTCCTGATGTTCTACGGCGGCGCGTATTTCAGCACCACCATCTTCCTCTACACCGGCTTCATCAACTCCATCCCGGCGAGCCTGGACGAATCTGCCTATATCGACGGGGCCAGTACGATCACCGTATTCTTCAGGATCATCTTCCCGCTGCTCAGGCCCTGCACGGCCACGGTCATCATCCTGATGGGCATGTGGATCTGGAACGACTTTTTGAACCCTATGTACATCCTGGGCTCTACGGCGGGCCGCACCATCACCACAGGTATCTACAACGCCATCGGCGCCTACACCAGCCAATGGAACCTGGTGTTCGCCAACGTGATCCTGGCGTCGATACCCATCGTGATCCTCTACCTTTGTATGCAAAAGCAGTTCATGGAGGGCCTGACCGCGGGCGCGGTAAAGGGATAAGGAACTATGAAGCGAATGGAAATCGCGCCGGGCGTGACCCGGATCGAGCTCGTGCCGGAGGAAGCCGGGAGCTTCGAGCCCATCTGTTTTTTGGATGCCGGCAGGGAATACCTGCGACAGACGGCATTTGAAGCTGCGGTCCGGCCGGTCTATCGCCTGTCGGCTGCCGACGCGGAAGGCGCGGTAAAGCAGACCGCCAACGGCGAGGTGGTCATCTTTGACGATGGCGAGCGCGTTCTGCTGCGCCGGAGCCATTCGGCTACGGTGCGCTTCGTCTGCGGGGCGGGGGAGATCCTCACAGGCCTGGGCCAACACGAGGACGGCGTCTTCGATTATGCCAACGGGGAGGAGCGGCTCTACCAGCACAACATGAAGATCTCCATACCCTTCCTGCTGTCCAGCACAGGATGGGGCCTGTTGATCGAGGCGGGCTGCGCCATGCGCTTTCGCGGGAAGGGCGGCAGCTTTGCCTTCGAGATGAACGCAGTCAAAAGCTTCTCCTATGTGGTCTTCCGCGGCAGGGACTGCGCCGAGGTGCTGAAAAAGCTGGCCGCCCTGGTCGGCAAGCCGGCGCTGCTGCCCAAGTGGGCATTCGGCTATGTGCAGTCAAAAGAGCGCTACAAGACTGCGGACGAGCTGATCGAAGTGGTGCGTCGATTCCGTAAGCTTGGGCTGGGGTTGGACTGTATCGTGCTGGACTGGATGAGCTGGCGCGACGGCTGCTGGGGCGACAAGACGCCGGACCCCGAGCGTTTCCCGGACGTACACGCGCTCACCGAATCCCTGCACGATCTGAACGCCCGGATGATGGTGTCCGTCTGGCCCAACTGCGCCAAGGGCGACGACTGCGACGAATTCCTGGCTTCGGGCGCGTTCCTGCCGGGCAGCCGGATCTACGACGCTTTCTCCGATGCAGCGCGGGAAATGTACTGGCAACAATGCCGCCGCCACTGGATGGACGGCGGCGCAGACGCGTTGTGGTGCGACAGCTGTGAGCCGATCACCGACCCGGACTGGTGCGGCTCGGACAAACGGGATGCGGACGAGCGCATGCGGTTGATCACCGAAGCCAGCGAGCTCCGCATGGATCCGGAGCGCGCAAACGACTACGGCGCCGTCCACCTTCGCGGGCTCAGCGAGCGCTGGCGTCGGGATCTCCCGGACAAGCGGCCTGTACTTCTCGCGAGGAGCGGCGGCATCGATGCCTCGAGCCTCGGCGGCATCCTGTGGTCTGGTGACGTGGCTGCCCGCTGGGAGGTGCTTGGCCGGCAGGTCACCGAGGGCATCAAGGCGGCCGCCAGCGGCATCTGCTGGTGGACGCTGGATATCGGCGGGTTCTTTGTCGGACAAAGGAAACAGTGGTTCTGGCGCGGCGATTATCCGGACGGTGTGGAAGATCCCGGTTACCGGGAGCTCTACGTGCGCTGGTTCCAGTTCGGCGCGCTGCTGCCGGTATTCCGCGCGCACGGCACGGACACGCCCCGAGAGCCCTGGCGCTTCGGGAACGGCGCGGAATACCGCTGCCTGAAGGACACGATCGCGTTGCGCTATCGGCTGCTGCCATACATCTATGCGACGGCGGCCCGATCCTGTCGGGAAGGAATGCCGATGATCCGCGCGATGATGATCGCCTTCCCGAAGGAAACGGCGCTGTTCCCGCTTTCCGACCAGTACATGCTGGGTGACGCGCTGCTGGTCAAGCCCGTGACGCGCGCGCTCGCGGACGGGGGAGATGTGACGGAGATCGCACTGCCGCAGGGGGATTGGTACGACCTGTCCACCCTGGAATGTCATGCGGGCGGGCGGCGGCTCGAGATGCCGACCCCTCTGGATCGCTTCCCCCTGTTCGCGCGTGCCGGCAGCATCCTGCCGCTGGCCGAAGGCGCGCGATGCGCGGCAGACCTGCCGAAGCCCGCCCGGACGCTGTGGGTGTTCGGCGGCATGGACGGCCGCTTCGATTGGTACGACGATGACGGCGACGGCGACGCGGGCAGGCTGCTCATCCCCGTCAGCTATGAGGATGCCGGCGCGACGCTCACGCTGGACCGCTGCACAGGTGTGCTCGCGGCGCCGATAACGCTCACCGTCCGCCTCATCCGGCCCGACGGGGGGGCTTTGGAAAAGGCGCTGCGCTACGACGGCGCGCCGGCGAGGATCTCTTTCAGGGAATGAACGCGCCTTTCGATCGGTCCGGATCGGATCGCGTTCCATTCACGGTGCAGGACCGCACCTTATGCGGCCTCATTCGTCTTCATTGAAGTACACGGAAAAGCCCAGGCAGACCATCGCCTCTTCGTACGCTTCCTTGAGGATGGTCAGGGCTTCCGTCGTGCCCGTTTTTTCTGCCATCACCGCATGCAAGCGCTCCTGCGCATATGCGACGGACAGCGCCTCTTTGGGCGTCATGACGATCCCTCCCATATATAAATACTCAGATCGGTCAGTTCGGATCGAAAAGGCAGACCGATGGCGCTATCCATCTCAGTCGTCGAAGTACTCGCGCATCTCATCGTGGTCGCCGATATACTCGCGCATCTCCGCTACGGGGGAGAACCCCTCGACCATCGGTCCTGTCTTGCCGGTAGATCGCTGTGCCTCCTCGAAGATGTCCAGGATGTCCTGGTCGACGTCGTCCAGGGTCTCCTGCCGCCGCGGGGCCGCTTTTCGCTGAAGCCGGCGCACGACCGGCGGATCGACTTTCACCGTTCCCGTGTATCCATAGTCTACGCAGTCGATGCGCATGTACTTCACATCTGCACGGTATCGGCTCTCGATCGGCGGCGCGTCCTCGATCACGATATGCCTGTCCAGCAGCTTCCTGTAGAATCGCACCGGATAGAGGTTGTTGGGGATGTCGTCCGGCACCTTGTACAGGAACACCCGCCTGTCATCGAAGCGAACGGCTACGAAACGGTCGCGGCCATCCGTCAGGGGCGTGATGATGTAGCCGGCCTGTCTGCGATTGACGGAATAGACCCTGTTCCCGCCCCGAAACACGGCGCGCCCGTGGATCTCCATGCGCTTCATCGATTCATGCCCTCTCGCTGCCGGGGCAGAACGTCTGCAGCATTTGGATGTACGGCTCTGTGAATCGATGATCGCGGGCGGCCTGGATGATCCGCTCCATGTATCCCGACCGCTCCCGCCGCGGCGTCAGGTCGCGGTTGGAGAGGTAGACGAGCGCCACACAGCCGGGCGCGTGATCGTCGATGGGCAGCATCTCCTTCCGATAGCAGCCGGCTGCGACGCCCTCGTACCGATCCAGGCTCTTCTCGTCCTCGGGGGTCACAGACCACAGCAGACCTTCCACATGGTCGCCCTTCGACGGCAGGATCGTGGCGACCCCGGCTTCATCCAGCGCGAACCGGTGATCCGGAACGGTGACCTTGGCCAGCACCTTCGCACCCGGACAGCGATAGGCCATCTGAGCTTCGTCCATGTTCGAGCCATAGGCGAAGTAGAGGGAATGGCCGGGCGTGAGACCGATGGCAGGATACAGACCGAGGACCTCCTCCTGCTCGGCCTTGAAATCGCGATCCCAGTCCCCAAAGTGATCGCCCGCCATGTAAGCTGCGCGGATCTCCTTCATGATGCCGTCGAGCATGGCGGCGAATTCCCGGCCGATGTCGGGGTGCGCAGCGAGGAATGCCAGGATGTTGCCCTTCAGGAAGCGTTTGAGGTTGTCGTACAGCTCGGCGCAGCCGTCGTAGCCATGGCCCATCAGGCCGCGTCCGGTGCAGCCGATGAGCGCGCCGTGCAGCGTCTCTCTGCACCGAGCGATGTCCAGCAGCCCGGGGAATCGGAGGACCGCATTGGTCAGCGTCAGCGTCATGATGTACGAGGGGCGGTAGAAGAAATCACAGCGGGCATCGCCCGGCATGTTCCCGGGATCGTCGAAACCCCAGAACAGGCCGCCGTTGACGGGCCGCGCGTCGCGGATGGCACATGCGATGTAGGCGCCCAGCTCCGCCTCGTCATAGATGCCCCGGATCGTCCCGTCCAGAACGGACTGCATTTTCCGAATGATGCTTCTCCACTCGGAAAGGTCGTGGTGGTCGCGGTCGAATGCGTACTCCATTTTCATTCCTCCTCTGTTTTGATGTGCTTCTAGTTTAGCACAAAATGACTTCGGAGGCCTGTAACCGTCGGTTGCAGATTATTTGAACTTGATGAATTCGTATCGGACTATTTCATCCCGATGGATGATGCGTGCGCTGCCATCTTCATTTTTCAGCAACGGAATGCCATGCTCGTCCAGCAATTCGTATTCCCATTCATCCCTTGAGACGAGAATGCCGGTCCATATTTTGGAGAGATCATCCTTCAAGGTGATATCGAACTTGGCAGCCCTTTTATGTGCGATCTCAGGGTGATAGCCTTCGGGGCCTTTCTCCTGCCTGTATTGCCGCAGATCTCTTGTTTGAGGCGCATTCTCGGGGAATCCCACGCCGACCCTCTTCGCCTGGGCGTCGATCTTTTCGCGCACCTGCTCAGAAAGCTGACTGTAAATATCATCGGCGATCCTCTCGGCGAGCACCTTTTGGTCGCTGTCGGCATACTTTTGTTTCAGACCTATCGTCAGCAGCGCTGCCTCGCTTGGGTTGAGCGTCAGAAAAACGGGATGCACCGTATCATCATATGCTATACCCCTTTTACTCAGAGCTATTCGAATATCATGGCCGAGGATATTGGTCCCATGCTCCAACCGATTCAGGTAAGGGAGCAAAGACTGGGGCGACGTTCTGAATTCTTTCGCCACTCTGTCTCTGGAATCGCCGTTTTGTCTGCTTCCTCCACCGTGGTCGATCAAACCGGATTCGCTAAGACGTTTGTATTCGTCGTTCTGCAGGCGCTTCAGCAGGAGGACCTCCATCTCGGTCTGGTCGAACAAACGCTCCACCGCGCAATAGCTTCTGCCTGTGTTTGCCTGCAATTCGGAGAATCGAAAACCATCTACACCACAGGTGAACAGCTCGTTGAACTGACGGATGGCGGTCAGCCGCTCCGTGAAAGGCAGCATCCTGATAAACGCATGGATCAGGTCACTGAGGTCTTTGACACCATCCGGCAATTGACGGATCTGTTCCGGCGTCCTGGAGAGGATATCCTCATACTTCAGGCGCATGGACCTTTTGTTTGAGTAGATAGCATCAAGCGATTCTTTGATCCCCTTTGATGCATCGATGAAACGGCCGATATACGATGTATAGTACTCCTGCCTGTCTTCATAATATCCGATATAGAGAAGCAGCAGGTCTTTAAGCGATCGTTCTTTCATATTCCCCTCACGAATGATCTCTCGTTGTCCATGGCAATGCCCGCAGCACCGGCATTTATAAGGGACCGTCTCAAAACAGCGTCTTATAAAAGGTCGTTGATCGATGATCAACGAACCAATGCAGGGGCAGCACAACGGGTGCCCGCGGACGGCGATCGTGCCGTCCCTGCGGATGAATGATCCACCGATAAGTGTTTTGAGACAGCCCCTTTGGCCGATCTGCCGTTTCAGCCCCGTTCTGCAGCATCCGCGCGCATCAAGGCGCCAGCATCCCGCGGATCGCGTCTGCGACGACCGGTGCCAGCCTGGCGTGATCCGCCTTGGAATAGTGCAGTCCGTCGATGTTGTTGATCTCAAAGCCCAGGGCGGCGC
>JAFRMB010000185.1 GCA_017430945.1 Clostridia bacterium | reverse complement strand
CCCTCGGGCAGGTTGGGGTTGCCGTTCAGCAGGTCCTTGATGATGAGGTACATCTTCAGGGTAAACTCCCAGTCCCTGTCCTTTTCCTCGCGGGTCTTCTGGAGCGACTCGGGGTTCTTGTCGAAGCCCTCGTGCACGTTCACGGCCGCCCACGCCTTCAGCTTCTCATATTCCTTCTCGTCGTAGATGCCCAGCGTCATCCGGCGGATGACCTCCACCTCGTCCACGGACTCGACGCGCATGCCTAGATACTCTTCGATGAACTTCGAATCGATGATGGAACCGCCGATGCCCATCGTTATGGCACCGATCTGCAGATAGCTCTTGCCGCGCATGGTGGCGGCGGCGACGGCGGCGCGGCCAAAGCGCAGCAGCTTTTCCTGCACGTCCGCGGGGATGGAGGTGTCATCGGCCTCCTGCACCTCGTGGCCGTAGATGCCGAATGCCGGCAGGCCCTTCTGCGCGTGGGTCGCGAGCACGGAGGCCAGGTACACCGCGCCGGGACGCTCGGTGCCGTTGAAGCCCCAGACGGCTTTGATGGTGTTGCGGTCCATGTCCATGGTCTCGGAGCCGTAGCACAAGCAGGGGGTCACGGTCAGCGTGATGGCCACGCCCTCGCGGCGGAACTTTTCCTCGCAGGCGGCGGCCTCTGCCACGCGGCCGATGGTGGTGTCGGCGATGACGACCTTCACGGGCTCGCCGTTGGAGTAGCGCAGATTCTCCGTGAGCAGTTTCGCGGCAGACCTGGCCATGTTCATGGTCTGGTCCTCCAGGCTCTCGCGCAACTTCAGCACGCCCCGGCCTCCGTCGATGGTGGGTCGTATGCCGATGACCGGATAGCTGCCCAGGTATCTGTTCTTGGCCATATTGAATGATCCTCCTTAAGCATTATAAGCACCCGCGCCCCGATCCAAAGGACCGGAACGCGGGCTCAGATGCGCGGTCAGCGCGTATCCGTATCAGTCGTAGAGGTTGGGAGCGATGTTGTCGTCGCCCATGGTCTCAGCGGTGTACCAGGCGCAGCCGGTGTCATACAGAGCGTCATAGGGTTCGCCCTTGGCGATGGCCAGCAGCACGTCGATGGTCACCTTGCCCATGCCCAGGGGGCTCTGGGTGATGGCGCCCAGCAGAGTGCCGTCGGCGACGGCGGCCTTCTGAGCGGAGCCGGCATCGAAGCCCGCGGCCACGATCTGGCCCTCGCCGGAGCCCAGCACGAACAGATTGTTGTTGGCGGCGATGATGCCCTCGGCGGCGGTCTGGTTGGAGCCGAAGATGGCGATCGTGTCGGCCTCGTTCAGGATGACCGCAGCCTCGTTGGCGCACAGATCGACCTGAGTGGCGGAGGGAACGCGAGCCTCGATGATGATCTTGGCATCGGCCTCAGCCGCGGCGCCCTGAGCATTGTTCACATAGTAGTCGTTGCCGGTCACGGCCACGCCCCAGCCCTTCGCGCCGGCGAGCTCGATGAACTTGTCGATGAAGCCACGGCCGCGGCTGGTCACGGATTCACCGGTGGCGTCCTGGTTGACCTCGCCCACGCGGACGGTGCCGTCGGCGGCCTCGATGCGGCCCTCGATCGCGGCAAACAGGTTCTCGGCGGCCACGGTGCCGGCATAGTAGTTGTCGGTGCAGGCATTGGCGTAGATCGCGCCTTCGGGAGCGCCCGGAACGCCGGAGTCGAAGCCGACGATCGGGATCTTCTTCTCAACGGCCTCGGCCAGCAGATCGTTGAAGGCCTCCTGGTCGACGGCGGCGAAGCCGATGCCGTCGGGAGCGGCGTTCAGCGCAGAGGTGAACTGCTGCACCTGCTGGGCGACGTCGGACTCGGAGTCGGGGCCGTCCATGTGCATGGTCACCATCTCGTAGCCGGCTTCCGCGTTCAGCGCATCGATCTCAGCCAGTGCGCCCTTGTACAGAGCCTGCCAGTAGGTGGACTGGAAGCCCTTGGAAACGATCTCGAAGTGGTAGGTCGGTTGTTCCGCAACAGCAGCGACCAGGGTGAGAGCCATGATCATTGCCACGACGAGTGCCAGTACCTTTTTCATGATGAGTACCTCCTTTTATTTATGCACGCCTTGTCCGGCGCAGCATATTCATGGTCGGTCGCGGGCGTCAGCTGTTGCGCATCTTGTCGATGGTGACCGCGCCCAGAAGGATGCAGCCGGTGATCAGCAGCTGCCAGTCCGCGTTCAGGCCCACAAAGGGCAGGCCCACCTGCAGAAGCGCGATCAACAGCACGCCCAGGAATGTTCCGAACACCGAACCCGAGCCGCCGGTCATCGATGTGCCGCCGATGATAGCGGCGCCGATGGCGTTCAGCTCGAAGCCCGCGCCCTGGCCGGGGGTGATGTTTGGGAAAGTGGCGGCATAGGCGATGGCCGCAAGGCCTGTCATGAAGCCCGAGATCATGTAGGCGAACACATGCCATTTGAACACGTTGACGCCGGACAGCTTCAGGGCTTCCTTGTTGGAGCCGATGGCGATGATGTAGCGCCCCACACGGGTATGTTTTAGCACGATGGTCATGATGATGACCAGCAGGATCATCCACACCATCCCGACGGGAACGGGCATGCGTCCCGTCTCCGTCTTGACGATGATCCTGAACACATTGCGAAAGCTCGCACCGGGATCCGCGCCGTCAGGCCAGGTGCCGGAATAGCTGTTGGTGAGAATCGAGCCCATGCCCCTGCAGAACATCATCATCGACAGCGTCATGATAAAGGGCGGGATCTCCAGTTTGGCGATGATCACGCCGTTGATCGTGCCCATCATGACGCCCATGCCGATCGTCATGATGATGGCGGCCCACAGCGGCCAGCCGTTGATGCGGATCAGGTAGGAGCCGATCAGGGAGTAGCATATGAGGCCCGTGCCCATGCTCAGATCATTGCCGCCGGTGATCAGCGGGAACGTGACGCCGATGGCCATCAGCAGCGTGTAGTACATGTTGCCGCAGATCTGCACCAGCGTCGTATACCTTCTGAAGGACGTGCTCCTGGCGTAGAAGAAGATGTAGAGCAGCAGCACCACCGCGATGATGATCAGCCGCTGGAACGCGCTGGAACGAAGAAACGCCGAGGAAGAGCGCTTTCCCTTATTGCCCGTGATTTCCATGTGACTTCTCCTTTCTCGCGTTCGTCAGTTGCGGCGACGGCGGCTGAGGGTATCGGCGATCACCGCGCCGAGCACGATGAGGCCGGTCAGGGCGTACTGATAGGCGATGTTCATGCCCATCGAGAGTATGCCCTCCTGGAGCAGGGCAATAATGAAGGATCCGATGACGGTGCCCAGTATGGACGCCAGGCCGCCGGCCATCGACGTGCCGCCCATGACGCAGGCTGCGATGGCCTCGTTGTTGAAGGTGTCTCCCCTGCCGGGCTGCACCGTGGTGTAACAGCCCACGAAGAAGATCGCCGCGATGCCGGCCAGCGCGCCGCAAATGACGTACGCCATCATCTCCCAGCGGCGGGTATCGACGCCGGACAGGCGCACGGCCTCGCGGTTCGCGCCGATGCAGATCATGTAGCGCCCGGGGCGGGTCTTATTCAGCACGATGGCGCACACGATGGCCACGAGGATCAGTATGATCAGGCCCATGGGGATATTGATCTTCTGCACCTCGCTGATGCGGAGCTCATAGTTCGAGAGGCTTCGATACCAGCCGTTCTCCGCCGAGCTGTTGGGCCAGGATACGTTCTGCGTCCGCGTGAATATGGATCCGATGCCTTTGGCGATCTGCATGAGCGCCATCGACGTGATGAAGGAGGGAAGGTGGAAGTAAGCCACAAAGAAGCCGCCGACGGAGCCGAAGATCATGCCGATCAACGGGCACATGAGCAGGCACAGCCACAGCGGGAAGCTATAGTTCTTCAGACAGTAGCCGGAGATCAACGCCGCGCAGAACATCACAGGTCCTATGGAAAAGTCGATGCCGCCGGTGGCGATGACGAACGTGACGCCCAGTGCGAGGAATCCGATGAAGTAGCCGTAGTTCATCGCGCTGGAAAAGCGGGCATAGGTCAGAAACGCATTGCCGTGGTTGAGCACGGCGCTGAGCACCTGGAACAGCAGGCACAGCAGGATGATGACGCCGATCAGCACCACCCGGTTGAAGCCCATGATCCGCACCAGCTTGAGGGATTTGAATCTTTCAAGCGCTTGTTTCATTATGCTCCCTCCCGCATATGCCGTTCGTTTTCCATGTCGATGTCGCGGGTCGCCAGCGTCATGATCTTCTCCTGCGTCGCCTCGGCAATGTCGAGCTCACCGGTCTTTTTGCCCTCGCACATCACCACGATGCGGTCGGACATGCGCAGGATCTCGGTCATCTCAGAGGAGATCATGATGATGGCCTTGCCCGACTGGGCCAGCCGGTTCATCAACTCGTAGATCTCCTGCTTCGCGCCGACGTCGATGCCGCGGGTCGGCTCATCGAAGATCATGATCTGGGAATCGTTCACCAGCCACTTGGCGATGACGACCTTTTGCTGGTTGCCGCCGGAGAGGTTCATCACCAGCTGGTCGATGCCCGGCGTCTTCGTCTTCAGGGTGTCCACATACCTTTGCGTGATCTGCTCTTCCCTGGGCCTGTCGATGAACATGCCCCTGGTGTACGCCTGAAGCGTGGCCAGCGTGGAATTCTCGACGATGTTCTTCTTCAGCACGATGCCGAAGCGCTTTCTGTCCTCGGACAGATAGCTCATGCCGGCCTCCACGGCATCCTTGGGGGAGCGGATCTCGACCTTTTTCCCATTGATGAAGATATCGCCGCCCTGCTTGGGGTCCGCTCCGAACAGCGCTCGCGCCGTCTCGGTGCGCCCGGCGCCGACCAGTCCGGCAAAGCCCAGGATCTCTCCCTTCTTCAATTCGAAGCTCACGTCCTGCACCATGCGCCCGGCGTTCAGGTGTTCCACCCGCAGCACCACCGGTGCGTCCGGAGCCACCATGGATCGGGTCTTGGGCTCCTCATAGATCACGCGGCCCACCATCATGTTGATGATGTCTTCCTTGGTGCAGGCCTCGGTGATCAGCGTGCCGATGTACTGGCCGTCGCGCATGACGGAGACGCGGTCGGTGATCTTTTTGATCTCGTCCATGCGGTGGGAAATGTAGACGATACCGTAACCCCTGTCGCGCAGATCGCGAATGATCGTGAACAACTGCTCGATCTCCGCGTCTGTGAGGGCCGCGGTCGGCTCATCGAAGATGATGACCTTCGCCTCGTGGCTGATGGCCTTGGCGATTTCGCACATCTGCTGCTTGGCGACCGTCAGATTGCTCATGGTCTCCCTGGGGTCGATCTCGATACCCAGCTGGGCGAACAGCTTCCGCGCCTCGGTGTTCATCGCGGCATCCCGGATGAACAGACCTTTGCGGGGCTCCCTGCCGATGAATATGTTCTGGGCAACGGTCAAGTGGCCCATCATGTTCAGCTCCTGGTGAACGATGACGATGCCCGCCTGCTGCGCCTCGCGCGGATTGTGGAACTCGACCTCCCGGCCCTCGTAGGTGATCGTGCCGGCATCCCGGGTGTAGATGCCGGTCAGCACCTTCATCAGCGTGGATTTGCCCGCTCCGTTTTCGCCCATCAGCGCGTGCACCTCGCCGCTTCGCACCTCGAAATCGACGTGGTCCAGCGCGTGGACGCCGGGGAACGATTTGTCGATGCCCTTCATGGTCAGAATGACTTCACCCACGGTATTTCCTCCGTTTCTGAACGCTTGGGATGTCCCTTCGGCGCGCGGACGGTCAGCAGTCCGTACAGTCCACGATCACGCCGTCCTCATCCCACAGATCGTGCCAGTCCCTGGCGCCGGGCCACAGGAACACCTGGCCCTTCACCAGCCGGTTGTTCCGCTCCAGCGTGGTGATGACAGCCATTTCCTCGTCGGTCAGCTTCTCGGTGACAGCGGCACGAAGATTGGCCTCGTAGTTGTGTACGGAGAAGGGGATGGGCAGCTGGCCCCGCTGCAGCGCCCACTTCAGGCAGATGATGGCCGGGTGGCAGTCGTGCGCCCTGGCGATCTCCACCAACTCCGGCATCTGCATGTCCGCGATGTCCTCCGGCAGGATGTCGCGCTCCGGGCGGCGCGGCGAACCCAGCGGCATGTAGCCGATGGGCAGGATGTCCCTTTCCACCAGATAGTCGAACAGCGCCTGCTGCTGGAAACAGGGATGCAGCTCCGATTCGCAGGCCGCCGGCCTGATCCGCAGCTTGCCCAGCACGGCGTCCAGCTTC
This sequence comes from Clostridia bacterium, assembly GCA_017430945.1. The sequence goes on along the minus strand of JAFRMB010000185.1, from coordinate 6,466 downwards.
GGGATCGTCATGTTGGAGATGCCGATATGCTTCACCAGGCCCCGGTCGACCAGCGCCTCGATCTGGCGATAGGTATCGACGAATTCCGCCACCGAGAACGGCTTGGAATCCGGGTTGCGGGAATCCACGTCGCAGAAGGGGGCGTGGTAGTTCGGGAAGGGCCAGTGGATGAACAGCATATCCAGATAGCCGCACTGCAGATCGGCGATGGTCTTTTCACAGGAAGCCGCCACATCCCGGTGCATATCGTTCCACACCTTGGACATGATGAACAGCTCCTCGCGCGCGACCACGCCCTCATCAAAGGCGGCTTTGAACACGCGGCCGATCTGGTCCTCGTTGCCGTAGCAGGCCGCGCAGTCGAACAGCCGATAGCCCGCGCGGATGCCGCCGGCCACCGCGCCGGCCACCTCTTCAGGGGAGACGCGGTCGGAACCAAAGGTGCCCATGCCCAGACAGGGGATGACACCGCCGTCGTTCAGTTTGAAAGAAGGGACCGTTCTGGGATCAATCATGTTAACGCCTCCGCGACAGATCGATAGGTCAGATCATAGCATCCCGGCGCGCCGGATCGGCGCGCCGGACGCGCGTCAATCGGGATAAACGATGGCGACCTTGCCGCACTGGCCGGAGGCCATGAGGGCGTAGGCCTTGTCCACATCCTTCAACTCGAAGCGATGGGTGATCAGCCTGTCGGGATGGATGCCCCAGCGCACCAGGTGCTCCACGAGCTCCTCCATGCGCCACAGCGAGGTGACCCAGCTGCCGTAGATGCTCTTCTGGCCGTGCATGATGTCCGGGGAGGGATTGAAGGTGACGTCGTTGCCCTCGCCGACCATGGCCATCTTGCCCCATTCGCGCGTGCAGCGGATCGCCATCGCGCGGGCGGAGTTGTTGGCGGAGCAGTCGATGGCCCGCTCGCAGCCGTAACCTTCGGTCACATCCATGATGGCCTTCTCACACGCCGCCACATCGCTGCTGTTGAATACGTAGTCCGCAAGGCCCAGGTCCCTGGCCAGCTTAATGCGATCCTCGTTGATGTCACAGCCGATGGTCGTGTCGCAGCCCATGGCCTTCGCCAGCATCAGCGTCGCCAGTCCCACCGGGCCCAGGCCGGTGACCAGCACGCGATCGTTGCCGGACACGCCGATCTTCATCAGCGCCTCGTAACAGGTGCCGAAGCCGCAGGCGACCTGCGCGCCGTCCTCGTAGGTCAGCTCGTCGGGCAGGGCGATCAGGTCCTTTTCGTCGCACAGCATGTAGGGCGCCATGCCGCCGTTGCGCTGCCAGCCGTAGGCCGCGCGGTAGGGGCTCTTGCAGGAGATGTAGTAGCCGCGCCGGCAGTCGTAGCATACGCCGCAGCCGGAGATGTGGTACACGATGACCCGGTCGCCCTTCTTGAAGCGCTTCAGGCCCTCGCCCTCCTCGACGATGATGCCGCAGGGCTCATGGCCCGCGATCATACCGGGCTGATAGCCCTCCGGCCCTTTGCCCACGTGTGCGCGATAGATGCAGCGGATATCCGAGCCGCAGATGGTGGACGCCTTTGTTTTCACCAGCACCTGTCCGTGGCCGGGCTTCGGGATCTCGAACTCCTTCAGCTCCACCGTGCTGTTGCCGGGCAGTATCGCGCCAAGGATCTTTTTGTTCATAGGTTCGTCCTCCTCATGATATCGTTTTCCGGTCTGTGAATATTATAACGCCATGGTAACACTTTGATTATATAAAATCCTGACCAAATTCCGTAACTTATGTCGTCTTAACGCAGATCCATGTCCTTTATTTACAAATAGGCGTATAATATGAACTATGGGGGAAAGACATGTTACACCATCATAAAGGAGTGCCTGCCATGGAAAACTACTGGTTCTCACGCGTCTTCAATATGAACGGGCTGGTGGTCTCCCCCGTGCACGTGCGCGTGGAGCAGCATCCGCAGGTCATCGCCGCCCATCGCCATTCCAATACCAGCTATGAGATCCATTACGCGCACCGCGGCCGAGGCACCGTGACCGTCGACGGCGTCACCTATGATGTCCGGCCCGGCACGCTCTACATCACCGGCCGCGGCGTCGAGCATGCCCAGCGGTGCGATCCAAACGATCCCGTCATCGAATACTGCCTGTACCTGAACTGCCAGTGGACGAGCGGCTCCCCGAACGAACCGCTGGCGCTGTTCGTGGAGACCAGCTTTTGGCTGGGCACGGACCGCGGCCAGATCTACCCGCTGCTGCAGCAGCTGATCGACGAGGGCCGGGCCCCCGATCCGGAGACGCCGGAGATGGTGGAGGCGCTGCTTCGACAGATCATCGTCCGCCTCACGCGGGTGTACCGCCAGCCCAGCGGCGCCGTTCCCGCGCATCCGAGCAACATCGGCATGAGCCGCGCCGGCACCGTCTTCGCCATGGAAGAGGCGTTCCTGTATCGCTACCAGTCGCTGACGCTGTCGACGCTGGCCGCCCTTCTGAACCTGAGCCAGCGCCAAACGCAGCGACTGCTGCGACAGGGCTTCGGCAAGACCTTTTCCCAGAAGCTGACGGAGGCGCGGATGGCTGCGGCGGCGCAGCTGCTGATGGGCACCGACCTGTCCGTCACCGAGATCGCGGAGCGCACCGGCTATTCCTCCATCGAGCACTTCTCGACGGCCTTTCATCGGCTCATGGGGCGTACGCCCCGCGAGTATCGGCGCCAGCAGCGAAGCTGACGAACGCCGGAGCGCTGCCTGGAGATGCGCCGGTCTCTCCGTGTTCGATCAGGTCCGGGGGCACGTACGTCAGGACAGCATCTTCGCCGGTAAACGGCTGCTTTCGCGGCAAAAACAGATCCACGCCCGTCAGCAGATCCGCGTCCCTCTCCTCGCTGAAAGACCCGTTTTCAGCAGGTCGAGCGTTCGCCGTGCCATGTTGGCTTCCTCCGGCTTTTATCCACATTCCCGCAATGGAAGAGCGATCAAAGCGCGTCCGGCCCTTGCATTACCTCCGCGAGTGTGATAATCTCTACGCAGAGGGGGCGAAGTGTCATGACACCCGACCAGTATCTGTGGGCCCGGGCGCGCGACCGGCTCGTCACTGCCGCCACCGACCTCGGTTTCTCCGCCGAGCTCGCCGCGCTGATCGCCGGAGAGCTGGGCAGCCCGAAGGCGATCGACCGCATGACCTCCTACATCCGCCAGGCGCGCCCGCGCACCGAGGAGATGCTCGTGGATGAAATGCTGGCGATCCGGGAGGAGATCGCCGCGTGGCATCGGAAAAAGGAGGCGCAGGCGGCACAGGCCAGTTTCAACGCCAGGCTTTATTATTCAAAACAGGAACATGACGAGGGATGACAGGGCGTGAAAACGGAGTTTGTCAGTGAACGGGAAAAGCATCATTACTTCAGCCGCATGAGCGACGCCCAAAAGCTGGACGCCTTCGGGACGATGCTGACGTGGGCGGCGCACGCGGTCTTCCTGGGCGGCGCCGGCGTCTCCACCGAGAGCGGCATCCCAGACTTCCGCAGCAAAAACGGGCTGTATCACAAGGCTGAGAAGCGCTTTTCCCGCTACAGGCCGGAGTATCTTCTCTCCAGCGAGTGCCTGTGGAACGAGCCGGAAGTGTTCTTCGACTACTACCGCAGGAACCTGGATGCCCGCGCCGTCCGGCCGAACGCCGCTCACACGGCGCTTGCGGGATGGGAGGCGTCCGGAAGGCTGGACGGCGTCGTCACGCAGAACATCGACGGCCTGCACCAGAAGGCGGGGAGCCGCAACGTCCAGGAGATCCACGGGACGATCTGGCAAAGCCACTGTACGCGCTGCGGCATCGCCTGTGGCGTGGACTTCATCTTCGACAGCCCCGATCCCGTCCCCCGCTGCCCGAAGTGCGGCGGCATGGTCAGGCCGGATGTGACCCTCTACGGCGAGTTCCTCCCCAAGGAGGCGCACAGCCGCGCCCTGAAGATGATCCGTCAGGCGGACCTGCTCATCATCGGCGGCACCTCGCTGGAGGTGGGTTCCGCGGCCAACCTCGCCCATCAGTATCACGGGAAGTACCTGGTCATCATCAACAAGGGCAGGACCCACATGGAGGGCATGGCCGATCTGGTGTTCCACGACAGCATCGGAAAGGTGCTGACCGCGGTCAGTACCGGTTGAACGACGGCCGGGGACGGATACAGACATGCGCGGAGCGGCTTCGCCGGATCGCCCCGACGCGGCCCGGCGACCCGGCCCCGTTGCAACGACCGCCACATCCCGTATGAAGGAGGTGCGACCAATGCCCGGAAAGCGAGACCTTATGCGCTGTGCGACCATGCTCATCGCCCTGCTGCTGTGCGCCATCCCGGCGACCGCGCAGGCGGCGTTCGTCGTGGATGCGGACATCGCCATGGCGGACATCACCGGATTCGACTATACCATCGATGTGCCCCTCGCCGAATCCTTCTTTCTGCGCTACCGGTTTTACACGCAGGACGGAGACCGGCTGTTTTACCATGAGTCGAAGCAGGGCGGCGCCTGGCCGCTGACGGAGGACGATATCGTCCTGTCGGGAACGGCGGCGCTTTCGGACGGCGAATGGGCCGCCTTCTGCGACTGCCTGCGCGGCGGCACGGTGAGCGGGCCCGACGACGAGGTCCTCGACGGAGACAGCGGCCCCTGGATGGAGCTGTACTGGACCGGTGACGAGCGGCAGTACCGTGGATTCGCGTTCGCCTCCCAAAGCGCACAGGCCGGATTCGAGGCGCTCTGCTCAAAGCTGTCTCAAAACCACGTCCTGACGCGGTTCTGCCTCACCCGCGGCGGATCCATGGCGCCGCAGTCCTGTGAGATCTTCCTCGGGGGCGAAGGCTGGAAGATCCGGAAGAACGGGGGCGACCCAAGATCCTTCAGCGCAGAGCTGGCGGCGGAGCTCAGGCAGATCGTCTCCGATCACGACATGGGGGCCTGGGACGGCTTTCACGAAAAGGTGCCCAACGTGCTGGACGGGGAATTCTTTGAGCTCGAGCTGGGATTTGCGGACGGCACGGCGGTGCGCGCGTCCGGCGACAACGCCTTCCCGGATCGCTATCACGACGCCGTGCGCCGCATCGAGGCGATGCTCGACGCGGATACGATGTCCTGGACCGCGGGCACCTACCGATATGAAGGCGAGGGCTTCGGCGGTGATTTCACGATCACACTGAACGCGGACGGGACCTACACGTTCTATGAGGGACCGCTGAGCAGCTATCAGGGCGGCGGCATCTGGAGCGTGCACGGCGACACCGTCCATATGACCGAGAAAAACATCCCCGGCCCGGAATTCCTGTTTGCCATCGAAGGCGACGCGCTGGTCTATCTCGCATGGGGCTCGAGCGTGTTCCCCTATGTGGAAGTGTCCGATGCCGATCGGTTCCTGCGGCTCGACGGCTCGGCGGAGTTCCCGGGGCAGAGCAGCGGCGAAGCAGGGGGACCCGCGTCATGAACAGGAGGATCGTATTCGGCATCCCCGTCGCGCTCGTCGTCATCGGACTGCTGATCCTCATGTTCGCCCATCTCCAGCCCGCGTGCCCCGCCACGGTCGTGGAGGTCGGCGACAGGACCTACACCCCGGCAAGGCGGATGGTCAGGGGGCGAACGAGCGCCCATTACAATGCGGTGCTGACGGTCGCGTACGCCGACCGTCGGGGGGAAACGGCGACCGCCCGGGTCCTGTTCCGAACGATCCATCCCGGGGCCATTCCCAAAGCCGGGGACCGGATCCTCATCAGCCGCGGCCTGTCGGGCATGGTCACCCACCCCAACAGGGACCTGATCGGCATCGGCGGCGGCGCGGCCGTGATCGGCGGCTTCTTCCTCGTGACGTTCTTCCTGGTGTGGCTGCGCATGAGGAGAAAGCGCGACTGATCCGCGGGAGTCGGAAATCCGCAGGCCGGCGCCCTTCCGCGGGCTCCGGTCACAGTCCTGGACAGCATCTCAAAAGCGGGAAGGACCCGGGCGGCGTCCTTCACCCCGCGCCCTCGCTGAAGCGGGGTGCGGGCTTTTATTGCGTCTTGCCTGTTCGACCCGTCCCCTCGCCTTCGGCGGGTGACGGGTCGAACGCTGGACCAGGCCTGCGGCAGCACCTGCGTCCTGCTGTGCTGCGCTTGCGACATCGGCCCCGTCGGGGCGCTCAATGGGTTTCAGGCCGCTTCAGCCTTGAGAAGCAGACCGGCCGGGCGTCTGCTGCGCCCGGCCGCAGGTATGGATCCTCGCCGCGGGGGTCAAAATAATCATCCCCCGGCATAGCCGGGGGTTTTTCACATGCGGGCAAAGCCCTGGAATACTAGCTGCGCCCTCGCAGGCGCATAGACGGTCTGGCATTTGCGCAGGCTTGTTACTTACCGCCCGTCTGAACGGGCCGTTCTGTTACTTGCCACCCTTAAAAGGGTCGTCGTCCTTACCAAACATCGTCATCTGCTCCCCTATTCTGTCCTCGTCCAGCTGATGTTTGATATACTCTGCAATCTT
>JAFRMB010000184.1 GCA_017430945.1 Clostridia bacterium | reverse complement strand
CAGATTGCAGAAGATCCCGATGCCCTCCAGCGTTTCGATCTCCAGCGGAAAGTCCTCTTCCATTTCCTCGTCGGTGTAGACCAACCTCATATCATGGACTTCGGCGATCTCCTCATCGGACAGGGTACCGTCGCCGTCGCCGTCCACGTACTCCGCCACAAAGGCGCGGAAGGTGGCATCCGGGAAGGCCGTCTCGTCGATGGCGATGCCCTCCGCCGGCGCGAGCAGCGGCAGCAGCTCATCCTCTGCCGCATCCTCGTCCGCTTCGGTCCCGTCTTCTCCCTCCCCGGCAGATCCATCGCCTTCGTCCGGTCCGAAAGCCTCGTCCCCGGCAGGCTCGCCGTCTCCGTCCGATCCGGCATCGCCGTCATCGACGGCTTCGTCGTCACCGCTCATTTCAGGCACGGCGCCTTCATCTCCGTCCGATCCGGCATCATCGCCATCCGCAGGCGCTTCATCCGCGTCCGTTCCGGCCCCGTCTCCCGCCTCAGACCCGGCATCTCCGCCCTCGGCGGCGCCGATGTCCTCAGGGAGAGGGTCACCGCTTTCGACAGACAGTGCGCCGTCGTCCGCGTCCTGGGCATCGTCGTCCGCGAGGATATCCTCATTTTGCGGCAGCACGCCCTCACCGGTCCCAAGCTCCAGGGCAAGCTCATCTACCGGCGCATCCGGCATGGCCGCCTCGATCAGCTCGTCACCTTCACATATCTCCCCGGACCCGGTCACGGTCTCGGCGAGTCCATCCGCCGACGCTCCGTCCGACGCGACCGGCTCCGACAACGCGCCCGACAGGCACGTCGTCAGCAGCATCGCGCTCATCAGCAGCGCGAGGCACCTTTTGAACATTTGTTTCATATCATTTCCCCGCTTCCAGAAACGTCGAACGATAATGTGTTGCAGTATCAACATTTTCAATTATATCTATACATTGTTTCGATTCTATTTCAAGGGTCTTAATTATCCATCAAACCGATCTTTCCCGCCGCGAACGGTCTTCCGCGCGGCACAGCGACGCGGCGCACCTTGCAAGCTTAATAATCCCGCGATACAATAGACACAACCATTGCGATCGGGGGCGCTGATATGGGACTTCACACGCGGTCGGCGCGCGGGAGCGCGCGGCTGATGACCGAGGGTAGCATCCCCTGGCATCTGTTGGCCTACGCCGTTCCGGCGATCCTGGGCGACCTGTTCCAGGTGACGTACAACACCGTGGACTCCGTCATCGTCGGCAAATTCGCCGGCGCCGACGCGCTCGCGGCCGTGGGCGTGGCCAGCCCCCTCATGAGCATCGCCATGTTCTTCATCATCGGCATCGGCATCGGAAGCTCGGTATTGATGAGCGAGTTCTACGGCGCCGAGGACGCCCGATGTCTGCGCAGGGAGTTCTCCACCACGCTCATCATGGCCACGGGCATGTCGGCGGCCATCGCGGTCGGCTTGTTTTTTTCTGCCGCGCCGCTGCTGCAGCTGGTGAACACGCCCGAAGCGATCATGGTCGATACCACCTGCTATCTGCGCATCGTCGCCGCCGGCATGGTCGTCACCGGGCTCTACAACATCCTGGCGGCGGCGTCCCGCTCCATCGGCGACACCCGCACGCCCCTGGTCTGCCTGGTCGTGGGCTCGCTGTTCAACGTCGCCCTGGACGTCTGGTTCGTGGCGGGCCTGCGCCGGGGCGTGGACGGAGCGGCCTGGGCCACGGTCATCTCTCAGGCGTGCGCCGCCGCGCTGTGCGGCTGGCTGCTGCGCCGCAACGAACCGGTGTTCTTCTCCGATCGCCGCGACTTTTGCCTCGACCGCCGGCTGCTCGGCCGCACGCTGCGGTTCAGCTATGCCAGCGCGATGCAGCAGGCGGGCATCTATGTGGGGCGGCTGCTGGTGCAGTCCCAGGTGAATCCGCTGGGCGTGCACACGGCCGCGGCCTTCGCCGCCGTCAACCGCATCGACGACTATGCGGTCATCCCCGAGCGCGACATCGCCAACGGCGAGACGGTGCTCGTGGCCCAGAACCACGGGGCCGGGAAGTCCGACCGCATGCTGCAGGGGCTCAGGGCCGCCATGGTGATCGAGACCGTCTACGGCGCCGTCATCTCCCTGTGCGTATTCGCCCTGGCCGGTCCGCTGATGAGGCTGTTCGTGGACGCCGGAGAGACCGAGGTCATCCGCCTGGGCACGCGGTATCTGAGGCTGATGGGTCTCTTCTACATCTTGCCCGGAATCACCAACGGCCTGCAGGGCTATATGCGGGCCATCGGCAGGATCAGGCTGACCATGTATGTCACCTACGCACAGATGTTCACCCGCGCGCTGGTCACGTGGCTCCTCATCGGCCGCATGGCGCTGGACGCCGTGCCGCTGGCTTGCGTCGCCGGATGGGTGCTCATGCTGGTGTGGGAGCTGGGCCTGATCGCCCACTGGAAGCGCCGGGGCATGCTGCTCACCGCGTAGGGCCCGGTCAAAGCCTTACGACCATCCACAGGAGGCCGCACGATGAACGATCCCGATCTCATGCGCGAGGCGCTCGCGCAGGCACAGATGGCCGCCGACGCGGGCGAGCTGCCCGTGGGATGCGTCATCGCCAGGAACGGCGAGATCGTCGCCCGGGCGCACAACGCCTGCGAGGCGCAGCGCGATCCCACTGCCCACGCGGAGCTGCTCGCCATCCAGCGGGCCTGCCGCGCGCTCGGCGACTGGCGCCTGACCGGCTGCACGCTGTACGTCACGCTGGAGCCCTGTCCCATGTGCGCCGGCGCCATCATGCAGGCCCGTGTGAGCCGCCTGGTGTACGGAGCCCCCAACCCCGGCCAGGGATGCGCCGGCAGCCTGTACCGCATCCCTGAGGACCCCGCCTTCCCCCACTTCTGCCCCTGCGACGGCGGCGTGCTCCAGGACGAGTGCCAGCGCATGCTCAACGCCTTTTTCAGCGCCATCCGCGGCTGATCGCGGGCGCGGCCGATCCCCCGCATCCCCGCAGATCGCGGCCGGTGCCGCCGGCGCACCCGGCTCCATCGAGAATCTGCATCAATATACATGATATTTGCATATTATTCCCAATTATTAACGTTACAAGCGTATATTCCGGCTTGACATTGCATATTTTTGGTATATAATGGATGCATCGACAGAAAATGAGCGCCGGAACGGCGAACAAGGAGCGTTAGATATGAAGCAGAAGACCAACAAGCAGTACAAGAAGATCGTCCTCGCCTATTCGGGCGGTCTGGACACCTCCGTCATCATCCCCTGGCTCAAGGAGAATTATCCGGGCTGCGAGGTCATCGCGGTCAGCGGCAACGTCGGCCAGGTGGGCGAGCTGGACGGACTGGAGGAGAAAGCCCTCAAGACCGGCGCCAGCAAGCTCTATATCGAGGATCTGAACAAGGAATTCATCGAGGATGTCGTGATCCCCTCCATGCAGATGGGCGCCAAATACGAAAACACCTATCTGCTGGGCACCTCGTTCGCGCGTCCCATCATCGCCAAGCGGCTGGTGGAGATCGCGAAGAAGGAAGGCGCGGACGCCATCGCCCACGGCTGTACCGGCAAGGGCAACGATCAGGTGCGCTTCGAGCTGGCCATCAAGGCCTTCGCGCCTGACATGCCCGTGATCGCGCCCTGGCGCATCTGGGACATCAAGGGCCGCGACGAGGAGATCGACTACGCAGAGGCCCACGATATCCCGCTGAAGATCAGCCGCGAGACCAACTACTCCAAAGACAAGAACATGTGGCACCTGTCCCACGAGGGCCTGGAGCTGGAAGATCCCGCCAACGAGCCGAAGTACGCCGGCAACATGGAGATGGGCGTCACCCCCGAGGAAGCTCCGGATGAGGGCGAGTACGTGACCATCGACTTTGAAAAGGGCTGGCCCGTGGCCGTGAACGGCGAGAAGCTCGCGCCGGTGGACCTGGTGTGGAAGCTGAACGAGCTGGGCGGCAAGCACGGCATCGGCATCATCGACATCGTCGAGAACCGGCTGGTGGGCATCAAGTGCCGCGGCATCTATGAGACCCCCGGCGGGACCATCCTCTACGCCGCCCATGAAAAGCTGGAGCAGCTTTGCCTCGACAAGGCCACCCAGCACTACAAGCAGCGCATGGCGCTGGAATACGCCGATCTGGTGTACAACGGCCAGTGGTTCTCTCCGCTGCGGCAGGCCATGACCGCCTTCTGCGAGAAGACCCAGCAGACCGTCACCGGCACCGTGAAGCTCAAGCTCTACAAGGGCAACATCATCGGCGCGGGCATGACCTCGCCCTACAGCCTGTACGATCCCGAGATCGCCACCTTCGACGAGGACAACGTGTACGACCAGACCTGGGCCGACGGCTTCATCACCCTCTACGGCCTGCCCACCGCGGTCTACGCGAAGATGAAGGCGAAGAGCGGACTGACGGATTGATATCGAAATATGCCCATGACCGGCCTGTCCCCTTGCGGGCAGGCCGGCATGTGTGTATAATGGTGAATACGTACAATGGCACTACTGAAAAGGAGAAATATATATGAAGCTGTGGGCGGGCCGCACCGGCGGCGATGTGGACGAGAGGCTGAGCGCCATCAACAATTCCATCGGCTTTGACAGCCGGATGTACAGACAGGACATACTGGGCAGCATCGCCCACGCGACGATGCTGGGCAAGCAGGGCATCATCAGCGCGGAGGACAGCGCGGCCATCGTCGAGGGCCTGCGCGGCATCCTCTCGGACATCGGATCCGGAGCGCTTCAGATCGACATGACCTGCGAGGACATCCACACCTTCGTGGAAGCCACGCTGACCCAGCGCATCGGCGACGCCGGCAAAAAGCTGCACACGGGCCGCAGCCGCAACGACCAGGCGGTGCTGGACACCCGCATGTACCTGGTGGACGCCATCGACCGCCTTCTCGGCGAGACGAGGGCGCTGGCCACGGCCTTCTGCGACGTGGCGGAGCAGCATCTGGAGACGGTGATGCCCGGTTATACCCACATGCAGCGGGCACAGCCGGTGACGCTGGGGCATTACCTGATGGCATACGCGCAGATGCTTCTGCGGGACATCGAGCGCCTGAAGGGCTGCATGGCGCGCACCCGGGTGATGCCGCTTGGCAGCGGTGCGCTGGCGGGCACCACGTATCCCCTGGACCGGTCATACGTGGCGGAGCTGCTGGGCTTCGACGGCATCACCATGAACAGCATCGACGGCGTCTCCGATCGCGACTACGCCGTGGAGCTGCTCGGGGTGCTGTCCATGCTGATGATGCACCTGAGCCGGTTCAGCGAGGAGATCTGCCTGTGGTGCAGCTGGGAGTTCCGGTTCGTCACGCTGGCGGACGACTTCTCCACCGGCTCCAGCATCATGCCCCAAAAGAAGAACCCGGACATCACCGAGCTCGTGCGCGGCAAGACCGGCCGCGTGTACGGCGCGCTGATGGCCATGCTCACCGTGATGAAGGGCCTGCCCCTGGCGTACAACAAGGACATGCAGGAGGACAAGGAGGCGCTGTTCGATGCCATCGACACCGCCGAGCTGAGCCTTCAGGTGCTCGAGCCCATGCTGCGCACGGCGACCTTCCACCCTGAAAACATGCGCCGGGCCGCTGCCGGCGGCTTCATCAATGCCACCGACTGCGCCGACTACATGGTGCGCAAGGGCGTTCCCTTCCGGGATGCCTACGGCGTCGTGGGCAGACTGGTCAGGCACTGCATCGAAAAAGGGACCACGCTGGACGCGCTGCCGCTGGACGAATACCGGCAGTTCTCCCCCGTTTTCGACGCGGATGTGTTCGACGCCATCGACATGCTGAACTGCGTGAACCAGCGGAACATCCCCGGCGGTCCTGCGCCGGAGAGGGTCCGCGAGAGCATCGCAGCTGCCAGGACACAGCTGGAGGGATGAGCCATGTCCACAGGTCGGACGCCCGGCTCCGATCGCCAAAGCTCTGCCCGGCGACGATCGCACGGGCACGATCGCTCCGTCGGGAGCCGGCCGATCCGTCTCCCGCGCCTTCTGCTTCGATTCGCGCCTGCTGCGCTGCTTGCGGCCTGGGCGCTATGGACCGTGCTGGCGATGCCGGACCTGTCGCGGCCGGCGCCTGCGGAGGATCCCGGCATCACGGGTCGACTGTCCCCGAGCCCCGGACCGATCGCCATCGTGGATACACAGGCGCGCGCCTCTGACGCCGCACCGGATACCGGCTCCGTCGGAACGCCCGATCTCCGGACGCAAAACGCACATCCCGAGGGGCCCGCGCTGCCGCAGAGCGAACGCTGGCGCTATCACTTCGATGTCCACGTGGACGGCGCGGCGGTGGACCATCTGGCGGATTGGCCGGGGATGCGCTTCGACGCTGACGACTATACCGATTTGCCGGGCGTCGTCACCTTCCGGGGCGGCAATCTTCGGCAGAACGCCGCCTATGGCAGCGCGGCGCTTCGAAAGCGCGGCTTTCGGATACAGTGGCAGAAGCGCATCGGCGGGATCGACAGCGGATATACGCGCTGGACCGGCGTCGGCTGGACGGGACAGCCGGTGCTGGTGCGCTGGCCCGATCGGCTGCGCGGCGCCATGAACCTGGCGCCGGCGTACAGGCAGCGCAGCGACCTGGTCGAGGTGATCTGCGGCACGCTGGACGGCAACATCTACTTTCTGGACGCGTCCACCGGCAAGTCGACCCGCCCGCCCATCAAGCTGGGCTTCCCCATCAAGGGCAGCGTGTCCATCGACCCGCGCGGCTACCCGCTGTTGTATGTAGGGCAGGGCATATCCCGGGCCGACGGGCGCACCGGACGCATCGGATGGCGCATCTACAGCCTGTTGGATCAGCGGGAGCTCTTCTTCCTGGACGGTCACGATCCCCTGTGCAGGCGCGACCACGGCGCCTTCGACGGCGCCTGCCTGATCAACGGCGATGCCGACGCCGCGCTGCTGGGCGGCGAAAACGGCCTGTTCTATGTCGTCCGATTGAACACGGTCTTCGATGCCGAGACGCCGTCCATCGAAGTCCATCCGGAGGTCATCGCCTATCGCTATCGCTCCGCGGCCTCTCCGGAGCTGGGCATCGAAAACTCCGTGACCGCCTGCGGGCACTACGCGTGGTTCGCGGACAATTCGGGCCTCGTGACCTGCCTGGACCTGGACACCCTGCGTCCCGCGTGGCTGTTCGATGCCGGCGACGACACCGACGCGACCATCGCCCTTGAGCCCGAAGACGACGGCAGGCTGGCGCTCTATACCGTCAATCAGATCGACAAGCGCGGCCGCGCTGGGCGCTGCACCGTCCGCCGCTTGGATGCCCTGACGGGCGTCACGGACTGGAGCTATGCCATCGAATGCACATCTGACGTCACCAACGGCGGCGGCGGCTTCGCCTCCCCGGCCATCGGCCGGAACGCCTACGCGCGATACGTGTATTTCAACGTCTGCCGCACCGAGGGCGGCGGGACGCTGATCTGCTTCGACAAGCAGACCGGAGAGGTCCGCTGGCAGCGATCCACCGGCAGCGCGTCGTGGTCTTCCCCCGTGCTGGTCTACCGGCCGGACGGCACGGGCGCGCTGGTGCTCTGCACGAACCGCAAACTGCGCATGTACGACCCTGCCGACGGCAAGCCGCTCGGCAGCGTCGATATCGATGGCAAGATCGAGGCCAGCCCCGCCGTATTCGACGACATTATGGTCATCGGCACCCGCAATTACCGGATCTGCGGCGTCAGGCTCACCTGACGGGCTCCGGCCGATCTCCGTGGGCGCCCTGCGCTCGAACCATCAAACCATCAAAGGAGAGATCACCTATGCAACGATCCGAATTCACCGAACTGACCGAACGGGGCATCGTGCTGCTCGACGGCGCCACCGGCTCCAATCTGCGCAAAGCGGGCATGCCCGTAGGGGTGTCCTCCGAGCGATGGGTGTACGAGCATCCGGAGGTCATGCTCGAGCTCCAGCGCGCCTATGTCGATGCCGGCAGCGACATCATCTACGCGCCGACATTCATGGCCAACCGGCTCGGGCTTGAGATGCACGGCATCGCGGACCAGCTGGCGCTCCTGAACACCGAGCTGGTCCGTCTGTCCCGCAGGGCCGCAGGCGACCGGGCGCTCGTGGCCGGCGACCTCACCACCACCGGCAGGCCGCTGGAGCCGGTGGGCAGCATGACCTACCAGGCGCTGTTCGACCTGTACCGCGAACAGATCGAGGTCATCTCAGCGGCCGGTGCGGATCTCCTCGTGGTCGAGACCATGCTCTCCATCGACGAGACCGTCTGTGCGGTCGAAGCCGCCATGGATGTGTGCGAGCTGCCGGTCATGTGTTCACTGACGCTGGAGGCCGACGGGCATGTGATGTACGGCGGGACCGCCGAAGAGGCCGTCGAGACGCTCCAGGCCGTGGGCGCCAGCGCCGTGGGGCTGAACTGTTCCGTCGGGCCGGATCAGCTGGAATCGGTGGTCCGGCGCATGAAGGCCGTCGCGGAGGTGCCCGTCATCGCAAAACCCAACGCCGGCATACCGGTCATGGACGATCAGGGACAGGCCCACTACAGCATGCACCCGAACACCTTTGCCGACGCCATGATGAAGCTGGTGGACGCCGGCGCGTCCGTCATCGGCGGCTGCTGCGGCACCGATCCGTCCTACATCGCCGCTCTGAAACGCCGTCTTGCCGCCCGGGGCTGACGCCGGCCGCGGGAAGACGCGGTCCCGACGCGTCGGGCCGCGACGGGCTGTCCCGCCCGTGAAAAAGGGAGCTGCCTTTCGTGACACCGTCACTTCAAGGCAGCTCCCTTGCTTTACGACCGATTTGCGATCACATGAGGACGTCCATCCAGATGTCGTCATACATCCAGGCGATGTCGGTGTAATCGTCGTAGTATTCGCAGCGCGCGAGCATCTCTTCGGTGGGATTCATGGCGCAGCTCGCCAGATCCTCTTCGCTCATGCCCTCGACGACCTGGATGATGGGAGAGGAATAGCGGATCTCGTCCCAGTTCATCTGGGCGATGTCCGGGCGGCACATGAAGTTGATGAAGCACTCGGCGCCGGCCTTGTTGGGCGCGTTTTTGGGCACGCACATGCCGTCCACCCAGACGTTGCTGCCCTCTTCCGGGATGACGTAGGCCAGCTTGTCGTTCTTCTCGATGGCGTACTGCGCGTCGCCGGAGTAGACGACCGCCATGGCGGCCTCGTTGGCGACCATCTTGTCCTTGGCCTGATCCAGTATGTAGCCGGCTACCAGGCCGGCATCCTTCTGGGCCATCAGCCAATCGCCGGCCTCGGCCAGCTCGTTCTCATCGCGGGTGATCATCGAATAGCCCAGGGCCTTCAGCGCCAGGCCCATGCTGTCCCGCACGGAATCCATCATGTAGATGCTTCCCGAGTAGCGCTCATCCAGCAGCGCGTTCCAGCTGGTGATGGGCTCCTCGACCATCCCGGTGTTGTAGAGGATGCCCAGCGTGCCCCACATGTAGGGGATGGAATGCGCGTTGCCGGGGTCGTAGGCGGGATCGCGCAGGCTGGGCAGAACGTTTTCGAGGTTCGGGATGTTGGACAGATCCAGCTCCGCCAGCAGGTCCTCTTTGATGAGTCGCATGATCATGTACTCCGAAGGCACGATCACGTCGTAGCTGCCCGCTCCGGTGGATACGCGGGTGTAGAGCGCCTCGTTGTCGGTATAGTTCACGTAATTTACGTGGATGCCCGTCTCCTCTTCGAAGATATCCAGCACCTGAGTGTCGATATAGTCAAAGCAGTTGTAGACGGTGATCTCTGTGCCCGCAAGGGGCTTGTCCGCCTCGGCAAAGGCGCCGGCGCTCAGCGCGCAGATCATGGCAGCCAGCAAAACGATGGCGATCTTCTTCATGGTCAACATCCTTTCATGGGTTGGAATCTATATGGATCATGCGGTGCATGACACATAGCGCGATCACATGTCCTCCAGCTTCGTCCGGCGGTTGATGAGCACCAACAGCAGCAGGATGCTGATGAACATGAGGGTGGACAGCGCGTACATCGTGGGTTTGACGCCCAGCTTGGTGGACGAGTACACGATGCGCGACAGGTTCGGGTACATATCCGACGAGGTGAAGTAGGAGATCACGAAGTCGTCGATCGACATCGTGAACGCCAGCATGGCGCCGGTGAATATGCCGGGGGTGATCTCCGGGATGATGACCTTGTAGAGCGCCTTCGCCGGATGGCAGCCCAGGTCCAGCGCCGCCTCGTACAGGTTCGGGTTCATCTGCCGCAGCTTCGGCATCACCGAGAACAGCACGTACGGTATGTCGAAGGCGATGTGCGCCATGATCATCGTCCACTTGCCGAGCGGCACTTTGGCGAACAGGAACATCAGCATCAGCGAAACGCCGGTCACGATGTCCGGGGTGGTCATGGGCAGGTAGGACACGTTGATCAGCAGGTTCGCCATGCCGGTGTTCATCGCGTGCATGCCGATCGCACCGAGCGTGCCGATAACGGTGGAGACCGCCGTGGCGATCACGGCCACCTCCAGAGTGGTCTTCAGCGCGCCCAGGATCACCGGATCCCTGAACAGCTCCGCATACCACTTGAGCGTGAATCCCGCCCACTGGGAGCGCGACACCGAAGCGTTGAAGGAAAGGCCGATCATCACCAGGATCGGGGCGTACAGGAAGAGCATGAGCAGCGCCATCCAGATGCCGCGGAAGGCGCGCAGGCCGCGCTTGTTGCTCACCACATACCGCCCCCTTCGTTGTCAGGATCGACCTTGCGCAAAAAGCCGATCGAGATCAGGATCAGAAGCAGCATCATCAGCGAAAAGGAGCTGCCGACGTTCCAGCGGTTAGGGTTCGACGACTGGTTGAAGAT
Organism: Clostridia bacterium; assembly: GCA_017430945.1. The sequence goes on along the minus strand of JAFRMB010000184.1, from coordinate 968 downwards.
ATAGTCGATGAGGTCGCCCGCCAGGCGGAGCTTGCCGTTTGACAGCAGCGTGGAGATGGCGAACGATGTGACCGCCGGCATGAACACCATGGTCACCCCCGAGACGACGCCCGGCACGCTCATAGGGATCACCACGCGGGTGAACACCCGAAGCGGATTCGCGCCGAGATCCTCCGCCGCCTCGATGACGGAGTAGTCCATCTTTTTCAGCACCGTATAGATGGGCAGCACCATGAATGGCAGATAGTTGTACACCAGGCCCATGAGCACCGCGCCTTCGGTGCCGATCACCTTCATCTGCCCCAGGTGCAGCCACTGCAGTATCGCGTTCAGCACGCCGTTGTCGTCCAGCAGCGTCATCATCGCGTAGGTGCGCAGCAGCAGGTTCATCCACATGGGCAGCAGGATCAGCACCACCAGGCTCTGGGTGTGGGTGAACCCGCGTCCGGCCAGGAACCACGCGGTGGGATAGCCGATCACCAGGCACAGCAGCGTGCAGTACAGCGCCAGCTTCATGCTTCGCAGTATGACCGTCGCATACCGCGGCTTGGCGAACTCCTGAAAGTTCTTGAGCGTGAACGCGCCTTCGGGGCTGGTGAAGGCGTACCAGCACACGAACACCAGCGGCACCACCGCGAACAGCAGCATCCACAGCGCGTAGGGGGATGCGTACCAGGATCGCTTCATCGCTTACGCCTCCTCGGCACCGCCGGCCGCTGCCGGCATCTTGTGCATGATGTGGATGTTGTAGGGCACGATGGTCATACCCACGCGGGTCCCCACCGGCTGCATGGTCGTGGAATGCACCTTCCACCGGCGCTCGGGATCGCTCGATGTGACCGCCGCCTCGTCCGGTGACTTGGGGGCGACGCCGGTGATCATCATCTCGTAGTGCACGCCCATGAAGATCACGCTCTCCACCGCGCCGGTCAGCATGCCGACGTCCTCGCCCACGATCATGATGTCCT
>JAFRMB010000183.1 GCA_017430945.1 Clostridia bacterium | reverse complement strand
GCTGCGTGGGCTTGGACTTGTGCTCGCCGGAGGCCTTCAGATACGGCACCAGCGTCACGTGTACGTACAGCGCGTTCCCGCGGCCGACCTCCAGCCCCACCTGGCGGATGGCCTCGATGAAGGGCTGGCTCTCGATGTCGCCGATGGTGCCGCCGATCTCGGTGATCACCACGTCGGCGTCGGTCTTCTTTCCGACCTGATAGATGAACGCCTTGATCTCGTCGGTGATGTGCGGGATGGTCTGCACCGTGCTGCCCAGATACCCGCCCTGCCGCTCGCGCCGGATGACGTTGGCGTACACCCTGCCCGTCGTCAGATTGGAGAACCGGTTCAGATCCTCGTCGATGAAGCGCTCGTAGTGGCCCAGATCCAGGTCGGTCTCCGCGCCGTCCTCGGTCACGTAGACCTCGCCGTGCTGGTAGGGGCTCATGGTGCCGGGATCCACGTTGATGTACGGGTCCAGCTTCTGGGCCGCCACCTTCAGGCCCCGGGCCTTCAGCAGCCGCCCCAGCGAGGCCGCCGTGATGCCCTTGCCCAGCCCGGAGACCACGCCGCCGGTCACAAAGATGTACTTCGCCATATCGATCTTCCTCTCATGCGCGTCATTCAACGGTCACGCTCTTGGCCAGGTTCCTCGGCTTGTCCACGTCCAGCCCGCGGTTGACGCTGGTATAGTAACCCAGGAGCTGAAGGGGGACGACCGCCAGGGACGGCGCGAAGTGCGGATCCGTCCTGGGGACGTACACCGCAAAATCCACCGAGTCTTCGACGGAATAATTGCCGTGCGAGGTCAGCCCCATCAGGTAGGCGCCCCGGGACTTGCACTCCGCCATGTTGGAGACCGTCTTTCCAAACAGCCCGGGCTGCGTCAATATGCCGACGACCAGCGTGTCGGCCTCGATCAGGCTGATGGTGCCGTGCTTCAGTTCGCCGGCGGCATAGGCCTCGGAGTGGATGTAGCTGATCTCCTTCATCTTCAGGCTGCCCTCAAGGCTGACGGCGTAGTCCAGCCCGCGGCCGATGAAGAAGATGTCGTGCGCGTTGGCGATCTTCGATGAAAACCACTGGATCCGTTCCTTGTCCTCAAGGATGCGGTCGATCTTGTCGGGCAGCGCGGCCAGCTCGCCGACGAGGCGCCCGGCCTCCGCATCCCCGATCGCGCCTTTCACGACGGCCAGCTTGATCGCCAGCGCGTCCATGGCGACCAGTTGGGCGCTGAAGGCCTTGGTGGTCGCCACGGCGATCTCGGGGCCCGCCACGGTGTAGAGCACGTGGTCCGCCTCCCGCGCGATGGTGGAGCCGACGACGTTGACCACCGCCAGCGTCGTCATGCCCCGTTCCTTTGCCGTGCGCAGCGCGGCCAGGCTGTCCGCGGTCTCGCCGGACTGCGATATCACGATCACCAGCGTCGCCCGCGACGCGGGGATGCTGCGATAGCGGTACTCCGACGCCAGCTCCACCCGCACGGGGATGTGCGCCAGATCCTCGATCACATATTGCGCCGCCACGCCCACATGCCACGCGGAGCCGCAGGCCACGATCCCGATCCTTTCGATCGCGCCCAGCGCCTCGTCCGTCAATCCGGTCTCCGACAGGGTGATCCTGCCGTCCCGGACCAGGCTGTTCAGCGTGTCGCGCACGGCGGCAGGCTGTTCGTGGATCTCCTTGAGCATGAAGTGCTCGTAGCCGCCCTTTTCCGCCGCCTCGGCGTCCCAGGTGATCTCGGTCAGCGGCAGCTGTATCTCGTCGCCGTTCAGGTCATAGAAGCTGACCCTGCCGGGAGCGATCTTCGCCGCCTGCTGATTGCCGATGTAGTAGACGCGGCGTGTGTACCTGAGGATGGCCGGCACGTCCGAGGCCAGGAACGAGGCGTCGCTCGACGTGCCGATGATCAGCGGCGAATCCTTTCGCGCCGCGTAGATCTCGTCCGGGTGATCCTTGAACAGGAGCGCCAGGGCATAGCTGCCCTTCACGCGCACCATCATGCGGTTGATGGCGTCCACCGGGCCGATCTTATACTTGTTGTAGTAGTAATCCACCAGCTTGACGACCACTTCCGTGTCGGTGTCGCTGTAGAACTGGTACCCGTGTCGCAGGAGCTTCTCTTTGAGTTCGGCGTAGTTCTCGATGATGCCGTTGTGAACGCCGACCACGTCCGACTCCACGGCGCCGCTGCCAGACCCGGAACAGTTCCCGCTGACGTGGGGGTGGGCGTTCACCGTGCTCGGATTGCCGTGCGTCGCCCAGCGCGTATGGCCGATGCCGCAATTCCCCGGCAGGGCCCGTCCCTGATCCGTCTTGTCCGCCAGGTGCACCAGCTTGCCCGTGGCCTTGACGACCTGCGCGAGCGCGGTCCCGTCGCGGACCGCCAGCCCCGCGGAGTCATAGCCCCTGTATTCCAGCTTTGACAGGCCCTCCAGCAGGATCGGCGCTGCCTGCATATTTCCCGTATATCCTACGATCCCACACATGGCTCCCTTGCCCTTCTCCGTTATGATCTTTTTGTGATATGCTGATGGACCTCCAGCGCCGCCGCGCGTCCGTCCGCCAGCGCGCGCACGACCAGCGACTGGCCGGTGCGCATGTCGCCCGCCGAGAACAGATCTCCCCGCAGGCGGTGGCTGCCGTCCCCGGGCAGCAGGTTGCCCCGGCGGTCGCGCTCGACGTCGAAGACCGCAGCGGTCGCCTCCTCGCAGCCCACGAAGCCCGCCGCGATCAGCAGAAGACCGCACGGCAGCGTCTGTTCCGTGCCGGGGATGGGGTCGAAGCCCTTCAGCTTCACGGTCTCGATGGCGGCCGTGCGTCCGTCCTCGGCCAGGATCCGCTTCACCGTCGTCCCGTAGACGCGCGGGTCGGCCCCCTGGCGGGCGATGGCCTCCAGCTGCCCGTAGTCGGTGCGCAGCGTGCGCGGCCACAGCGGCCACGGATCGTCCGCCGGGCGGGTGACGGGCGGCGCGGGCATCATCTCCAGCTGCACGACGGACCGGCAGCCCTGTCGCAGCACCGTGCCCACGCAGTCGTTGCCGGTGTCGCCGCCGCCCACGACGACCACGTGCTTCCCCTTTGCCGAAACGACCGGCGCCTGCCCCGACAGCACCGACCGGGTCGCCGCCGTCAGGTAGTCCACGGCGAAGTGCACGCCCTGCGCGTCGGCGTTTTCCACGTTCAGCGCCCGCGGCTTCTTCGCGCCGCCGCAGAGCACGACGGCGTCGTATCCGGCTGTGAGCTCCGGCGAGGCCGCGGTCTTCAGCAGGAAGCGAACGCCCTCCTCCGCCATCAGCCGGACGCGCCGTTCGACGACGCGCTTCGGCAGCTTCATGTTGGGGATGCCGTACATCAAAAGGCCTCCGGCGCGGTCGGCGCGCTCGATGACCGTGACCTCGTGGCCGAGCCGGTTCAGCAGATCGGCGCAGGCCAATCCGGACGGTCCGCTGCCGACGACCGCCACGCGCTTCCCGGTGCGGGTCCGCGGGATCCGCGGCCGGATCCAGCCCTTCTCAAAGCCCGTTTCGATCAGGTACAGCTCGTTGTCCCGGTTCGTCGATGCGTCATCTTCCAGGTTGCACGCCTTTTCGCACAGCGCCGGGCACACGCGCCCCGTGAACTCCGGGAACGGCGCGGTCTGCAGGAGCCGCTCCAGCGCCTCGCGCTCCCGGCCCCTGTACAGCAGGTCGTTCCACTCGGGGATCAGGTTATGGAGCGGGCAGCCGAAGTCCGACTGGCAGAACGGCACGCCGCAGTTCATGCAGCGCGACGCCTGCGCCCGCCGCTCCGCGGTGGGCCGGGGCACGTGCAGCGCCTCAAAGTCCCCGAGGCGCGCCTCTTCGCCGCGGTATGGATCCTCCGCGCGGGCGACCTCCATGAATCCCGTAGGCTTTCCCATCTGTCACGCCTCCCTTCCTATCGTCCCTCGGCCCTGGTCGTCCCGGGCGCCGTTCAGCCAGCAGAGGTATTCGTCGGATATGACGGCCCTGAAGCCCGGCAGCCGCGCCTCGAAGTCCGCGAGGATCTCCGCGGCCCTGCGCGAGCCGGTGTATCGGACGTGCAGCTTAAGCAGCTGCCGCAGCTCCGCGGCCTGTTCGCGGTCGACCCCGTGCACCCGCACCAGCCCGCTGTTGATCCGCCGCTCCAGCGTGCCATCCTCGTCCAGCACCCACGCGATGCCGCCGGACATGCCCGCGCCGAAGTTGTCGCCCACCGGCCCCAGCACCGCCACGCGCCCGCCGGTCATGTACTCGCAGCCGTGGTCCCCCACGCCCTCGACGACCGCCCACGCGCCGCTGTTGCGCACGGCGAAGCGCTCGCCCGCCATGCCGGCGATGAAGGCATGGCCCGAGGTCGCGCCGTAGAGCGCCACGTTGCCGATGAGGGTGTCCCTGGGATCCCACACCGCGTCCGACGGGGGGCAGATCGCCAGGGTCCCGCCGGAGAGTCCCTTGCCCAGGTAGTCGTTCGCCACGCCGTACAGCGTGATCGACTGGCCCTTCGGCAGGAACGCGCCGAAGGACTGGCCGCCGCAGCCCTGCGCCTGTATGCGCCGCTCGCCCTTGAGCAGCGCGCCGAAGGCCCGGTCGGTGGTGGTCAGGTGGACGTGATCCTGCACGAGCCGCGCGTCCATGCGCTCGCTCAGCGCGAAGTCGCGCCCGGATCCCGGCTGCACGTGGGTGTTGCGTGCGAAGCCGATCAGGCCGGACAGGTCCATGGCCGCGCCGTCCTTCATCTTCAGAAGGTCGCTGCGCCCCACCAGCTCGTCCACCGTGCGCGCGCCCAGCCGCGCCATGATGCGGCGCAGCTGCTGCGCCACGAAGATCATGAAGCGCTCGACGTATTCCGGCTTGCCGACGAAGCGCTTGCGCAGCTCAGGGTCCTGCGTCGCCACGCCGAAGGGACAGGTGCCCAGGTGGCACACCCGCATCATCCGGCAGCCCATCGCGATCAGCGGCGCGGTGGCGAACCCGAATTGCTCCGCGCCCAGCAGCAGCGCCACTGCCACGTCGTGGCCGGACATCAGCTTGCCGTCCGTCTCCAGCGTCACGGTCTGGCGCAGCCGGTTGCGGCACAGCACCTGGTGCGTCTCCGCCAGCCCGATCTCCCAGGGGAGCCCCGCGTGATGCACGCTGCTCATGGGCGCCGCGCCGGTGCCGCCCTCGCCGCCGGAGATCAGTATGCCGCCGGCACCCGCCTTCGCCACGCCGCTGGCGATGGTGCCCACGCCGGTGGAGGACACCAGCTTGACGGTGATCTTCGCGTCCTCGTTCGCGCACTGAAGGTCGTAGATCAGTTCCGCCAGATCCTCGATCGAATAGATGTCATGGTGCGGCGGCGGCGAGATCAGCTAGATCCCCGGCGTGGAGCAGCGGGTCTTGGCCACGCTTTCCGTCACCTTCGCGCCGGGCAGATGGCCACCCTCGCCGGGCTTCGCGCCCTGGGCCATCTTGATCTGGATCTCCTTTGCGGACAGCAGATAGTCCCGGGT
>JAFRMB010000182.1 GCA_017430945.1 Clostridia bacterium | reverse complement strand
CATCTCCACCGGCGGCGGCGCGAGCCTTGAGTTCCTCGAGGGCAAGGTGCTGCCCGGCGTCGCCTGCCTGAAGGACAAGGAATAAGCCATTCATCCCTGGGCGGGGCGCAAGTCCCGCCCACGGCATGTCTGTTTACCGGACATCCCCCAGGCGCGGATGTCTTGTAATACCATCATCAACACAGTACAGGAGGAGATTCCCATGCGCAAGCCCATTATCGCCGGCAACTGGAAGATGAACAAGACCCCGGAGGAGGCCGCCCAGCTGGTTAAAGACCTGATTCCGCTGGTCAAGGACGCCAAGTGTGACGTCGTCGTCTGCACCCCTGCCGTGAACTTCGCCGCCGTCAAGCCCGTGATCGAGGGCACCAACATCAAGCTGGGTGCTCAGAACGTTCACTTCAAGGCCTCCGGCGCCTACACCGGCGAGCTGAGCGCCGACATGCTCAAGGCCGCTGGCTGCGAGTACGTCATCATCGGCCACTCCGAGCGCCGCCAGTATTTCGGCGAGACCGACAAGACCGTCAACCTGCGCCCCGTCGCCGCCGTGAAGGCCGGCCTGAAGGCCATCGTGTGCGTCGGCGAGATGAAGGACGAGCGCGAAGCCGGCTACACCGACATGATCGTCACCTATCAGACCCAGATGGCGCTGCACGGCCTGACCGCCAACGACCTGGAGAACGTCGTGATCGCCTACGAGCCCGTTTGGGCCATCGGCACCGGCCTGACTGCCACGGATGAGCAGGCGAACGAGACCATCGGCGTGATCCGCCAGGCCATCGCCGCAAAGTTCGGCAAGCGCGCCGCGAACAAGATCCGCATCCAGTACGGCGGAAGCATGAAGGGTTCCAATGTGAAGGGCCTGATGGCGCAGCCTGAGATCGACGGCGGCCTGATCGGCGGCGCGAGCCTGAAGGCGGCGGACTTCGCGCAGGTGGTGAACTTCTGATGAGCACGACCGCACTTTTGATCCTGGACGGGTTCGGCATCGGCAAGAACGATCCCGAATCCAATGCCATCGTAGCGGCCGGTACGCCGGTCATCGACGCCCTTAAGGAGAAGTATTGCTATACCTCGATCGGCGCGTCAGGCCTGGATGTCGGACTGCCTGACGGTCAGATGGGGAACTCCGAGGTCGGGCACACCAACATCGGCGCGGGCCGTGTGGTCTACCAGATGCTGGTGAAGATCACCAAGGATATCCATGACGGCGTGTTCTTTGAAAACAAAGCCATGCTCTCCGCCATGGAGAATGCGAAGAAGAACGACAGCGCGCTGCATCTGATCGGCCTTGTGTCGCCGGGCGGCGTGCATTCCCACACGGAGCATCTCTACTGCATCCTGGAGATGGCCAAGCGTCACGGCCTTGACAAGGTCTATGTGCACTGCCTGCTCGACGGGCGCGATGTGCCGCCGGATTCCGGCTGGGAATACGTGCGGGACCTCGTCGCAAAAATGAAGGAGATCGGCACGGGCAAGGTCGCCACCGTGATGGGAAGGCTGTATGCGATGGACCGCGACTTTGCCTGGGAACGCGTAGAGAAGGCATACAACGCCATGGTCTGCGCCGAGGGCATCCGGGCAGAGGATCCCGTCCAGGCCATACTGGATTCCTACAAGGTGATCGACGAGACCGGCAAGCATCTGACCGACGAGTTCATGCTGCCCACCGTGATCGACCCTGAGGGGACCATCAAGGCGAACGATTCGGTGATCTTCTTCAACTTCCGTCCCGACCGCGCTCGTGAGATCACACGCGCCTACGTCGATCCGGATTTCAAGGGATTCGAGCGGAAGCACGGCTTCTTCCCGTTGACCTATATCTGCATGTGCCAGTACGATGCGACCATGCCCAACGTGCAGATCGCCTATCCGCCCGAGAGCCTGACCATGACGATGGGTGAATACCTGAGTAAGCTGGGCAAGAAGCAACTGCGCATCGCGGAAACGCAAAAGTACGCCCACGTCACCTTCTTCTTCAATGGCGGAGAAGAGCGCGTGTTCGACGGCGAAGACCGCATCCTGGTCCCGAGCCCTTCGGCTGAGGAAGTGCCCACCTTCGATCTCAAGCCGGAAATGAGTGCCTATGAGGTCACCGACGCAGTGCTCAAATGCATCGATGAGAAGAAGTATGACGTCATCATCCTGAACTTCGCAAACTGCGATATGGTCGGACACACAGGCGTCATGGAAGCGGCCAAGAAGGCCGTTCGCACGGTTGACAGCTGCGTGGGGCGCATCGTCGATGCGCTCGTCGCTCAGGGCGGCAAGGTGGTCATCACCGCCGACCACGGCAATGCCGACATGATGATCGACCCCGTTTCCGGCGGTCCCTTCACCGCTCACACCACCAACCCGGTCCCGGTGATCGTCATCGATCCCGAGCATCCCAAGCATACGCTTCGCAAAGAGGGCGGCAAACTCTGCGATCTTTGCCCGACCATGCTGGATCTGATGGGTGTTGAAAAACCGGCAGAGATGACCGGACAGAGCCTGATCGAGGACTGAGTGATATGACAAGGAGCCGGGACGGCAGTTTGCCGTCCCGGCTTTAGATTTGGCCTGTTGTTGTTCATTGCACTGCGTCTGGATCGACATCTTCTGTCGGAGCCTCTGCTTCGCCGTCGATAACACCGGCTTCCGGCTTATTCGTTGCCTCGCCATCGATCGATGTGTCCTGCGCGACGTCCGTCACTTCTTCAGTTCCGGTCGACTTCGCTCCAGACTGCTCAGATGCTGTTTTGCTGTCATCGACATCATTGACAGGCGCCGGCGTTGCCTCGATCCTGAAAGAGACAGATGTTTTGTCGTCACCTGCCATCTGCGCTGCGAAGCCGCCCGAATCGCGCCATGCCTGCGCAAATGCGCGCAGATCGTAGATGAAAGGATTGTAGCTGATGTTTGCTTCGAAGGGATCCAGGCGCATCGCTCGGTCGCCGTCCGACAGCATGATATCCAACTGCTCAAGTTCGTCCTCTGTCATGTACGCGACGGCGAACAGGATCTCACGTCCACGGCTCCCCAATGCTGCGGAGACCTGCGTGCAACAGCCCAATGCGTCGATGAACTGCGTGGTCCTGAGGTTTGGTTTTCGAATGGCTGCGCTGTAGCTGCGCCCATCGGGGAACGAGATCGTCAGCCTGGTCGGCTTGAACGCCGTCTCATCAAAACAGTAGAATCGCCATGTGATCCTGTTTTTCGTTCCGCGCGAATTCCCTGTGGCATAGATGCCCATTGCAGCGTAGGGTTCTCCCGGCGTATGATCCCTTGGCCAGCTTTCATCGTCCAGATAGTTGGCGCTGCTCTCCCACACCCAATTGTCCGTCTCACTGTCAAAATAGTAAGCCTCTACGTTTTCAGACAGAAGGGTGTAGTCGAAAGCCTGACAGGACGGAGCCTCCTCATCATACAGCAGCGCCTGCATCTCGTCGTCCGCCACGCTGTCATAGGGCAGTCCTTCCTGCCCCTTGAAGATGCGGATCGCATCCTGCGTCTTTTCATTGAACGAGCCGTCGGCCTTGCCGGTCATGTAGCCCAGCTCCTGGAGCCTGAGCTGCATGGTCCGGATGTCGTCGGCGCTGCTGCCCTTTTTCAGGGTGTCGGCGATGCTCGTGCCGAAAGCGAGCAGACATACGGCCAGCGCAGCGACCAGGATGAGTGTGGGGAGTCGCCCGTTTTTATTCATACCGCCCATCATCAGTCGACCTTTTTGAATACGATGGCGGTGCGGCAGGGGATGTAGATCTCGAAGCCGATGCCCTTCCTGTCGTTGTTACGGGTATGATAGATATACTGCTTGCTGATGCGATCCATGCCGCCGAAGGCAATGTCGTCGGTCGAGAAGATCACCTGATATGCTCCGTCACCCACGGAGTGTACGGGCAGGAAGAAATCTGTGGGCGAGTGCTCGGGATCGAAATTGAACACGTAGACCAGTTCGCCCTTGGAGAACGCGATGATCTTGTTCGGCTGGTCGATCCAGAGGCTGGCGGTATCCTTTTTGTTGAGCACGCGGTACTTGCGTGCGAACTTCAGCATGGCCTTGTCAAAGTTTTCCAGCCATTCGTACTTCAGATAGCCGTTTTCGACAAGAGACCACTGCCTGCGCGCATACTTGAAGCTCCAGCCGTTGCCCTCGCGGGGGAAATCGATCCACTCGGGGTGGCCGAACTCGTTGCCCATGAAGTTGAGATAACCGTCGCTGCCGAGCGTGAGCGTAACGAAGCGGATGAGTTTGTGGAGCGCGATGGCGCGATCGATGACGGGGGAGTGGTAGATCTTATCCATGCCCACATACATTTCCGCATCCGCCATTCGGAAGAATATGGTCTTGTCGCCGACCAGCGCCTGGTCGTGGGACTCACAATAGCCGACGTTCTTTTCCTGAGGCCGGCGGGTGGTGAGCTCATACCAGAGCTTGAACATATCCCAGTTGTCATCCCTGTATTCCTTCAAAAGCTTGATCCAGAAGTCCGGGATGCCCATGGAAAGCCGGTAGTCGAAACCGATGCCGCCGGAACGGATCGGGACGCACATGCCGGGCATGCCGCTCATCTCCTCGGCGATGGTCACGGCAAAGGGATTCACCGAGTGGATGAGTTCGTTTGCGAGCTGGAGATAGGTCAGGGCGTCCACGTTGGTATTCAGGCCGAAGTACTGGGAGTAATCGGCGAAGGCGGTCCCCAGCCCGTGGTCCTGATAGATCATGGATGTCACACCGTCGAAACGGAAACCGTCAAAGTGATACTCCTCGAGCCAATACTTTAGGTTTGAGAGCAGGAAGTGGAGCACTTCGTGTTTGCCGTAGTTGAACAGGCGCGTGCCCCAAGCGGGATGCCAGCCTCTGGGGCCGCCGATAAAGTACTGGTCATCGGTGCCGTCGAGCATGTTCAGGCCGTCCGTTGCATTGTCGGATGCGTGTGAATGCACCACGTCCAACAGCACGAACATGCCGAGCTCGTGCGCCTTGTTGATGAGGTATTTCAGATCCTCGGGTTCGCCGTACCATGAGGAAGCAGCAAAAAAGTTCGAGACCTGGTAGCCGAAGGAAGCGTAATAAGAATGCTCCTGTATGGCCATCAGCTGAACGGTGTTATAGCCGAGATCGTGGATATACTGAAGATTGAAGTCCGCGAATTCGCGATAGGTCCCGATGCCCTCTTTCTCCTGAGCCATGCCGATGTGGGCCTCGTAGATGAACAGCGGTGAGACCTTCCGCTTGCCATAGCCGCCGTCCGTCCATTGGAAGGGCTTGTCTGGCGCCCAGATCTGGCCGTCGAAAAGGTTGGTCTGCTTGTTTTGTACCACGCGGTGGATATATGCGGGGATGTGATCTGAGGTCCTGCCGTTCTTCGTGACCTGGATCTTCACGCGTTGTCCGTGCCTGAGCGTGTCAGCGCCGGACAGCTCGATCTCCCATACGCCGCCATCGATGCGCTTGAGGGGGTGAGAGGATCGATCCCAGCCGTTGAAATCGCCGATCAGATGGATGGCGTCCGCACCGGGAGCCCACTCGCGATAGACCCAGCCGTTCTCCGTGCGCGAGAACCCGAAATACATATAACCGTTGGCGAACGACGAAAGATCCGCCTTGTCTCCAAGCAGCAGCCTGCGGGTCTCGGCGTGGCGGTTCATGCGCAGAGCGATGTCGTTGTAGTAGGGCTTCAGCCACGGGTCGATGGACATTATCTTGTAATCCGCCATCTTTGGGGCTTTCTTCAAGCGTAACACCTCCACTGATCCAAAGGGGCCGTTGGGCAGTTGAATGTGCCCAGGTCCCATGATTAATTCCGATGCTATCATTATAACACAATCATCATCAATGTGGCAATCGTTTTGCGAAAAAAGCTGCAGCATTTCCCACTATGCCGCGGAGCTCACGGCGTGGCGGTCAGACACCTTCACGATCCTCAGGGATGGCCGCGTGTCCCAAGGGCGAGAAGATCGATGGATGTCGCGACGGCGACTTTGGAACTTCCCGATGGATATGTGGAAAGAAGATATGTTAATCATTCAAACATTTGAATCAAAGTGTTTGCGTATTTCGGGAATATCTGTTATAATGATGTTGGAAAAGGAGGTCTGCACCATGAGCGAAAACTATCCTTCTGATGTCAAACTGAATGAGAATCCGGACGGCACGGTATCCTTTGCGACTGAGGTGGTGGCGACCATCGCAGGCCTCGCCGCGACTGAGGTCGATGGCGTCGCGAGCATGAGTTCGCCTGCAGCCGGCTTTGCCGATATGTTTTCCCGCAAGAACACGCGCAATTTCACGAAAGGGGTCCGGATCGACCTTGACGGCAACAAGGTGACGGTGGACATCACCATCGTGGTCGATTACGGTTCGCCCGTTCCGGATGTTGCCAGAAGCATCCAGGAAAACGTCAAAAAGGCGATCGAGACCATGAGCGGTCTGGATGTGCGCAGCGTCGATGTGCATGTTTCCGGCATCAGCTTTGAGCGCGAACAGCGCGCGAATGCCGAACTTGACGAGCAGCAGCGCAGGATGCTCGAAAAGACCGAGGACAGGATCGAAGAAGAATTGGAGAAAACCGAAGAAGACGTGAGTGACGCCGGATCTGACGAAGGCGATGAACCGATGCCCGTTCCGGAGGATGAACCCGAGGACATCGAAGAGGACGACGCTCCGGAAGAGCCCTTTGAAGCGCCTGAAAAAGATGCGGATGGACCGCTGGATGCGCCTGAAGCGGCGGAATGATCCCGCTCTTCGGGTCTTGAGGAGGGGATAACCATGAAACTGACAGCCGGTAAACGCGTATTGATGTTTTTTCATTGGCTGCTGTCGCTGTTGACGTGCGCCGCATTCGCGTTTTATATCATCAAGCCTGAGTTGATAAAGGGTCTGTTTGACAGTACGCTCGGCAGGCTCGGCAGCACGAAGGCCGCCGTCATCGGCATCGCAGCGCTGGCCATCTACACGCTGCTGTCCGCGCTTCTCGGATATGTGATCTTCCATCGCGGCAAGCGCGAGGAACGCGATTTCATCACCGTTGACGCCAGTGATACCGGACGTGTCCGCATCGCCGTTTCCGCCATTGAGCAGATGGTCCGTCAGTCCGTCAACAGCATCGACGGCATATCCGATATGAAGATCTCCATCGAGAATGCCGACGACGCCATCATCATCAACATCGTGGCTACCATCGTCAACGGCAGCCATGTGCCGACCATCACGATGAACATGCAGCGAGCCATACGGCAGTTCGTCGAAATGAACTGCGGTGTGGCGGTCCGCTCGGTGTCCATCAGCATCAACAGTGTCGCGAATGCGGAGGAACCGCAGAAGAGACTGCTGAGGAGGCGTGACAGAGCATCCCAAAAGAGGCACGTCGATGCGCAGCCTGTCGGTGTACAAGCTGCCACAGTTGCCCCGGAAGAAGATATCCCTGCCGCGCCGTATGCGCCTGACACTGATGAGGCTTATGTGTATGACAGGTCTGCGGATGAGCCAGAGGAGCAGGGAGATCCTGGCGATCAGACGACAGATGCGGCAGACGCTTCCGAAGATGCCGGATTTGGAGGCGTTGAAGAGACGCCTGAGGCGTTTGCTGCGACCGATACGAACGGGCAGGACGCCGGGACGTTTGACATCGACCGTATCCTCAGTGACGGGCCTCAGCCTATCCGACTGACGCTCGAACGCACACCTGACATCGAAACCGACGAATCTGTTGAAGCAAGCGGGAACGATGCTGGTACACCTATCGAGCCTGGTGATGAAGCTGAGGGCTTGATCGAAACGGCGAATGCATTCAGCTCCGGTGATGATGATATCCTCGGAGAAGACCCGTTCGAAAAGGAAGCCTGATCTCGTTCGCCTGCATGACGGCATCCGCCGACTGCAGGGACGATGCTTGAGGCGGAATGGCCGATTTTGTTGCGCCCGGGTCACGCTATCCGGACGCATGCACCGGGCGATCGCACTGACAAATGCAATATTGCAGAGGTTTGAAGCATAATGGATAGAAGGACTGCGCGTGCGCATGCGATGAAGCTGATCTATGAATGGGAGATGGGCGGAGACGGCGGTGATGAGACGCGCATCGAATTGTTGGAGATCGCTCCGGGCGAGGAAGAATCCGACTATATGAATGCGATGCTCGAAGGCGTCCAGACGCACTGCGCCGATATCGACGCCAAGCTCGGCGCGTTCGTTCGCGGCTGGACGCTGGATCGCTTGACACGCGTCGACCTGGCGATCCTGAGGCTTGCGGCATATGAACTCATGTACACGAAGACCGGCACGGGCATCGTCGTCAATGAGGCCGTAGAGCTTGCGAATCTCTATTCGACCGATAAGGCCGGCGCATTCATCAACGGTGTGCTCGGAAACCTCGCCAGAAGCCTGGAAGATCGATAAAGGCTCGTCTAGTCGCTGCACGGCCCCTGTACGCCCGACGCCGGGCGCGCCGGGGCAGTCTTTCTATATAGGCCTGAATGAGGTGTAGGGATGTACGAAGCTGTCGCGTTGAGCGTAACGGAGCTCAATGAATACGCGCGCAAACTCCTTGCGGGCGATCCTCTTCTTCGAAACCTTGAGGTCACCGGTGAGATCTCAGGCTATAAGCATCATCAGAGCGGACACCGCTATTTTTCCCTTAAGGACGAAACGGCTCGGATACAGTGCGTGATGTTCCGCCAGAATGCCATGAGCCTTGACTTCCAGCCTGCTGACGGCATGCAGGTCACGATCCGGGGATCGGTATCGGTTTTTGTCAGAGACGGTGCCTATCAGCTCTATGTCAATACGATGCGAAAGGCCGGCCAGGGCGATCTTTTCGCGAAATTCGAAGCGCTGAAAAAGAAGCTGTCCGCGGAGGGGCTGTTCGATCAGGCACGCAAGCGCACCATCCCGCTGCTGCCAAGAGTGATCGGCGTGGCGACATCCCGGACCGGCGCGGCCATCCGCGACATCATACAGGTAGCGCGCCGTCGCGATCCTGGCGTCGGTATCGTAGTCGCGCCATGTGCGGTCCAGGGGGCATCAGCCGCTGCAGATATCGTCCGCGCCATCGAGCTTTTGAACAAACAGGGCGAAGCAGATGTCCTGCTGGTCGGCCGTGGCGGGGGATCCATCGAGGACCTGTGGGCGTTCAATGAGGAGATCGTTGCGCGGGCCATTGCCGCCTCGCATATACCGGTGATCTCCTGCGTGGGCCATGAGATAGACTTTACCATAGCTGATTTTGTCGCAGACCTGCGGGCGGCCACGCCTTCAGTCGCCGCGGAGCTGGCGGTGCCGGTCGTGAGCGAACTGCGGGGCTCATTGAACAAATTGTGCGCGGCCCTGGGCAACGCGTTGACCTCCCAGCAGCAGGTGCGCAAGCTGCAGCTCGACAGGATCGGCGCATCGATGGCGCTGAAACAGCCCGCGCAGGCGTTCATCGTGCCTCGAAGAGCGTCGGTCCAGCAATTGGAAACGCGCCTTCAGCGTGCGATGCCCGCTGCGCTCGAACGCGCGCACCACCGATTGTCGAATGCTGTCACGGCGCTGCGCACATTGAATCCGGACGCGGTGCTCGACCGCGGATACGCTGTCGTAGAGGCACACGGCGGTGTCGTCAGTTCAGTATCGGCGATGAAGGCCGGCGAGGTCGTGCATGTAAGGCTGGCTGACGGTTCATTCGAAGCAGACATCAAATCGATCTCGCCGGAAGGAGAAACCGTATGAAAAAGAACATTTCTTTTGAAGAGGGCATGCAGTCCCTGGAAGCGCTGGTCCAGTCGCTCGAATCCGGCCAGATGTCTTTGGATGATTCCTTCAAGACCTATGAGCAGGCCATGAAGCTGAAAAAGGAGCTTGAAGCCCTGCTGGACGCAAGTGATCGACGGATACGCCTGCTCATGGAGGACGGCGAGCAAGAGGTTGATCAGGAGGATCTGAAATGAACGATCTCACGTCTTATGCCTCGCGCGTCAATGCCCGCCTCGAACAGATCCCTGCGCAGATCCCGGAAGGCGCATATACCATCGGCGAAATGCCCTGGCTTTTGAGCAAAAGCATGCGTTACAGCCTGTGTGCCGGCGGCAAACGGCTGAGGCCTGCGATGCTTCTGGCCACAGTGGATCTCCTGGAAGGAGATCCGGACTATGCGCTGGATTTTGCATGTGCCGTCGAGATGATACACACCTATTCGCTGATCCACGACGACCTGCCCGGCATGGATAACGATACCATGCGACGTGGGCGGCCGACGAATCATGTCGTATTTGGAGAGGGACAGGCGATATTGGCCGGAGACGGTCTGCTGAATTGCGCCTTCGAGACGATGCTCGCGGCCGCTTCCAGGCGGCCGGATCGCGCAGCAGACAGCCTCTTTGCGATCGGTGAGATCGCTCACGCTGCCGGCGTGACCGGCATGATCGCAGGCCAGGTCATGGACCTTTACTGCGAAGAGGAAAAGATCGCAGACGACGACGCGCTGAAGTACATCCATCACGGGAAGACAGCCTGCATGTTCGTCGGCGCCATGCGCGCAGGCGGACGGCTGTGCGGGGCGGATGACGATACTTTGAAAGCGCTGAGCGAATACGCTGAATCCTTCGGCTTGCTTTTCCAGGCGACCGATGACCTGCTGGATGTGATCGGCGATCAGACAAAGATGGGCAAGACGCTCGGAAAAGACAAGCAGAGCGGCAAACTGACCTGTATCTCTGCATATGGCATCGATGGCACGCGCGCGATCATAGCCGATCTTCACGATCGGGCGAGGGACAGTCTGGCGCGTTTCGGACAAAGTGCCGGCTTCTTCATAGAACTCGTGGATGCCATGGTGAGCCGAACGAAGTAGCAATTGGAGTATTTTGAAATGATTCTGGAGCAGATTCGCGATCCTTCGGATATCAAGCGATTGAACCTGAAGCAGTTGAGACAGCTCGCCGACGAACTGCGCGGGGAGATCATCCATGTGGTCTCTGTGCGCGGCGGCCATCTGGCCTCGAATCTCGGCGTAGTGGAGCTGACCATAGCCATGCACTATGTATTCGACGCGCCTGACGACAAGCTGCTCTTTGACGTTGGGCACCAGTGCTATGCCCACAAACTGCTGACCGGGCGATACAAGGCGTTTGAGAAGCTTCGCGTAAAGAACGGCCTTAGCGGCTTCCCTCAGGCTGCCGAGAGCGATTACGACGCCTTTACCGCCGGGCATGCATCCACGTCGATCTCGGCGGCGCTCGGCATGGCGCGCACGCGCGATCTCATGGGGGACACCTTCAACGTCGTTGCCGTGGTAGGCGATGGCGCTTTGACTGGGGGCATGTGCTACGAAGCGCTCAATGACGCCGGGCACAGCAACACTCGGATGATCGTCATACTGAACGACAACGAGATGTCCATCGCTCGCAATGTCGGCGCCATGAGCAGATACCTGACCCATCTGAGGCAGTCGAAATCCTACCTTGCATTCAAGAGGGGCGTACGCCGCTGGCTGGAGAAGATACCCCATGTCGGCATGCCGCTGTTCAGGTTCCTTGAAAAGATCAGAGACATGATCAAGTCGCTCTTCGTAGACGGACAGTTTTTCGAGGCGCTTGGCTTCCACTACATCGGCCCCATCGACGGTCACGACCTGAAACACCTGATCCGCATACTCAAGCGCGCAAGGGACACGGCTGAACCGCAGATGATCCATGTCGTCACGCAAAAAGGACGCGGCTACAAGCCGGCGGAAGACCATCCGGACGTATTCCACGGCGTCGCTCCGTTCTACGTCGAATCCGGCGAGAGCAAGGACGATTCCCGTATCGCATTCGGCCAGATCATCGCGCGTCAGCTGTCTGACATGGCAGAGAACGATGTAAGACTGTGCGTCGTTACGGCGGCTATGTCCGCTGGTACGGGAATGGAAGTATTTGGCGAACATCACCCTGAGCGTATGTTCGACGTCGGCATCGCCGAGGAGCATGCCGTGACGATGGCAGCCGGCATGGCGTCACAGGGCATGAAGCCATATGTCGCGATCTATTCGACATTCCTGCAGCGCGCATTTGACCAGATCGCCATGGATGTGTGCCGAAACGCACTCCCCGTCACGTTCCTCATCGACCGCGCCGGTCTCGTAGGGGCGGATGGCGAGACCCATCAGGGGATGTTCGACCTGAGCTATTTGAGATCGATCCCCAATATGGTGATCGCGGCGCCGAGAGATGTGCGCGATCTTAAGAAACTCGTTTCGCTGAGCGTTCAACATGATGGACCGATGGCGATCCGCTACCCGAGAAACGGTGAAGACCTTGGACCCGGCATCCAGGCGCAGCAGGATTTCGACATCGGCGAATGGGAGCTCATCAGCACCGGAACGGATGTCATGATCTTCGCAGTCGGGCGCATGGTCCAGCCGGCCATGCAGGCCACGATAGAGCTCATGGGCAAGCAAGTGAGTGCCGGCGTCGTCGACGCCCGTTTTGTAAAGCCGATGGATGAGCGTATGCTCGTCGAACAGGCGAGCCGAGCAAGGCTGATCGTCACCGTTGAAGAAAACGTTTTGTCAGGGGGCTTTGGCGAGGGTGTGCAGGATCTTCTGGCACGCTCCGGTGTGAATAAACCGGTCCTGTCACTCGGGATACCGGACAGGTTCATTAAACACGCTTCCGTCGCGCAGCAGCTCGAGATGTGCGGGCTGAGTGCCGTCGGGATCTCGCGCAGCATATTCGAGCGCTATCAGCGCTACCAGGAGACCGGACGATGAAAAAACGCCGCGCCGATGAGGCGCTCTTTGAGGATATGGGCCTGGAATCCCTGCAGTTAGCGAGGGCTCTGATCATGGAAGGCAGAGTGATGGCCGGGGACAGAAAGGTGGAGCGGATCAGCGATATGCTGAAGCCCGGCGAACTGCTTCGCGTACGCGGTGAACTGGACGCTTATGTCAGCCGCGGCGCACATAAGCTGAAGAAGGCACTCGACGTGTTCGGGATCGACCTGAAGGACCGCGTTTGTGTGGATGTCGGCGCCTCCACGGGCGGTTTCACCGACGTGATGCTTCGTGCCGGCGCATGTACCGTCTATTCGGTGGATGTCGGTTATAATCTGCTCGATTACAGGCTGCGCAGCGATCCGCGCGTGGTGTGCAGGGAGCGTACCAACGCGCGCTTCATAAAGCCTGAGGATTTTGATCCCAGGCCTTCTTTCGGCGCTACGGATGTATCATTCATTTCTCTCAGGGCGGTGCTTCCGGCGGCGCTGTCGACGCTTGCAGGGGACGATCGGGAATTCGTGGCGTTGGTCAAGCCACAGTTCGAAGCCGACAAGGACGACGTGGGCGAAAAGGGGGTCGTCAGGGAACGCAGCGTCCACGAGCACGTCCTGCGCGATATGGCCGGGTTTATCCCTTCGATCGGCTGGCAGATCGCGGGCCTGGACTATTCGCCGATCAGGGGACCGGAGGGGAATATCGAGTTCCTCATCCATTTGAAGCCCGGGAACGATTGCGATCCGAATTTGATTAATTATTCAATTGACGTCACAATCGATCGAGCTTATGACAAATTTTTTAAATCATTCAAAGGGGGCTTGTAACCGAAGCCTCATATGGTATATTGTATATACAGTAGTCAACAAGACCGACCGAACGAACCGCTGTATATGTCGGCAAAGTCAAAATGCATGTTTTGGCTTTGTTTATTTGGCGAAAAACACGGGAAAGTCACCGAGGAGTGATCTTTGGATGGCCATCAGCCGAGTGGGGATCCACTGGAATTCGACCAAGCGAAAAGGCGCAGATGTCGCCTGTCGATTGGCCCATATGCTGATGGAGCGCGGCGTGGAACTCTGCGTCAACGATGAGCTCTCGACGGCTATGGATACATCCAATATGTATGTTAATACATTTGAGGATTGTGATCTGCTGATCGTGCTCGGCGGGGACGGGACGATCCTGTCAGCGCTGGACCATGCGATGCCTTATAACATCCCGATACTTGGCGTAAATCTCGGTAGGCTCGGTTTTTTGACGGAGATCGAGACGAGCGAGCTGAACGACGATCTGATCAAACGCGTTCTTGCTCGGGATTACACACTGGATATACGCCCGACTCTGTGCATAGAAGGTCTGGACGCGGAGCGATACTTTGCCTTGAACGACATCGTCATCACGCGTGCGACACCGGCTGTTCGGATCATGTCGATCGAATACGAAGCCGATGGGTCTCTCATCGATTCCATCTCCGGTGACGGATTGATCGTTGCTACAGCAACAGGCTCAACGGCCTATTCTCTGTCTGCCGGAGGCCCGATCGTCCTGCCCGGACTGGAGTGCTTCGTGTTGACGCCGATCTGTCCTCACAAGCTCAACGCCAGACCGGTCGTGATCTCGTCCGATCACCGTATCACCGTTCGCATTCTGGATGACAGAGGCGGCGCACAGGCGGTCCTTGATGGGCGGAGAGTCATATCCATGACCGGCGAGAGCCGGCAGATAACCATCCGCAGATCCGGCAAACAGGCGAGATTCGTGCGCCTTAAGGATCACAGTTACTTCAGCCTGCTGCACAACAAGCTCTCTGAATGGACGCATTGAACCCGCATCTGCTTTGGAATCCTGGCGTTTGATACCCGACGACGTTCGAACCGGGAGGATACCGACAATGAAGAGCGCGCGCCATAACCTTATACTTGAGATCATCGAAAGCAAGGATATAGAAACACAGGAAGAACTCGCCGAGGAGCTCAAGCGCCGCGGCGTCAAAGTGACGCAGGCGACCGTTTCCCGTGATATAAAGGAACTCAGACTGCTCAAGGTGCTTTCAGAAAACGGCGGTTACAAATACGCTACCGTTGAACGCGCAGAAAAGGGCATGAACGACAGATTCGCACGGATCCTGGCAGAATCCGTCGTCAGTGTCGATGCCGTCAATAATCTGGTCGTCATCAATACGCTCACAGCGAGCGCAAATGCGGCCGGTGAGGCGATCGACTCCATGAAGTGGAACGAGGTATTGGGTACCATCGCCGGAGACAATACACTTCTCATCATAGCGCGTTCGAATGAAGCGGTCGAGACGCTGCTGGCCCGACTGAACAGTCTTCTCAACGCCTGACGGGAGTATCACACATGCTTCTGGAACTGACCATCAAAAATATTGCGCTGATCGAGTCGCTTCGTATCGAATGGACGCAGGGATTCAATGTGATCACCGGCGAGACCGGTACAGGAAAATCGATCGTCGTAGACAGCGTCAATCTGGCCCTGGGTGGGCGTGCCGACCGTGATATCATACGGACGGGCGTCGATCGGGGCGAGGTGCAGGCGCTGTTTGACATTTCAGACAATCCCTCGGCGATGGCCTGTGCCAGAGACCTGGGCATAGATGTGGAAGACGGCCTGCTCGTCGTACGCCGGGAACTCAATCGAAACGGGAAGAACGTATGCCGGCTTTCCGGCGTGATCGTGCCACTGAGCGCGCTCAGGGCGCTTACGGCACTGCTCATGGATGTACACGGCCAGCATGAGCATCAGGCTTTGTTGGATCCTGCTGCGCACATCCGTTTTCTGGACGCCTATGGCGGCGCCGTGATCTCTGACGCCGTATCCGAAGTGGCCGGGCTGCACGCTGAACGTGGGCGCATCGCTTCGATGCTGAAGAAGCTGCTGGAAGACGTTTCGGAAAAGGAGCGCCTTCACGATATCCTGAGCTTTCAGGTCCAGGAGATCGATGCCGCGAAACTCAGGCCGGGAGAAGAGGACAAGCTGAAGAAGAAGCTCGCCGTATTGGAGAATGCCGAGAAGATACGTGAGGGTGTCGAGACGGCATGTACACTGGTATACCAGGGTGACGGCAGGGAACTCAGCGCGCAGGAGGCACTGCTTCGAGCGGCGACGGCGATGGAGCGCATTGCCGACATCGGGGAAAAATATGCCGCGATCGCAGGCAGGCTCCGAGAAGCCTACTACACGGCGCAGGATCTCGGCTACGAACTTCAGGCCATGATGGACGATATGGAATTCGATCCGGATCTGATCGACAAGATCTCATCGCGTCTGGATCTCATAAACCGGCTCGAGCGCAAATACGGGGCTACAGTGGAGGATGTCCTGGCGTTCGGCGAGGATGCCGGGCGAAGGCTCGAAGAATTGAAGACCAGCGATGCTTCGATTGCCGCACTCAAGAAGCAGTACAAAGAGGCGGATGCGCGGCTAAGGGCAGCCTGCGGCAAACTGACCGAGCTTCGCAAGTCGGCTGCGCTGCGCCTGTCATCGGATATCTGTCAACAGCTCGGCGATCTGGGAATGGCAAAGACGAGATTCGAGGTCCGGGTCGAGCCGCTGCAAAAGCCTGCTTCAAACGGCATGGACAGCGTTGAATTCATGATCTCGCCAAATCCGGGAGAACCGCTGCGTCCGCTGGCCGACATCGCTTCAGGCGGCGAGATCTCCCGCGTGATGCTCGCGCTCAAAGCGATCTCTCTGGACAGCGACGGTGTCGACGCCATGGTATTTGATGAGATCGATACCGGCGTGTCCGGGCGCATGGCACAGGTCGTAGGGGAGAAGATATGCCTGCTCTCCAGAACGAAGCAGGTTTTGTGCATCACGCATCTTCCGCAGATCGCGGCGCTCGGCGACAGCCACTTCATGGTCGAAAAGGTCTCTGACGACGCGCACACGCAGACATTTGTCAGACGGCTGGACGACGACGGCCGGATCCGCGAGCTGTCAAGACTGGTCGGGGGCGCGGCAGACAGCGAAAGCAGCCTGTCACACGCCGCGCATATGCTCCGGGAAGCTGCTCAGACGAAGAAAAACTTGCATTGAGATCTCGCGACTGAATGCGTTGAAGCCAAAAGACACGGAGAGCTGCCGCGGCAGCTCTCCGTGTCTTTTGATCACCTGGCTTCGATCATGCCGGAATTGATATAGTGTGCGAGCATGTCGACGATGCGCGCGTTTTTCCCTCCACGGGCGACGATCAGGTCCGCATATTCGATATAGTTGCGGATATACTTCTCATACATCGGCTTGACGGTGTCAAGATACTGCCGGTATATGCTCTCGACCGTGCGGCCACGGTCCCTGATGTCGCGCTTGACGCGGCGCAGAAGGCATACGTCAGAGTCGACCTGTATGTAGATCTTGAAATCCATGAGGTCGCGTACCTGAGGGTCATAAAAGATATGGATGCCCTCCAGCAGCACGACGTCTGCGGGCTCGATGGTCACGCCGGGATCGCAGCGTCGATGCTGGGTGTAGTCGTATTCCTTAGCGGTGATCGGAAGCCCGCTGCGCAGCCTCAACAGATCGTCGCGCAGTGCATCGTGTTCAAAGGCGGCAGGCTCGTCATAATTGATGAGATTTCTCTCTTCAAGCGACATTTCAGGGTGATTTTTGTAGTAGGAATCCTGCTTGATGTAGATGCATGGCCGCTCCAGACGCGCAGCCAGCGCCTTCGCGAGCGTCGATTTTCCGCTGCCGCTCGCACCGCATATCCCGATGATGAGCATACGTGTTCTCCCCTTCAGCATATTCTGATCATACCCGGTCGACCGATCCCGAGACGAAACAGGGATACCAGAGCGTACGAATTTCAAA
Organism: Clostridia bacterium; assembly: GCA_017430945.1. The sequence goes on along the minus strand of JAFRMB010000182.1, from coordinate 11,781 downwards.
ACAAGGCTTTTCAGATAGGCGAACGGTCATAGAAATGCCGCACAGGTATCGGTCGGTCGAACCGAAAGGCCTTATAGGCAGATCGGCCGAAAGCATGGATGACGATAAATGGGACCCGCGTTCAAGCGTCCCTGTCCCATGCTCAACGATACACAGTCTGACCTGCACGACTGACCCACGTACCATGAACAGTATAGCATACGCCGGGCACAAATACAATACCGAACAACGAATTCACCCGATCGCTTCCTGCCGACATATGCGGATCCGAGCATGGATCGATTCATTTTCCATGTAAAAATGCTTTTTATGGATCGATATATGCATTATTCATCAATTGATACTTGCAAATTCATATTCTTTGGTTTATACTTGATATATTGGCTGTCCCACTTATGATCACAGTATACAGGAGGACTGTCGTAGTGGAAAATGCGCAGGAATTGATCCAGCGGCTGAATCACAGTGGCAAGAAGCTCTCAAAGAGCCACCGACGCATCGCGGAGTGTATCGTCACGCATTATGACAAGGTGGTCTTCATGACCGCTTCAAAGCTCGGTGAATACGTCGGCGTATCAGAATCCACGGTAGTTCGTTTTGCGGCGGCACTGGGTTACAGTGGATATCCGCAGCTTCAGAAGGCGCTTCAGGAATTGATACGCCATCGCCTGACAGCTTCGCAGCGATTCGAGATGACCTCCGATATGGATCATGCCCAGGTGCTCAACAAAGTGCTGAAGGCTGACATCCACAACATTAGGGCTACGCTTGATGAATTGGACATCAATGCATTCGAGGATGCCATCGAAAAGATCATCGCCGCGCGCAACATCTATGTGATGGGACTGCGGGCTTCAGCGCCGATCGCTGAGTTCTTCGTACACTATCTCCGGTTCATCTTCCCGAATGTTCATGTCGTCACATCGGGTGTCAGTGACGTATTCGAGCAGCTCGCGCGCATCAGCGACGGTGACCTGCTGATCGGCATTTCCTTCCCGCGCTACACCAGCAGATCCATCGAAGCCATGGAATTCGCCCGTTCGCGCGGCGCCTCTTTGATCGCCATCACGGACGGACCGCTTTCTCCGCTGCACGCCACTGCGGATACCTGTCTCATGGCAAAGAGCGACATGTCGTCTTTCGTGGATTCCTTTGCAGCGCCTTTATCGCTCATCAACGCGCTGATCGTTGCACTCGGGCAGCGAAGAAGACATGAAGTTTCCCAGTATTTTGCCGAGATGGAGGAGATCTGGGGCAAATATGACGTGTACCTTGCCAAGGGTACAGACAACTGATGCGATGTATAGAAACAAGAAAGTCATCGTGATCGGAGGCGGCGCGGCAGGAATGATGGCCGCGCTGTTTTCCGCGCGCAGCGGTGCCGAGGTCACGCTTCTGGAACGAAACGAGAAGCTCGGCAAAAAGGTATACATAACCGGCAAGGGACGCTGCAATGTCACCAACGCTTCGGACATGGATCAATTCATGCGCTGCATCTACCGAAATCCCAGATTCATGTATGCCGCGTTCGCCCAAATGGACAACATGGGCGTCATGGCGCTCATGGAGGAACTGGGCGTTCCGCTGAAGCAGGAGAGAGGCGGCCGCGTCTTTCCGGTATCTGACAAGGCCAGCGACATCATCGGCGCTCTGAGCCGTGAACTGCGCCGTCTGTGCGTCGATGTCCGATTCAATACCCGCGTCGAACGTCTCATCATCGAAGACGGCGCCTGCAGAGGCGTATTCAGTGAAGCGGGCGAAAAGCTGTTTGCGGATGCGGTGATCGTATGTACCGGCGGTGTCAGCTATCCGTCCACGGGATCGACGGGTGACGGATACCGATTTGCCGCAGAAGCCGGACACCGCGTCAACACTGCGCATCCCGCGTTGGTGCCGATCGAGACAAGCGAGAGCTGGCCGGCGAACCTGATGGGCCTGAGCCTGAAGAACGTGCGGCTGAATGCTTATCTGTCAAAGGGTCAAAAGGAAAAACGCATCTATTCAGAGCAGGGCGAGATGCTGTTTACGCATTTTGGCATATCCGGTCCGTTGGTGCTGACGCTTTCCAGCCTGTTGCCAGATGATCTGTCGACCGTCCGACTCTGCATCGATCTCAAGCCTGCGCTGGATGAACAAGCGCTGGATGCACGTCTGCTGCGCGATTTCAAGGCCATGTCCAGGAAGCAATTGATATCTGTGATGGACGGTCTGGAGCCGCACAGTCTGGCTGAGCAGATCCTGAAGCTCGCCGGATTGTCTCCCGCGATGCCCGTAAACAGCGTCACGTCGGAGCAGCGTAGAGCGATCCTTGGTCTGATCAAAAATCTACCGCTCACGCCGATGCGTCTCAGGGATCTCAACGAAGCGATCATCACGCGCGGCGGCGTGGATGTAAAGAGCATCGACCCGTCGACCATGGGTTCGAGGCTAATAAAGGGGCTCTTTTTCGCCGGAGAGGTCATCGATGTCGATGCACAGACCGGGGGCTACAACCTGCAGATCGCCTGGTCGACGGGCGCGCTGGCCGGCAAAAGCGCCGCGGTCGGCAGCGACATCTGACGCAGGACGCGATCGTCTGTTTGAGGAGGGGTGCGCGTGCGCATACGTATTTCAGGCATCGTGGAGGAGTCGATCGTCGACGGCCCCGGTTTTCGCATGGCTGTATTCGTACAGGGCTGCCCGCATCACTGTCCCGGTTGTCACAATCCTCAGACACATGACTTCGATGCCGGGACCGCGATGGAGACCGGCGATATCGTCCGGCTTGCTGTCGAAAATCCGCTTCTGGACGGCGTGACGCTCACCGGTGGCGAGCCCTTCTGCCAAAGCGAAGCATGTGCCCGGATCGCAAAAGCTGTACACGAAGCAGGGCTCAACGTGTGGAGCTATTCCGGCTGGACCTATGAAGAACTCCTGGAAAAGCCGGAGTGCCGCTGCCTGCTCGAGGCCGTAGATGTATTGGTTGACGGTCCCTTCCAGAGAGAGCATCGCACGCTCGAGCTGCGCTTCAGAGGCTCATCCAACCAGCGCCTCATCGACGTGCGGCGATCCCTTTTAGAGGGGCGGACAGTCGAAGTCGTCCTTACATAGCAAACGCCCGAATGTTTCGTCATCCGGGCGTTTTTTGATGGAGACTACTTCAGCTTCTCGAAGTCTGATGCGGGATGCTTGCACAACGGGCAGATGAAATCCGCGGGCAGCTCTTCGCCTTCATAGACATAGCCGCAGATCTTGCAGACCCAGCCGGTCTGCTTCTTTTCTGCGACCGTGGGTTTCGGCTTGACATTTTCGAAATAGTAGGCATAGGTCATGGAAGGCACATTGTTGAAGACCCGGGCCTCCGTGACATCGGCCACGAACAGCGTGTGCGTACCGTAGTCATGGGATTCGATGACCTTGCCTGAGATGAATCCGTTGGTGCCGCCTTCGATGTAGACGATGCCGTTGCGGGCGCGCGGCAGTTTTTCTCCCATGATCTTCTCCGTGTTGCGGCCGGACTGGAAACCGTACCACTTGAAGATGTCGAACGTCGCGTCGGTGGAGAGCATGTTCACGTTGAACTCACCGGTCTTCAGGATCATGTCGTGGGTGAAGTTGTTCTTGTTTACGCAGATCGAGATGCGATTGGGCTGCGAGGTGACCTGCTGGGCGGTATTGATGATACAGCCGTTGTCCTTCTTTCCGTCCTTGGCGGTCAGTACGAACAGGCCGTAGCTCAGCTTGAACATCGCATTGGGCTCAACGGTCTCAGCGGCCGTATGCTCGATGACCTCGTCCTTGGGCATGCTGTTTACGATCGCGTTCACGAGCGCATCCACATCTTCCATCTGACCGGCCTTGAGAGCCGATTTGATGGATACGGTCTCGTCCAGGATGGTGCAATTCTTGAGCTTGGACAACAGTTCCCGCATCAGACCGCCGGAAGTGGCTGCCCAGCTGCCATTCTCAACGATGGCGATGGTGCGCTTCTGCAGGTTGTGCGCGACGATGTCGTGCAGCGCGTTTTCCATGTTGACGAAGATGCCCGCATTGTAGGTAGTGGATGCGAATACGATGTGGCTCACGCGGAATGCCTCTGAAACGATGTAGGACGGGTGGGTCACGGAAACGTCGTACATCTTCACGTTGCGCACACCGGCATCGGCCAGCTTGGACGCGATGATATTCGCCAGGTTCTCGGTATGTCCGTAAACGGAGGCATAGACGATCATAACGCCTTCGTCCTCCGGCGTATATGTGGCCCACTTCTGATATTTATCGACAAACCAGGCGATGTCCTTGCGCCAGACGGGACCGTGCAGCGGACAGATCATCTGGATGTCGATGGCCGAAGCTTTTTTCAGCAGGGCCTGTACCTGTGTGCCGTACTTGCCTACGATATTGGTGTAGTAACGACGCGCGTCGTCCAGACCTTCGGTCTGAAAATCTGTCTCATCGGCAAAGATATTTCCATTCAATGCGCCGAACGTGCCGAAGGCATCGGCGGAAAAGAGGACTTTGTCCACCGTGTCATAGGAGACCATGACCTCGGGCCAGTGTACCATGGGCGCCATAACGAAGGTAAAGGTGTGCCGTCCCGTGGTGAGGATGTCACCTTCCTTGACGGTACGCACACGGCCGTCGACGTCAAAGTTGAAGTAATTCTTGATCATCTGGAGCGCTTTTGCGCCAGTGACGATGGTGACGTCAGGATAACGCAGCACCAGTTCAGCGATCGTGGCTGCGTGGTCCGGCTCCATGTGATCGACCACAAGGTAGTCGAGCTTTCGGTCGGCAAGCAGGAACTCGAGGTTTTCGAAGAATACCTCGCTCACCGCTTTATCCACGGTATCGAACAGCACGGTCTGCTCATCCAGGACAAGATAAGCGTTGTAGGAGACACCGCCGGGTATGGGGTAAACGTTCTCAAACAGGGCCAACCGGCGGTCGCTGCCGCCGACCCAATACATATCACTGGTGATTTGTTTGACACAATGCACAGAATCGCCTCCTCCTTGAGATATCGCTTTTGATCCGCGATCAACAGGTGAACCCATTATACCACAAATTCCAGGATAAGCAATCATAAAATGCATGACGATCCGGCAGTCATACACCGGACATGATATCAGCACCTCCGCTCACAGTTCCAAGTGATGCTGACGACAAAACCGGGCGTGGATCAAGGACCAAAATGCAGTTGACTCAAATGAAAGTTTGCGTTAAAATAGCATTGATATACATGGTGAGCATTGCGATCCCATGAGGGTCCGATATCGTTTAGCGATCTGACAGCCTGCGTCAGCTGCCGGCCGTTGAGCGATGATCAGGGCCTGAATGGATCGGGATCGATGGAAAGGGGTGACTGAACGGTGCACAGACTCAGGGAGCGGCTGTTTGCAGCGATACTTGCGGCATTCCTTCTCGCGACGGCTTTCACGGCAGGTGTGCTCGCAGAGGACCGGCACGTCCAACCGAGAAGCGCCTATGGCATGGAAGATGATAGCGGACGTGACGCTGAAGCGCTTGTGACCTGCAAGAAAAAGAACAAGAAAAAAGGCGCAAACACACCTGCGGTCACCGTGCAGCCGGGAGGGTCCGGCAGCAATGATCCCAACAAGACCAGGCCCGGGGATACAAAGACGCCTGTACCGACGGCGACCGTTTCGCCGCGCACGACAGGATGGTCCGATCCGATCACGGAGCCTCAGGAGATCGTCAACTATCTGGCGGCATACGGAGAGCTTCCCGACAATTTTATCACCAAGAAGGAAGCGCGACAGTTGGGATGGGACTCCAGTTGGAATTATGTCGGGGATGTGGCGCCGGGCAAGTCCATAGGCGGCGATCGCTTTGGCAACTACGAGGGACAGCTACCGGATGCGCGCGGGCGGATCTGGTACGAATGCGACGCCTACTACAGGGGCAAAAAGCGAGGCGCGCACCGCGTGCTGTACAGCTCGGACGGCCTATACTTTTATACGGACGATCACTACAACACATTTGTCGAGATGTATCCGGAGGGATTGCAATGATCATACTGGATGGCAAAAGCATGCGCGACAGGCAGGAGATACACGTGCAGCTCAGGCAGAAACTCAAATTGCCGGAGTACTATGGCAACAACCTGGACGCACTGAACGACTGTCTCAGCGAACGGACAGGGCGTGAGCTGATCGTCATAGAAAACGCTGGGGAGATGATCTGCGAAGGCGATCCATACGCGATCAGGCTGCTCCGGGTCTTTTTCGATAACGGCTATCAGGTCCTGATGGGCTGAACAAACACAAGGAGGTAGAATCAATGAGCATACCGACTCCGCACATCAATGCGCCCGCCGGCTCGTTTGCCCCAACAGTATTGATGCCGGGCGATCCATTGAGATCCAAATTCATCGCAGACAACTATCTGGAGAACGCAGAACTTGTCAATAATGTCCGCGGCGTACATGGCTATACCGGCACATACAAGGGCAAGCGGGTATCGGTGATGGCTTCCGGTATGGGAATGCCATCCATAGGCATCTACTCATACGAGCTTTTCAATTTCTACGGCGTTGAGAATATCATACGGATCGGCAGCGCCGGCAGCATGAACGCCGACCTGCATCTGCGGGACCTTGTCGCCGCGATGAGCGCGTATACACAGTCCAACTATGGCGCACAGTTCGGGCTGGACGGCATGCTCGCACCCTGCTGCAGCTACAAGCTTCTGAGCGCCGCCATGGAGACCTCACGCAGGATGGGCGTGAATCTGGTACCCGGGCCTGTGTTTTCCAGCGATGCGTTTTATGTGCAGGGCAGCAACAGCCCTACGCCGGCGCTCATGAAGCTGGGCGTTTTGTGCGTTGAGATGGAAGCTTATGCGCTCTATTTGAACGCAGCGGCCGCCGGCAAGCAGGCGCTTGCGCTCCTGACCATATCCGACAGCCTGGTCACCGGCGAGAGCCATTGCGCGGAAGATCGGCAGAACACCTTCACGAAGATGATGGAGATCGCTCTCGAGATCGCATAATCACAAACAGAATGCACTCTATGGAAGGCCGAAGCTGCCTTCCATTTTTATACGCCTTTTACAGCCATTACCTGAAATCTTTTCGATGATATATGATAATACTCTTGCAGATCATAAAGGCGGTGTGGATATGGCTGGGCGGACGGAATACAGGCTCGCGGCACTCGACATGGACGGGACGCTTTTGAACAGCGCCCACATGATCACGCCATACACGCGATCCGTGCTGGACAGAGCAGCCAAAGCCGGCAAGGTGATCGCGCTCTCCACGGGACGCTCGCTCTCAGAGCTTGGCGATTTCCTGCGTTTATTGCCTGAGGTCCGCTACGTCATCGGCGAAAATGGGGCTTGTCTTCATGATGTCAGGGTCGGACGATGTCTCAGCCGCATAACCATGCGCCCCGAGGATGCTCGAGCCATCATCGACCTGTCAAAACACTACGATGCGGTATGGCAGATGTTTGCGGACGATCAGTCGTATATCCGCGGGCCTCTGGATGAGACGCTGAAGCATTATCATATCTATGATTTTATCGAAACATTCCGCGACGGCTCGATCGTCAGCCGAGATCCGAAAGAGGTCTATGAAAGGTTTATCGGCAGAATTACAAAGATCAACCTGTTTTTCGCAGAGGACGACGAACGCCGGGATTTTGAAAAGCGGTTGACCGGATATCATGTGGTCATCGCCGATTCCATAGGTTTGGGAAGTGAGTTTTCGCCGGTCGGCGCGACCAAAGCCGAAGGTCTTTCAAGGCTTTGCAAGCTGCTTGGGATAGACATCGGCCAAACGATGGCTGTAGGCGATTCGGGCAATGACCTGACGATCATGCACGCAGCCGGACTGTCGGTAGCTATGGGCAATGCCATAGGCCCCGTGCGCGCGCTTGCAGATGCGGTCACAGAAGACTGTGATCATGATGGCGCCGCAAAAGCCATAGAAAAACATATGCTCTCCTGAACCGTGCATCGTACGGCAGATCCTCTATTTCTCCCTTTGATCCAGACCAGCTACAAAAGCGCTCTCTGCTCATCGACACAACGTGTCGACGGGTTTTTCGATTTGCTTTAAACACATGTCCAGTTAACGCCGTTAATCCAAATACTCGCAATATTAAAGCATTCATAATGTAACCATTACACACTTCGGCTTGCAAAATTTGACACTAAAATTTTAATTGTGCTATAATGGTGAAAAGAAAGGCTCGGAGGTGGAACCATGCCGTTTGTCAACATGGCGAAAGCCGCTGCCAGGCCGTCCGATCTGAAACTGAACAATCGCGCTCAGATCCTTGAGCTTTTCAAATCTGGCGACGCGTATTCCGTCGGTGAGATCGCTGATCGCGTGGGCATCAGTCGACAGACGGTCATGAAGTCGATACTCTACTTTCTGGAGAAGGGCATCATCGAATCTGTCGGAAAAGCAGCCGCCGGAAGCATGGGTGGCAAGCGCGCAGAATTGTTCGCGCTTTCAGCGGATCGGTATCTGTGCCGCGTTTTGATCTGTCCGAACAAATTGATAACGACACTGATAAGCTTTCGCTGCGAAGTCATCTGCACGCTCACGCGCGAGATGCCGGTCTCGACCAGCGTTGAAGAATTGATCGATGCGGCGGCAGTTTGTATAGAAGCTTCTATAGATGACAAAGGGCTCAGCTTCGACTGCCTGTATGGCGTGTGTGTGGCGATCCCGGGCTTTATCGACCGTGAAACGAACCGTCTCGTGTTCAATACTGTCCCATCGGAATGGGGGAGAGATATCCCGATAGGAGATATGATCTCCGACCGTCTCAGGGGCGTCCGCGTCATCCTGGAGAGCATAGGCAGGCTCTGCGGACGGGCTGTCGCACAATCCGGCCCATATACGAATGAACGCATTTTGACTCTGTTTGGCGGCTGGGGCAATATCGCTTCAAGCTTTATGGATCACGGCGTCCCGGTGGACGGCAAAGGGTGTCTGACCGGCGAGATCGGGCATATGGTGATCGAACCGACGGATGACGAGGTATGCGGCTGTGGGATGCGCGGATGCTTTGAAAGACAAGTCTGTCCGGAGCGCCTTCAGAGGATGATCGCTGAACACGCGGACGATCATCCCGACTCATGTCTGACCGGAGCGGTCGATGAACCCATACCGATAACCAGGGTCTTCGGGGCATCTGCTGCCGGGGACGCGCTGGCCCGGATGATCTCTTCATACGTTGGAAACGTATTCGGACAGGTCCTGTACGATCTGCTGCCGGTATTCGGCCAGGACACCGTCATACTGCAGGGGGATCTTGCCGAGATGGATGATCGTTTTTCCGATGCAGTCTTTGATTACATGAAAGACAGCAGATGTATGCCGTCCGACGGGATCAGGCCTTTCGAACTCAAGAGCGATCGGCGACCGTTCGAAGAGCTCACGACGATCGGCGCATATGCGCTTTTGATCGATGAGCTGTTTGGTACACCTGCCGATACGTAAGAGGCAGAAAGTGGATCGCGGGGCCCTTCACTGTGTTGGTGAGGGGCTCTGTTTTTTAGCACGGGGTTTGATCGAAAGACAGGACCAGGCAGCGGCGGCGATGTCATTCGCCACCTGCGTCATCGTAGTGCTCCAGGAAGCAGTGCATAGAACCGCCGGTCTTCCAGCAGGGGAATGTGTCGAGATTGACAGCATGGATACTGTTGAAAACGCACTTTTCGATGTCCGGGTTCGATCCCTTCAGGTGGCGCAGCAGCAGTTTGATCTCCTTGCGTTTTGACGTGATCTCGTTCGTTTCGTTGCTGGCCTTTTCAGTGAATCGACATGCACATTGTATGAAGGAAAGCCCGTTGTAGCGCGCCCAGGCTATGATATCGTCCTCATGGATGCAGTACATGGGCCGAATGAGCTCCATGCCCGGGAAATTCGTCGCGCGCAGCTTCGGCATCATGCCCTGCAGCTGGGCGCCATAGAACATGGACATCACGGTCGTTTCGATGACATCATTGAAATGGTGTCCCAGCGCGATCTTGTTGCAGCCTATCGATCGCGCATAGCTGTAAAGGTGGCCCCGGCGCATCCGCGCGCACAGATAGCATGGATTCTTTTCGGCGGCGTTGGCCACATCGAACACATTCGATTCGAATATCTGCACCGGGATCCTCAAGCGATCTGCATTCTCTTCGATCCGCTGCCGGTTTGCAGCCGCATAACCGGGATCCATCACGATATAGCGCACTTCGAAAGGCACATCGGAATAGCGACTGAGCTGCTGGACGAGCTTTGCCATCAGCATCGAATCTTTGCCGCCGGATATGCATACCGCGATCCGGTCGCCTGGATCGATGAGGCGATAGCGCTTCACCGCGCCCACGAAAGGCGTCCAGAGCGTCTTCCTGAATTTCTTCTGGATGCTGCGTTCGATCAACTGGCAGTCGTCAAGCTCTCGTTTCATGGGGCGCTTCCTTCCCGTAGAAGTCAAGTGCTTATATCATAACCTACACAGGTATCGTTTGCAACGGACCTTGTGAAAAAAGTGAATGAAGGCGCAGGCAAATTATCCTGTGATCGGTGCTTGTATTTCGACGGATTTTCATGTATAATGATGGTAAAGAAGGGCGATGGACGCCTTTTATATAGATGCCACCTGACGATCATGTGAAGGAGAGGATCATTATGATTCGAGTTATTCTGGGCGACAAGGGAAGCGGCAAGACGAAGCGATTGATCGACATGACCAATGATGCGCTCAAGAGTGAACATGGCAATATCCTGTTTATCGATGACGACAAGCGCTACATGTATGACCTCCGCCACGAGATCCGCTTCGTCGACGCCAGCGAATATCCTGTTGCCTATAAATGTCGTGCCGGCGAATTCCTGGCGTTTCTGTGCGGGATGCTCTCTGCGGACTTTGACCTCAGCCTGATCGCGATCGATGCCTTCAAGAAGCTGGTCAAAACCCCGCTTCACGATATCGAAATGGAAAACTTCTTTGAAAAATTGGCCTGGTTGTCTGATGCGCACAACTGCAATTTTGTGCTCTCCATCAGCATCTCAGAAGAAGAGGTGCCGGAATACATCCGCAAGTATGTCGTCTGAGCGATGAAAAAGAGGATCACTTTGTTCCTGCTCCTGTTGGTGATCGCGCTGCTTTTGGTCATCGGCATATCAGCGGTACGTGGGCTGATCGGTCTATTGACCGGAGCGGACGGCGGCGATGAGCCTGACCCCATGTTTGCCGAGCCGGCCGTGCAGATCACGCGACCGCCGGAATTGTTGGATGACGCGGACGACGCGATGTCCTCGCCAGGCTCAGACGCTTCTACAGGATGGATATACGAGGAAACATCTCCCGTAGACAAATTGCCGGACGAGCTGGAAGTCATAGAATAGAACCGACCCCCGCAATGCAAAGGATGAATGCATGCGGGGGTTTTTGCGGACCGCTCGTCTATTTGCCGCCGGATCGTGCACGGACCGCGCATCTGAAAGGACAGGGAATATCCGCCAGAAGACGTGTCACGCATTTTTAACGCATTATAGATGTTAAATTCTTCGGAATACGCCGGTTTTTCGTTGACGAGACAGCGCGGTTCAGGTATAATACAGGTTGTGTCAATACGCTTACTAGCCCCGGGCTGTGACATGTCTGCCGAGGTACTGACCACACCTTTGCAGGAGCATTGTTCATATTATTGGAGGAATTTCACGTGAGTACTTATATGGCAAATCCCCAGAACGTCGAGCGTAAATGGTACGTCATCGACGCAGAGGGCATGGTCATGGGTCGCCTGGCTTCCCAGGTCGCTTCCATGCTG
>JAFRMB010000181.1 GCA_017430945.1 Clostridia bacterium | reverse complement strand
TGGAGGCCCTGCGGCTTCAGACCCTGCTGACCGGCGAATACGACGGCTGCAACTGCATACTGTCGCTGCACGCGGGCGAGGGCGGCACCGAGGCGCAGGACTGGACGCAGATGCTCTACCGCATGTACACGCGTTTTGCCGAGCGCATGGGCTTCCAGGTGAAGCTCCTGGACCTGCTGGACGGAGACGAGGCGGGCATCAAGTCGGTGACCTTCGAGGTCTCCGGCGACTATGCGTACGGATACCTCAAGTCCGAGCGCGGCGTGCACCGGCTGGTGCGCATCTCGCCCTTCGACGCCAACGCGCGCAGGCACACGTCGTTTGCTTCGCTGGATGTCTCGCCCATCATCGAGGACGACGGCGAGATCGAGATCCGCCCCGAGGATCTGCGCATCGACACCTACCGCGCCTCCGGCGCCGGCGGCCAGCACGTCAACCGCACCGACTCCGCCGTGCGCATCACCCACATCCCGACGGGCATCGTGGTGCAGTGCCAGAACGAGCGCAGCCAGGTCCAGAACAAGGAGATGTGCTTCATATGGCTGCGCGCGCGCCTGGCTGAGCTCAAGGAGCAGCAGCGCCAGGAGCAGATGGGCGAGATCAAGGGCGAGCTCAAGAAGATCGAGTGGGGCAGCCAGATCCGCTCCTACGTGTTCCAGCCGTACACGATGGTCAAGGACCACCGCACCGGCTTCGAGATGGGCGATGTGAATGCCGTGATGGACGGAAAGCTCGAGGACTTCGTGACCGCCTACCTTCAGAAGCTGTGAGGACGCGCCCATGAAAAAGGTTCGGATCACAGCGGTGAAGGCGGCGCGCTACGACGACCTCATCGAAAAGTATGAAAACCCCATCGAGCACGCGTGCAGCGTCAGGGTGGGGCAGACGTACATCGCCAACGGCTGGCAGATGCCGGAGGGCTTTTGCCCCAGCGCGTGGGACAGCGTATCGCCCTTCGTGATGGCGCTGGCCCACGGCGGCGAGAACTTCTATGACGGCTGGATGAAGGATCCAGGATCCGCCATGATCTCCTGCAACGACGGCTTCCGCCCCGTCAGCTTCCTGCTGGAGGCGTTGGACGAGGACGCGGATTGAGGCCCATGCCATGACGGACAAAAAGCGAAAGACCACCGGCACCGCGGCCCTGACGACGGGCTTCGCGGTGCTGTGCGTCATCATACTGCTGACGGCGGTCCACGCCGTGGGCACGGATGCCGGGCTGTACCACAGCGAACAGGTGAAGGCGGGCATACTGCCCGCTGCGGGGATCCGGGACGCCGACCTTCGCATGCTGGACGGCCGACTGGCGGACTATCTCAGCGGCGATGCTGCCGCGCTGTACAGCGATGCTCAGGCGGATGCGCCCGGGGCACCGGTCGTTCAGGTGGCGATCGACGGCGAGGCGCGCGCCGCCTTCAACGAGCGGGAAATGGCGCACCTTCAGGACTGCTACAGGCTGTTCGCGCTGCTTCGCAAGGTACGTTCCCGACTGATCCCGTGGGCGGTGCTGCTCATCGCGGGCGGCGCATACATCCTGCAGGACCGCCGCCGCGCGCGGCTGTGCGCATGGTCGTCGCCGTGGGTGCTGCTCGTTCCGATGGGGATCGCCGCAGCCGTGGTCGCAGCTGATTTTGACGCGGCGTTCACCTTGTTCCACAGGGCGCTGTTCAGCAATGACCTGTGGCTGCTGGATCCTCGCACGGATCTTCTGATCCGCATCTGTCCGGAGTCGATGTTCATGCACATGGGCGTCCGGATACTGATCTACAGCCTGATCGGCATCCTGGCGGTCAGTGCCGCTGCGACGGCGCTGACGTTTATCCGGCCGAGGGGAAAAGAGGAGGATACATGGAACAATCGGGATATGCGGCGAGGGTCCGGGCAAAAGCAGATCACCTTCGGGAAGACGGGCATGCGCTGATCCTGTCGGTGGAATCCAGCTGCGACGAGACCGCCGTGGCCATCGTCCGTGACGGGCGAGCGGTGCTGGCCAACTGCATCGCCAGCCAGATCGACACCCACGCGCTGTACGGCGGCGTGGTGCCGGAGATCGCCAGCCGCATGCACGTGGAGGCCATCGACCCACTGCTGGACAAAGCGATCGCGGACGCGGACGTCGCCCTTTCTGACATCGACGCGGTGGCTGTGACCTACGGACCGGGGCTGGTGGGCGCGCTGCTGACGGGGGTCAGCTGGGCGAAGGCGCTGGGCTATGCGCTGGATCTGCCCGTCATCCCCGTCAACCACATCGAGGGCCACGTGTCCGCGAATTACATCGCGCACCCGGATCTGGAACCGCCCTTCGTGTGCCTGGTGGCATCCGGCGGGCACAGCCACATCCTGAACGTGACCCACTACGGCGAATATGGGCTGCTGGGCCAGACCACCGACGATGCGGCGGGCGAGGCGTTCGACAAGGTGGCGCGCGTGCTGGACATCCCGTACCCAGGCGGGCCGTTGCTGGATCGGCTGGCGGATGAGGGCGACGAGACGGCCTATCACTTCCCGCACCCCCACACGCAGGGGAGGTACGATTTCTCGTTCTCGGGACTCAAGACCGCCGTCATCAACCAGGCACACCACATCCGCCAGCAGGGCGGCGAGATCGCCGCGAAGGACTTTGCCGCCTCCTTCCGCAGGAGCGTGGTGGACATGCTGGTGGACAAGACCGTCGCGGCCTGCCGCGACACCGGGGCGAAGCGCGTGGCTGTCGCCGGGGGCGTGGCGGCCAATTCGCTGCTGCGTTCGGAGTTGAAGCGGCGCGGCGAGGCGGCGGGACTTCAGGTGTTCATCCCGCCGAAGGCGCTGTGTACGGACAACGCGGCGATTATCGGCTCGGCGGGCTTCTATGCGCTGATGGCCGGGCATACGGCCGGGCTGGGCCTGAACGCCGTGCCGGCGCTGCGGGTGCTGATGAAAGGCGGGGAAGCGGATCCGACGGGCCGCGTTTGATCCCGGCGGATCCACGGCATGATATGCAGGAACGACTGCACATTCACAGCAAATGCGCAGCTGTTCCTGCATTTATGATCCGGCGGATCGGGACCCCGATCGACCGGCCGTGGGGCGGTCGGATGTTAAGATTGAGTAGATTTTTGCAAAAGAGTCGCTCAAACAGGCGATATGCGGCATGACATAAGCTTGACAAGCGGAAAACAGTATGGTATTATCCTATATTGCGCTAGTATGGATGTTGAGCCACTTTCGCGGTCAAAATGCCCGAAAACAAAGGATTCTTTAAAAGAGACCTGAGTCAAAAATGAATGTAATCTTCACATTCGCACTCAGAATTAACAAAGAATCAACAATACGTTTTCGGCATGTCCGCGCTGCTGGCCGGACGACCCGCAGAACGATAAAGCAAGGGGTGATTGAAGGTATGGTGAACCCGGTGCAAATGGGCAAACGCACGCGTATGCGCTTCGCTCACATCGAGGAGGCGCTGGCAGTACCCGATCTGATCGAGGTTCAGAAGAATTCGTACAGGTATTTCCTGAAGGAGGGCCTTCGCGAGGTGCTGGCGGATGTTTCGCCGATCACCGACTATTCGGAGAGCCTGATCCTGGAATTCACGGATTATTCTCTGGACGACAAGCCGAAGTACACCGTCGAGAAGTGCAAGGAACGCGACACCACCTATGCCGCGCCGCTCAAGGTGACGGTGCGCCTCACCAACCGCGACACCCACGAGATCAAGGAGTCCGAGGTGTTCATGGGCGATTTCCCGCTCATGACGGAGCACGGCACCTTCATCATCAACGGCGCGGAGCGCGTCATCGTCTCACAGCTGGTGCGTTCGCCCGGTGTCTATTATTCCAAGGCCATCGACAAGACGGGCGCCTTCCTGTTCTCGGCGCAGATGATCCCCAACCGCGGCGCGTGGATCGAGTATGAGACCGATTCCAACGGCGTGGTCTTCGCGCGCATCGACCGCGCGCGCAAGCTGCCGGTGACGGCGCTGCTGCGTGCCATGGGCATCGAGAGCGACGAAGAGATCATCCGCATGTTCGGCGACGGCGAGCACGTGTCCGCCACGCTGACCCGCGACGCGCCCTCCGTCAACGACAAGGGCGAGCTGAGGTTCAAGTCCCGCAAGGACCAGGCCCTCATCGAGATCTACAACAAGCTGCGTCCCGGTGAGCCGCCGTCGGTGGAATCCGCCACCAACCTCATCAATTCGCTGTTCTTCGACCCCAAGCGCTATGACCTGGCGCACGTGGGCCGCTATAAGTACAACAAGAAGCTGGCGCTGGCGCTGCGCATCTTCAACCAGGTGGCCGCCGAGGATGTCGTGCATCCCTATACCGGCGAGCTGCTGGTCGAACAGGGGCAGGCGATCTCCCGCGAGCAGGCCGAGGCCATCCAGAACGCGGGCATCAACATGGTGCTGGTGAAGCTGGAGGATACCGAGGTCAACATCATCGGCAACAACTTTGCCTTCTTCCGTCCCTTCATGGAGGGCTACGATCCCGAACTGCTGAGCCGCTACGATGAGAGCGTGGTCAGCTTCTCCGAGCGCGTGCACGTGCCGACCCTGATCGGGCTGCTGGAGCGCGTGAAGGCGGACGGCCTCGACCTGAACCAGACCCTCAGGGAGGGCCTGAAGCAGCTGATGCCCAAGCACGTACTGGTGGACGACATCATCGCTTCCGTCTCCTACCAGTTCGGTCTGTTCCACAACATCGGCGAGGTGGACGACATCGACCATCTGGGCAACCGCCGCCTGCGCAGCGTGGGCGAGCTTCTGCAGAACCAGATCCGCGTCGGCCTGTCCCGCCTGGAGCGCGTGGTCAAGGAGCGCATGGCGATCCAGGACGTGGACAAGGTGCGCCCGCAGGACCTCATCAACATCCGCCCGGTCTCTGCCGCCATCAAGGAGTTCTTCGGATCCTCCCAGCTGTCCCAGTTCATGGACCAGCCCAACCCGCTGGCCGAGCTGACGCACAAGCGCCGCCTGTCGGCACTGGGCCCCGGCGGTCTGAACCGCGAGCGCGCGAGCTTTGCCGTGCGCGACGTGCACTACAGCCATTACAGCCGCATCTGCCCCATCGAGACGCCTGAAGGTCCGAACATCGGCCTGATCGGCTCGCTGGCCACGTATGCGCGCATCAACGAATACGGCTTCATCGAGGCGCCCTATCGGAAGATCGACAAGGAGACCCACAGGGTCACCGACCAGATCGACTATATGACGGCCGATGAGGAAGACAAGTACATCATCGCCCAGGCCAACGAGCCGCTGGACGACGAGGGCCATTTCGTGCGCGAGCGCGTCACGGTGCGCCGCCGCGACGAGATCATCGAGGTCGAGGCAGACCGCGTCGATTATGTCGACGTGTCTCCGAGGCAGCTGATCTCCGTAGCCACCGGCATGATCCCGTTCCTGGAGAACGACGACGCGAACCGCGCCCTGATGGGCTCCAACATGCAGCGCCAGGCGGTGCCGCTGCTGGTGCCCGAAGCGCCGCTGGTCGCGACCGGCATCGAATACACGGCCGCGTGCGACTCGGGCGTCGTGCTGCTGGCGCGTCAGGCCGGCCTGGTCACGCGCGTGACCGCGGATGAGATCGTCATCCGCCAGCAGGACGGCACGGATGCCACCTACAGGCTCCAGAAGTTCGCCCGCTCCAACCAGGGCACCTGCATCAACCAGCATCCCATCGTGGTCGAGGGCGAGATGGTCGAGGCCCGCCAGCCCATCGCCGATGGTCCGTCGACCGATCAGGGCGAGATCTCGCTGGGCCGCAACGCGCTCATCGGCTTCATGACCTGGGAGGGCTACAATTACGAGGACGCCGTGCTGCTGTCCGAGCGCCTCGTGAAGGAAGACATGTACACCTCGATCCACATCGAGGAATACGAATCCGAGGCCCGCGACACCAAGCTGGGCCCGGAGGAGATCAC
>JAFRMB010000180.1 GCA_017430945.1 Clostridia bacterium | reverse complement strand
CCCAACTTCGCGAACGGCGACGTCGGAACGAACGCGGATGCGAAGGCATTCTTCTCCGGCACGTGGGATTATCAGAAGGCGCTTGACGCTTACGGCGAGAATCTCGGCATCGCGGCTCCTCCGTCGATCACCATCAACGGCGAGCTGAAGCAGATGAAGTCGTTCGCGGGCTCCAAGGCTGTCGGCGTCAACCCGGCAACGGCTCTGTATCAGGAGCATCCGGAAGTCGCGGTCGCCCTTGCCGCCTACCTCGGCGGGACCGACGCCCAGAAGGCGCACTATGAGCTCCGCAACATCATCCCGACCGACACCAACATCACGGTCGACGACGCGCTGGCGCAGGCCCAGATGGATACGATGGCCTTTGCTTCCATCGTGCAGCCGCTGCAGGCGGACATGGGCAACTACTGGGGCCCCGCGGAGTCGATGGGCAAGGAGCTCGTAGCCGGCTCTGTCACGCATGCAAATGCCGCGGAGAAGACTGAGGCGATGAACACCTCGCTCAACACCTCGGCTGTCCAGTAAGGCACAGATCTCGGATCTGATCTGAAGGAAATCAAAGCGGCCGGGTCCCGGCCCGGCCGCATCTCTGCCGTCAATGTTTAACTCCACCAGGAGGAAATCTGTTATGAAAGAAGACCGTATCACTGTACGCAACGCTTTAAGGCACGGTGATCTTTATACAAAGCTTTCCGCTGTATTCATGGGAGCGGGAATGCTATGGCATCGGCAGATCGTAAAGGGCGTTCTGGTTTTTCTGTTTGAGATCGTTTTCTGGTATTATATGATCACGGCAGGCTTCTACCACTTGTTCATGCTCCCGAGTCTCGGCACGGAGGCGCAGGGCAAGGTCTGGAATGAAGCGAAACAGATCTATGAATATGCTGCCGGCGACAATTCGCAGCAGATCCTGCTGGCCGGCGTGATCACCTGCTTTGTGATCGCGGCGATCATCGTACTCTGGATCCTGCAGCTTCGGCATTCCTATAAACTGCAAAAACTGATTGAAAACGGCGAAGAAGTACCCAATCTGAGGCAGGATATCAAGAACCTGTTCAACGGGAACCTGCATATCACGCTGATGACGCTCCCGTGCCTGGGAATTCTCATATTCAATATCGTCCCGCTGGTCTACATGATCTCGATGGCGTTCACGACCTATTCCAAGGAGGGCGAACACCTGCTCTTGTTTGACTGGGACGGCCTGAACCAGTTCATGAGGGTGCTGGATATGAACGGCAACATCGGCCGTCAGTTCTGGCACGTCCTCGGGTGGACGATCGTTTGGGCGATATTCGCTACGTTCTTGAACTACATCCTCGGCATGATCCTGGCCATGGTCATCAACCGGAAGGAGACGAAGGGCAAGGCGTTCTGGAGATTCTGCTTCGTGCTCTCCATCGCGGTCCCGCAGTTCGTCACCCTGATGATCATGAACATCATGCTGCAGCCGTCCGGCGCGATCAACGTCCTGCTGCAGAACCTGGGGCTCATCAGCGAGCCGATACCATTCTGGACGAATGCGACGATCGCGAGGATCACGATCATCGTGATCAACCTGTGGGTCGGCATCCCGTATACGCTTCTGCAGGTGACAGGCATCCTGCAGAACATCCCCGGCGAGCTGTACGAGGCCGCCAGGATGGACGGCGCGGGCTCCGCGAGGATCTTCTTTAAGATCACGCTCCCGTACATGCTGTTTGTCACGACGCCTTATCTGATCGCCAGCTTCGTAGGCAACATCAACAACTTCAACATCATCTACCTGCTGTCGGGCGGCGGACCAACCTACGTCGGAGATACCGCCGGCCAGACGGACCTCCTGGTGACATGGCTGTACAAGCTGACCATCGAGAAGCAGTACTACAACCTCGGCGCGGTCATCGGCATCATGACCTTTGTCATCCTGACGATCGTCACGCTGATTACCTACAGGAACTCCAGTTCCTATAAGAATGAGGAGGCGTTCATGTGATGGGAAACCAGTTAGATCTTAACAAGATCAGCACCCGTAAACGGATCGGGAATTTTCTTGTGCACCTCCTGCTGGCTGTGCTGGCGCTGATTTGGGTCCTGCCCATCGTGTGGATCGTCCTCACCAGCTTTCGCGCAGAACCCGGCGCATATACCAAAACCTTCCTTCCGCAGGGGTATACGATCAACAACTACGTAAAACTGCTGACGGACCGGAACGTTCTGAATTTCCCGAAGATGTTCATGAATACGCTGATCATCTCGATCTGCAGCTGCATCGTCAGCACCTTCTTCGTGCTGTCGGTCGCGTATTCGCTGAGCCGCATGCGGTTTGCGTTCCGGAAAACGTATATGAACCTGGCCATGATCCTGGGACTGTTCCCCGGCTTCATGACGATGATCGCCCAGTACTTCATTCTGAAGGCCATGGGCCTTACGGAGGGCTCTTCGATCCGGCTCGGCCTGATCCTCGTATACTGCGCGTGTACCGGCCTGGGATTCCAGATATCCAAGGGATTCTTTGATACGATCCCAAGGTCGATCGACGAGGCGGCGATCATGGACGGGGCGACGCAGTGGCAGGTGTTCCGACGGATCACCATGCCGCTGGCAAAGCCGATCGTCATCTACACGGTCATGACGGCGTTTATCGCGCCGTGGGTCGACTTCATCTTTGCGAAGGTCCTGTGCAGGGCGAACGCGGACCAGTTCACGGTCGCCATCGGCCTGTGGAACATGCTGCAGAAGGAGTACATTTACCAGTGGTACACGTGCTTTGCTGCAGGCGCGGTGCTGATCTCCATACCGATCGTCATCCTGTTCCTCTACATGCAGAGGTTCTACGTGGAAGGTATGTCTGGAGCGGTAAAAGGATGAAAAACGTTCAAAGAACCATTTGTGCCATCCTGTGCATGTTGCTGTGCGTATCGGGATGCACTGCGGAAAAGGCAGCGGGCGGCAAGTCCGCTGCCTCTTCTGCTCAGATGATTGATTACAATAAAGACCTCGCGCGGGCCGAAAGAAACGACAGATACCGCACGACCTATGAGATCTTCGTCTATTCCTTCTGCGATTCGAACGGAGACGGGATCGGAGACCTCAACGGGATCCGCTCGAAGCTCGATTACATCGGGGACCTCGGATTTGACGCGCTGTGGCTCACGCCGGTGCATCCGTCGTCGACGTACCACAAGTATGACGTGGATGACTATTGCGCGATCGATCCGAAGTTCGGCACGATGGAGGATTACGAGGCCCTCCTGCGGGAGTGCCATGAGCGCGGCATGCGCGTGTATCTGGATCTCGTGCTGAACCATACCTCGTCAAATCACGCCTGGTTCCGGGCGGCGGCGGATTACCTGAGTTCGCTTCCCTCCGGCGGGGAGCCGGACGCTTCCGCCTGCAAATATCTCGACTATTATCATTTTCAGCGGGGACCGGCGGACGGCTATGCCCCCCTCGATGGGACCGAGTGGTACTACGAGGCGAGATTCTGGTCGGAAATGCCGGATCTGAACCTTGACAGCGAGGCCGTGAGAGGCGAGATCCGTGATATCATGGCTTTCTGGCTCGGCAAGGGCGTCGACGGCTTCCGGCTGGATGCGGTCACGTCGTATTATACCGGCGATCCGGCGGCAAACGCCGCGTTCCTCCGGTTCGTGACGGAAGCCGGGCGCAGCATCGACCCGGACTGCTATTTTGTCGGCGAGGCCTGGACCGACCGCGCCACGATCGCGGAGCTCTATGCCGGCGGGATCGATTCCCTCTTCGATTTCCCGTTCGCCAACAACGAGGGCTTCATCGCAAACATCATCAAAGGCAGCTACAAGGCCTCCGACTACGTCAAAGGCATGCTGCTGGCCGAAGAGGCGTACGGAAAGGCCAATCCGGACTATGTCGACGCTCCGTTCTATACGAACCACGATATGGGCAGGAGCGCCGGCTACTATGCCGCGGACGACGGCCCGATCACGAAGATGGCGTATGCCATGAGTCTCTTTATGACCGGCAATTCCTTCGTCTATTACGGCGAGGAGATCGGCATGAAGGGGGCCGGCAAGGACGAAAACAAGCGCGCCCCGATGTACTGGAGCGATAACGCCGACGACCCGGACCTGTGCGCCGGACCGCCCGACATGGACGATGTGGCGATGAAATTCCCGTCGCTGGAAGACCAGATGCAGGACGACCTTTCGCTCTGGAGATGGTTCAAAGAGGTCATCCGCGTGCGGAACGCGTTTCCGCAGATCGCAAGGGGCGTGACGGAGGACGTGCCGTCCGTCAGCGACGAGAATGTGGCGGCGTTCTTCCGGCGGAGCAGCACGGACGGCGATCTGCTGATCGTCATGAACCTGCGCGGGGAGACCGCGGAAAAGGACCTCGGGCAGGCGGGCGGCAGCTTTGCGCTGGCGGCCGTGCTGAACACAAATGAAGAGGAGATCACTTATCAGGACGGCACGGTGACGCTGCCTGCCTACAGCATCGCCGTATTCACGGTACCGTAACGGAAAAAGGAGGGTCCCGCATGTCCCCGGAATGGCTGAAAGACACCGTTTTCTATGAGATCTACCCGCAGTCCTTTCAGGACTCCAACGGCGACGGCATCGGCGATCTGCCGGGCATCATCCGGCGTCTCGATTACATCTGCGGCCTCGGGTGCAATGCCCTCTGGATCAACCCGTGCTTCGATTCGCCGTTCAAAGACGCGGGATACGACGTGCGGGACTATAAAAAGGTCGCGCCGCGGTACGGGACGAACGAGGACCTTTGCCGGCTCTTCGCGGAGGCGCACAGGCGCGGCGTCCGCGTGCTGCTCGACCTGGTGCCCGGGCACACTTCCGACCAGCATCCGTGGTTCAAAGCATCCGCCCGGGCGGAGGAAAACGAATATTCCGGCAGATATATCTGGACCGGGGGCGCGTTCGAGGGCATCGAGGGGAAACCGTATATCTCCGGCATGACCGACAGGGACGGGGCCTATATGCTGAATTTCTTCGCCTCCCAGCCCTCGCTCAACTACGGGTGGCTCCGCCGGGACAAGCCCTGGATGTCCGCACCGGATTCCCCGGAAGCGCTGGCCACGAGGGAGGGCATGAAGGACGTCATGCGCTTCTGGCTCGATCTCGGCTGCGACGGCTTCCGCGTGGATATGGCGGACTATCTGGTCAAGAACGACGACGAGAGCAGGAGCGCCACCTCCGCCGTCTGGAGAGACGTCCGTGAAATGCTGGACCGGGAGTATCCGGAGGCGGCCCTCGTCAGCGAGTGGTCCGCTCCGCGCCTTGCGATCAACCGTGCGGGCTTTCACATGGACTTTTATCTGGATCACTGGCACAACGGCTACAACACGCTGCTGCGGGACTATGAGACCGAGGGCGGAGACCACAGCTATTTCCGGAAAGACGGCGGCGGCGATATCCGGCGTTTCCTGCGGGATTATCTGCCGAAGTATCTCGAAACGAGAGACCGCGGGTATATCTCGATGATCACCTGCAATCACGATACGCCCCGTCCGGCAAGGACCTTGTCGCCGGACGAGCTGAAGCTGGCGTACGCCTTTCTCCTGACGATGCCGGGTGTCCCGTTCCTCTATTACGGCGATGAGATCGGCATGCGCTATCTCGACGTCCCGACAAAGGAAGGCGGTTACCAGCGGACCGGAAGCCGGACGCCGATGCAGTGGGACGCCGGGAAGAACATGGGTTTTTCAGAGGCCGCCGAAGAGCAGCTCTATCTGCCGTACGATCACAGCCCGGACGCCCCGTGCGTGGCGGAGCAGGAGGCGGATCCGTCTTCGCTCCTTTCCGTGACAAAGCGTCTCACGGCCCTGCGCCACCGTTATGAAGACCTGCAGGCGGATGCGGACTTTGAAGCGATCCGGGCCGAGGCGGACGCGCCTTTCGTGTACAGAAGGGGAGGCCTGCTGCTGGCGCTGAATCCCTCCTCAAAAGCCGTGAGCTGGCGCTCGGAGCTACTGAAAGGCAGGCATACAGCCTACAGCATCCATGAGGCCCGGGTCGCGGGTGATGGACTGACCATGGGGCCCCAGTCCTTTGCGGTGCTGGAGGCCGGAGGGGCTGTTTCCCGTTGAAAAAAACCCCGGGATCTGATAAACTGCGTGTTTGACGGAAGACGCGGAAAACCGGGCAAATCCTTTTATCATCGACAAAGGAGAAAGAGTATGCAGTACTATCT
>JAFRMB010000179.1 GCA_017430945.1 Clostridia bacterium | reverse complement strand
TTCGTTGGCGGGCACACCGTGATCGGCGAGAACGCGTTCATCGGCAGCGGCGCGATGCTGAAGGATCGGATTCGCATCGGCGAATACAGCGTCGTCGGCATCGGCAGCGCGGTGTTCAGGGACGTCGAGGCCAATACCACGGTGTTGGGCAATCCGGCACGAATCACCAACGAAGGCGCGCAGGGGCTGCTCTATGCCCCGAGCAAACAGCTGGAATCGCGGCAGGAAGCGCCCCAGCAGGAAGCCCCCAGGCAGGAGGCGGAAGCCTTCACCCCGGATCGCGTCGCGGCGCTGTACTGGGAGGCATTCTCAGGCAACTTCCCGAACGTGGACTTCAACCCGGTCAGCTTCCGCTTTCACGACGCGGGCTGGGATTCCATCGCCCAGATGAGCCTGATCTGCGCGCTTGAGGAGACTTTCCACATTTCCTTCAAGGGCAGGGAGACCATGAAGATCAACTCCTACCGGGCGGGCCTGGAGCTGGTGCGGAAAAAACTTGAAAACGAGAAGAAGTGAACGCCGCGCAGCATGGATCATGGAAGAGAGAGGACGATGCACATGGGAAAGCTGTGGAGTTTTGAAGCGTTTTCAGAAAGACCCGCGCTGATCGGAGATACCGGCGTCACGCTGACCTACGGCGATCTGGCGGCGCTGTCCGCCGATCTGGATAAGGCCATCGAGCCGGGCGGCGAACGTCCGCTGGTGATGTTCATCGGCCGTAACACCCTGGGAGGGCTCTGCGGCTACGCGGCGCTGATGGATCTGGGCTATCCCGTGCTGCCCACATCCGCCGAGCTTCCGACAGAGATGTGGAAGGCGATCCTGAACCTCTATCGCCCGGGCCTTCTCCTCCTTCCGAAGGAGAAACAAAGCGCCTGCCCCGCCATGCGGGAGGTCTTTGGATTCCGGGATTACGTCCTTTTGAGGACCAATTTTGCCCGTCGCTATCCCTTGAACGAGCGGCTGGGCCTGTTGATCACCACCTCCGGCTCCACCGGCTCGGCGAAGTACGTGCGGCAGAGCTGGGACAACCTGCGCTTCAACGCGGCCGCGATCGCCGATTTCCTGGATATCGGCCCTTCGGACAGATCCATCACCTGTCTGCCGCCGCAATACACCTATGCGATCTCGATGCTCCACGCGAACCTGCTTCGGGGCGCGTCCGTCGTGACGACCCAGAGCGGGGTGATGGATCCGGAATTCTGGGACCTGCTCGAATCGGAGGAGGTGACGCAGTTCCACGCCGTACCCAACACCTACGATATGCTGCGCCGCATCGAGATGTTCGTGGACGACTTTCCCGACCTGCGCCTCCTGACCCAGGCGGGCGGCAAGCTCAGCTGCGAGCTGCAGGCGTACTATGCCGACTATGCCGCGAAGAACGGGAAGCGCTTTGTCATCATGTACGGGCAGAGCGAGGCCACGGCGGACATCACCTGGCTGCCCCCGGAGGATGCGCTGCGCAAGCCAGGCTCGGTGGGCGTTGTCGTTCCGGGCGGCCGCGCCGCGATCGTGGACGAGGACGGGACCGAGATCACCGAACCCCACGTTCGGGGCGAGCTGTGCTATCAGGGGCCGAATGTGGCGATGGGATACGCCCAGCGCGGCGCGGACCTGTCCGCGGGCGACGAAGGGAACGGCAAACTGCGCCCCGGCGACATCGCCGAGTTCGACGAGGATGGCTACTTCAGCATCACCGGGAGGCTGAAGCGATTCATCAAGCTGGCGGGGCACCGGGTGAGCCTGGACGAGGTCGACGGTCTGATCATGGACGAGCTGAACATCTTGAGCGTCAGCGTGGGGACGGACGATCACCTGACGATCTTTGTCACGGAGGAAAAATACAGGGACATCCTGCTGGATTTCATCCGGGACAGGCTCAACGCCGCTCGAACCGGCCTCCGGGTCATGGTCATCGACGAATTCCCCATGAACGAAGGCGGAAAAGTGCTCTATTCCAGGTTGCAGGAAATCGCCGAAAAGGATTAAAAAACGGGCATGACGCTCATGATCCAGCCGACGCAGACGACGCAGCCCAGGACGACGAACAGCCAGCCGCCCCTGAACAGATCCCGCTGGTCATAGCCG
>JAFRMB010000178.1 GCA_017430945.1 Clostridia bacterium | reverse complement strand
GCGATCGCGGCGTCGGAAGGCACGCGCCCGCTGGTCGTAGGGCTGGGGCCCGCCGGGCTGTTCGCCGCGCTGACGCTGGCCAGGGCGGGGCTTCGGCCGCTGGTGATCGAACGCGGGCGCCGCGTGGAGGAGCGCGAGCGGGACGTCGCCGCCTTTTGGGCCGGCGGCGCGCTGGACCCCGTGAGCAACGTGCAGTTCGGCGTGGGGGGCGCGGGCGCGTTCTCCGACGGCAAGCTGAACAGCGGCATCAAGGACCCCCGCTGCCGGCGTGTGCTCGAGGATCTGTGCGCCGCGGGCGCGCCGGAGGAGATCCTTTGGGAGGCGCGGCCGCACATCGGCACCGACCGTCTGAAGGCCACCGTGCGCGGCATACGCGAGCAGATCATCGCCCTGGGCGGCGAGGTGCGCTTCGAGACGCGGCTCACCGGGCTCGTCGCGGAAGGCGGTCGCGTCACCGGCGCGGTGCTGGACGGCGCTGAGACGATCGACGCCCGGCAGGTAGTGCTCGCCGTGGGACACAGCGCCAGGGACACCTTTGAGTGGCTGTGCGCGATGGGCGTGAGGATGAGCCGGAAGCCCTTCGCGATCGGCGCGCGCATCGAGCACCTGCAGGCCGACATCGACCGCGCGCAGTACGGCCGGGCCGCCGGGCACCCCGCGCTGGGGGCGGCGGACTACCGGCTCAGCGTGCACCTGCCCGACGGGCGCGGCGTTTACACCTTCTGCATGTGCCCGGGCGGCCAGGTGGTGGCGGCGGCGTCCGAGGCGGGCGGCGTGGTGGTGAACGGCATGAGCATGTTCGCGCGCGACGGCGTGAACGCCAACAGCGCGCTGTTGGTCGAGGTGGCGCCCGGGGACCTCCCCGGCGACGACCCGCTGGAGGGGGTGCGCTTCCAGCGCACCTGGGAGCAGGCCGCGTTCGCCGCGACCGGCGGCTACCGCGCCCCGGCGCAGACCGTGGGCGATTTTCTGGCGGGGCGGCCCTCGCGTCGCGGCGGCAAAGTGGCGCCCAGCTATCGGCCCGGCGTGTGCTGGGGAAGTCTGGACGGCTGTCTGCCCGGCTTCGTCACCGGGGCCATGCGCCGGGCGCTGCCGCTTCTGGATCGAAAGCTCAAGGGCTTTGCCGATCCCGAGGCGGTGCTGACCGGCGTGGAGACGCGCTCGTCGTCGCCGGTGCGCATTGAGCGCGACGCGCGGCTGATGGGCTCGCTGGAGGGGCTCTACCCCTGCGGCGAGGGCGCCGGGTACGCGGGCGGCATCATGTCCGCCGCGGTGGACGGCATGCGCGTGGCGGAACGGATCGCCTACGGCGAGGCCTGACGGCAGGGAGGGATATCGATGAACGAACACTACTATACGTCTTCGCCGGTCTCCGCCCACGACGAGCGGCAGGTGGCAGTGCGCGCGCTGGGGCGCGAGCTCACCTTCACAACCGACGCGGGGGTGTTTTCGCGCGACGGGCTGGACCGCGGCACCGAGGTGCTGCTGAAGGCGCTGCCGCCGCTGTCCGGCAGGGTGCTGGACCTGGGCTGCGGCTGGGGCGCGGTCGGCGTGGCGCTGGGCGCGGCGTACCCCGGGCTGGCGGTCGTCATGACCGACGTCAACGAACGCGCGGCGGCGCTGGCTCGGCGAAACGCCGAGGCCAACGGCGTGAAGGCAGAGGTGCTGCGGGGCGACGGCTTCGAGGCGGTCGGCGGGCAGTTCGACGCCATCATCACCAATCCCCCGATACGCGCCGGCAAGGCGGTCATCTACGGTCTGTTCGAGCAGGCGCGCGGATACCTGGCGCCGGGCGGCGCGCTGTACATCGTCATCCGCAAGCAGCAGGGCGCGCCTTCGGCGGTCAAATTCCTGAAGGAGCGCTATCGGCAGGTGGAGATCGTCGACCGGGAGGCGGGCTACTGGATCCTGCGCGCGTCCGACTGAGGCGCGAGGGGCGGCTTCAAAACACCTGGCGGTGGATCATCCATCCGTAGGGACGACATGATTGCCGTCCGCGGGCGCCGATCACGGCGCGCCTGCACCGGATCGTGGATCGATGCCCGTTGATCCCTTCATCCCACGCCGTTTTGAGGCTGCCCCTTCGTCTGCGCCGAAGCGGCGCCGTGAAAAGCTTTTGCCAATGCGATCCGGTGTGACAGAAGTGTGATGGAGGGTGTGATAAACTGTGTCCATAAAGAAGAGCAACACACCGCTTGAGGATACAGGAGGTAACACCATGAAAATCATGAAGAAGATCGTCGCCGTCGCACTGGTCGTCAGCATGCTCGCCATGAGCGCGGCGTTCGCAGAGGGATTCGTCAAATTCACCGGCAACGCGCACTGCTACAAAAAGGCCGGCTCCGGCGAGACCGAGACCGTGATCAAAAAGGGGTCCGTCGCGGAGAAGGTGGACACGAAGGGCGGCTACACGCAGGTCAGGGTCAACGGGAAGACGAAGCTGTGGGTGAAGAGCGAGCTGGTGAAGGCGGACAAGAAGGCGAAGGCCTCGAAGATCGCGTTCAGCGAGGGCGGCAGCAAGCTGTCGAAAGAAGGCAAGGCGCACGGTGTAAAGGGATACAGCAAGGTGGTCTCGAAGGGGAAGTGCAACATCCGCACGAAGGCGAGCCTGTC
>JAFRMB010000177.1 GCA_017430945.1 Clostridia bacterium | reverse complement strand
GCTGATCCGGAGGGGATGCACTCGGCAAGCTCAGCTGCTTCAAGTGCTGGTGTCGGCAGCGCTGAGGCAGGCTGTTCGAAAACGTATGCTGACCTGGTCTCCAATGGACGAGGTCGAAAAGGTCGGTCATGTGTCGAAGCTGTCGGCATGGTTGACGATCGATCAGGCGCGGCAGCTGCTGGCAACCAGCGCGGCAGCGGGGGACCCGTATTACGTGGCCTGGCTGCTGATGCTGTGCTGTGGCCTTCGCCGCGGGGAGATGCTGGGCCTACGCTGGTCCGACATCGATCGTCGCCGTCAGCTGCTCCACGTAGAACGGCAAAAGATCGAGATTGACGGTGATGTACTGATCACCCATCCCAAGTCTGCTTGTTCTGTCCGCGATATTCCCCTCAACGAGACGATCTTAAACCGAATCCCCTTGCACCGAGGCAAGGACGCTGATATACTCAAAGGCGTAAGCCGTTCGATGCTTGCCAACGCCCTCGACCGTGCGATCATTCGCGCCGACGTTCCAAGGGTCACGCTGCACGGTCTTCGGCACACCATGGCGGCCACCGCCGCCGAGGATTCGATATCCGTCAAAGTCTTACAAACGCTCCTGGGACACGCTCATTTTCAAACGACTGCGGATATCTATGCCCACGTCTCAGAAACCCCGAGAATACAGGCCATTTCGGCCATTTCTCAAAGCCTCTTAGGCGCACGACTGGAAATCGTGTAGGCGTCAAAAGCGTCTCGAGGGTTCGAATCCCTCCTTCTCCGCTCAACAGATTGGGGAGTATCGCGAGTGCGATACTCCCCAATTCTAATCGATCATATAATCACATATCAAACATACTCATCTGCACATGCTTCTCCGGAAAGGCTTGGATATATCCGAAGCACTCCTCTGGGGTGGACAGCATGCCGTTGTCCTCGCAGATCCTTTTAAAGACGTTCTGGAGCGCTTCTGCGTTCGGACTCGGCAGTTCATAGGCGTTGCCGTATTGGCGGATATAGCGGGCCTTCAGGCCGGGAAAGTGCCTGTCCAGCGCCGCGTAATAGTATTCTCGGTCGCCATCCCGTAGCGTCAGCCCCATGCCGAAATCGATGACGCCCTTGACGCCGACCCGGGCGCATTCCTTCAGGATCGCCGTGATGTTTTCCTCCGTGTCGTTGATGTAGGGCAGTATGGGCGTCAGCCATACCACCGTGGGGATGCCCCTCTCCCGCAGCTGCGCCAGCACCTCGATGCGCCGCTTCGTGTTGCACACATTCGGCTCCAGCACCGAACATAGTGCGTCGTCATAGGTTGTCAGGGTCATTTGCACGACGCATTTGGCAGAGCGATTGATCTCGTTCAACAGGTCGATGTCCCTGAGGATGAGATCCGATTTCGTCTGGATCGTCGCGCCGAAGCCGTTGCTCAGTATGATCTCCATGCATCTGCGCGTCAGGCCCAGCGTCGCCTCGCAATGCATATAAGGGTCCGACATCGAACCAGTGCCGATCATGCATTTTTTTCTTTTGGATCTCAGGGCTTTCTCCAGCAGCGCCGGCGCGTTCTGCTTCACCTCAATATCCTCGAAGGGATGGGTGAACTGGTAACACCGGCTCCGGCTGTCACAGTAGATGCAGCCGTGGGTGCAGCCGCGGTATGTGTTCATGCCGTAATGCCCTCGGCTGCCGGTCAGCAGGCCCTTCGCGTTTACAAAATGCATGTTATCCCGGTTTCCTTTCGAGATTTTATCTGTTTAGTCATGGCGGCAATCTGCCGCCATAGAGGGTGCAGTGCCATTCAGGACTGAACGATTATCCGCGATTCTTCATCGCAATGTTGGCTACCAACAGGGCGAGCGCCGCGATGACGAGCAGTGAAATGATCATCGTGAAACCCAGACCCTTCTGGTGCAGGCTGATCACGTTCATCATGTTTCCAAACAGTATGAAGTCCACTGCCAGCACCAGCAGCGCCTTGTTGTGGCCCTCGACCCACGGACGAAGGGGCTTCGCCTTGATGGCGAAGGGCAGGAATATTACCGCGAGGCCGAAGATCGATGCCGATGCGGCCACGAAGAACCAGTCGCCGCGGGTGTACAGGGCGCACACAGCCAGCAGTATGACGAGGCTTCCGCAGAAGGCGCACAGCGTCCAGAACAGCTTGTTTTCCGGCGCCATGATTGGTACGACGGTCAGCGAGGCTACCACCAGCATGGCCGCGACCACGATGTAGAACCAGTCCAGCGTCCGGCCGGAGGTCAGGTTCACGATCAGGCAAATCAGTATCGGGATCATGAAGAGCGCAGAGATCACGCTGCCCGTGGCGGCAGAGCGGCGCTTGAAGCGCTTGGCCTGGTCCCTGATAACCAGCGACTTCTCGTCCCTGAGGGTGTTCTCCGCCTCGCTGGCGCGGATATCCTCCAGGTACGCCGCGCAGTCGGGGCAGGTTTTCAGGTGTTCGTCTATGATCTCACGGCTCGATGCGCTGCACACGCCGTCGACGTACAGTGGCAGTATATCGCGGACAATCTCACATTCTTTATTCATCGTTCTCCATCCTTTCCTTCAGCTTCGCGCGGGCGCGATGAAACGTGACGCGGGCCCAGTTTTCGGTCTTGCGGAAGATCCGGCCGATCTGCGCGAAGGACAGCTCGCCGAATACCCGAAGCTCGAAGACTTCCCGATAGGGCTCCTCCATTGCGTGAAGGGCCATGTGGACCCGGAAGGAATCGTCCTTCTCCACGGCGGTCTGCTCCACGGCCTTTTCCCGGGCGACGGCCTCCTCCGGCAGCTCGCCGAAGCGGCGCTGCCGGCGCTGTTCGTCGACGGCCAGGTTCCTGGCGATGGCGCACAGCCACGTGACCTCATCGGATTCGCCCCGGAAGCTGTTCAGCTTCGAAAAGGCCCGGAAGAAGGTCTCCTGGGTGATCTCCTCAGCCTGGTGGCGATCGCGGGTCAGCGTCATGACGTAGGAGAACACCCGCATGTAACAGGCTTCGTAGAGTCGTTCACAGGCCTCGTTGTTCACGTTTCATCACCCCCTCTCGGCTTGTTTCTGTCGGTTGGACGGGGAAGGGGAGGGTTCGTTACAGTGAATTATAGATTTAACATTGTACTGCCAGCTGTTCCACGTGCAGGCGCTTGAGCAGTATGACGTATACCGTGCTGGACAGCGCCCAGGTGAAGGGATAGATCCAGAAGGCCAGGCGGATGTCGTG
>JAFRMB010000176.1 GCA_017430945.1 Clostridia bacterium | reverse complement strand
GTCCTTCATGGACTCTCCTCCTTCGTTTCTTGACTCGGTTGGCAGACCTGTTGTCATTTTACGAAGGAGGTCCCTTTTTGTCCATAGCTTAAGCTTTTTCGCCCACCAGCATAGCTGGTGGTTCTCTGTTTCACAAAAGAAACTGCAGGAATGCTTTTTGCATCCCTGCAGATAAAGCAGATTGATACAATGCAGTCGGTCCGAGATCAACCGCCCATTTGCTCAAGATACAGATCCTGCGGTGTCATGACGCCCGTATTTGTGGAGGTATCGCTCTGAGTGTCGATGCCTGCGTCAACACCATCGTCATCGTCAACGCCGAAATCTGCATCCGGCAGATCGCTGCCATCGAAATCGCCGTCTTCAAATGCGTCATCCACCATATCCTCTGAGCCTGCGACAGCGGGCTGCTCAGCACCGGCTATGGGCAACGGCGTGACCACCTGGCCGCCTTGCACGGTGAAGCTCATGTCGCTTGGGAAAGCATAGTAGGCGTAGTTTACGCGGCGGCTGCGGGGACGCTTGTAGGCGATGACCAGGCCGAGCACATAGGTGTCATCCTGATACTGTGAACCGACATCGATGCAGACCTCGTAGTCGCAGACCATGGCGTTTTTGCAAAGCGCGTCTGCGTGCGGATTTCCGGAGATGCCGGGCTTGATGGTCGTCTGGTATGCGACCTTCGCACCCGTACCGGACTGGACAGTGATGAGGTAGCTGATCGCCCGACTGGCATCGAATTTCGGATCGTTCAGGTAGCCGTAGCCTGTCATATACATATAGCGGCTGTTGTCAGACTGGGAGACATAGCACTTCGTGATCCCGGCCACTGCGTTCGCGGTAGAGGTGGCGGGCACGCTGAAGCCTGATGTCCGGGACGCGGAGACCATCGACGGCGGCAGCGGCGTGGGTGACGGGGTGGGCACCGGGGTAGGTGCGGGGGTGGGCGTCGGGGTCGCGGTGGGCTCCGGCGTGTCGGTGGCGGTCAGATCCACATCCAGCGGCACTTCCAGCCCGCTCTTCTGTACCCCATCAAGCTCAAGGCCTTCAGGCTCAGGAGTCATCTCAACATAGGATCGAATGGTCGCCTCAGGGTCCTTGATCCTGTCGGAATAATCGAGCTCGACCAGCGCAAAATAGATGATCGCCAGTATGATCAGCAATATGAGGAGCCCGATGATGAAATAAACCACAGCCAATCCCTTGGCTTCGCGCTTGCGACCCTTTTTGAACATAACTCGTTACCTCCATGATCGGTGCGATAGACCGCAAAAATTCGAAATATCATACCATACCTGATTATATGATAATTCATCCGATCCGCCATGTCAACGCCGATTCTGAAAAAAAGCGAATAAAAGCGAAATTGTTCACAAATCGTACAAAACAAGGCGATGGAAAATATGCCGTTGTGATGCTACGGGCAGCTTCACCGCACCGACACATCTGGACAAAGCGGGGAGATATGCTATAATACCATAGGAATGATTTGCGGAGGGACTGCCACATGCTGTCAGATTACGCGAGAAGGGTGACAATACTTCCCGGCCAGGTCGATGCGAGTGGCCGTCTCGGCATCCCGGATACCTTTGAATTGTTCATGGACACCGCTGCGATGGCGGCCAGGGGTTCATGCGCAGATTGGACGTCACTTCAAAGGCGAGGGGTGTTCTGGATCGCCGTAAAGACGATGATCGGATTCGTGGACAGGCCCCGTATCTTTGAAGATATCGCTATCGATTTCAGGTTGGAGCCGCCTGAGGGACGCCGATGCCGAAGCCATTTCCGCATCGTCTGCTCAGGGGAAGAGAGGATCAAAGGCGTCACGGAGTGGGCCTTCCTTGACATGCACACAAAACAGCAGCTTTCCGTCGCGTCCGTGATCCCGAACGATATGCGTTTTACGCAGGGGGCGCATGCAACGGCGCTATTTCCCCGCATCGACACACATTTTGAAGGGGAATCCGTGTCCCGCCACCGCGTTTGCGCGTCGGACATCGATATGGCCGGGCACATGAACAATGTCGCCTATATCCGGGCCATCGTCGACGCTTTCTCCGTGGAAGCGTGGGAGGAACTGGACATAATGGGCATGTCCGTCGTCTTTCTTGCTTCGGCACATGAGGGGGATGCGCTCAGGGTGTTCATGCGTAGGAGCGGCCGGGATATGGATCTTGGCATCGCGTTGCCGGATGGACGGTTATCTGTCCTTGCGCGGCTTACGTTGGGATAGCGCTGCCTTCGGGACGGCGCTCACATTTGAACGTCGGGTGTTGCGTTCGGCACAGGTTCAAGGCTAACTGGATGCTGCGGCTGACCTGTACACGCGCAGCGCGGAAGGAAAGGCCAGAGACGACAAGGTCCCCGGGTCTATGGCGGTATAGCTGTCGGGGAAGCCGTCACACCGGGTCCGCCAACCCTGCATGCGCCACACCAGGTGGGTGAACATATGCCTTGCGTCCGGCAGCCGCTCCAATTCGCAAATGCCCGAAAAACCCTGTGCTTCAAGGGTAGGAACCAGAATGTCCGGCCCGGGATGTCCCTGTACGGAGACGAATTCGTACAGGCCGCCGAGCAGACCCTTCGGCCGTTTGTGTACCAGCAGCCGTTCGTTCGCGTACATCAGCAGGATCGTCCAATCCTGTGTTTTTTTTGCCGTCGGAGGCCGTTTGCGAGGAAAGCTGAGCACGTCGTCTTCCTGAAGCGCCCTGCAGTGACCCGCGATGGGACAGCATTCGCACTTTGGCTGGTTTGGCGTACATATCATCGCGCCAAGGTCCATGAGCGCCTGATTGTAGTCGCCGGGACGGTCGTGCGCGACCAGGGTCAGCGCGGGCGCCAGAAGATCGAAAGGAGAACGAATGGCATCGTCCCACGCCAGGATCCTCGACAGTACCCGGGCCTGGTTTCCATCCAATGCCGGTACAGGCTCGTCGTACGCGATGGAGGCGATGGCATTCGCTGCGTAGGGACCGATGCCCGGCAGGCGGCGCAGTGCCGAAGCGTTTTGAGGAAATCTGCCGTCCAGCTCGCTCGATACGATCCTTGAAGCTGCGTGCAGGTTGTGTGCGCGTGAATAATAGCCCAGTCCCTCCCAGAGTTTCAAAACGGCCTCTTCAGGGGCGGCCGCCAATGCTTCGACGGTGGGGAACCGTTGAAGGAATCTGGCGTAATATCCCTTCACGGTCTCAGCCTGGGTCTGCTGCAGCATTATCTCCGAAAGCCATATGCGATAGGGGTCCCGGGTGCCGCGCCAGGGGAGCTCGCGCCGGTTTGCATCATACCAGTTCAAAAGATCTTTGGAAAGGGACATGGGTTCGCCTCCGTATCGCTGTACAAAGCTGTCTAAGATCGTCTGTAAAAGCGCAGGGACGTTCCCGCCCCTGCGCTTTGATCAGATCCATGTTTCGACAGGACATCACCTTTTG
This sequence comes from Clostridia bacterium, assembly GCA_017430945.1. The sequence continues at coordinate 7,360 of JAFRMB010000176.1, read as the reverse complement.
AAAAAGATCATTCCGGCGCGATCTCTGCGACATTGCTGCCATCCGTGCTGTTGCTGTTCATGATGCCCTGAACCTCGGCCCAGACTTCACGCATGCGGGTGACGTCGGTGTAGACCATGCCTTCCGGCTGCTCCTCCAGCCACTTGCCGACCGGCAGCGTGTGGTATGTGTATTTGTTGCCGCCCTCATCGTTTCGCCATACATAGGTGGGGATATAGGTGGGATTCGTGATCGTGAACTCTCCGGTGGCCGGGCCGGTCTCCTGGATCGTAAAGTCAAAGATCACGCTGCTGTCGGTGTACTTGTCGCGCTGATCCGACAGGAAGTTGCCTGCGGAGAGCAGGATCAGGGTGCGGTGTACAGCACCGTCTGCCGCAGGCGGAGCCTCCAGCCACATGGCGGGTTGGACCAGATGCGGGCCGTAACCGATGATGACATCCACGCCGGCGTTGACCAGAACTTTGGCGATCTGCTTCTGCGTGTCCGTGACCTTGCTGTCGAGCATCTTGCCCCAGCTGACGTAACAGATGACGACGTCGGCACCGGCTTCGCGAGCCGATTTGACATCGGAATTGGCGTTGGATTTGGTCACCAGATTGACGCCATAGCGGATTGCAGCCTCATCTGTGTTCTTCGTGAGTCCGTTCAGCGTTTCGGTATATGCCAGGAACGCGACATTGATGCCGTTGATCTCTTTGATGACGGGCGTGTGCTTCTCTTCCATAGAAGCCGCGGCGCCGACATAATCCATACCCGCGGTGGCACAGTTCTGGACCTCGGCCTTGAGCTCGTCGAAGCCGCCGTCCAGCGCGTGGTCGTTGGCCAGCGTCAGCATATCCACACCACAGTCCTTCAGCACGCCGATCAGAGAAGGCGGCGTGATGAGTTGTGACCCGTTGCCGGATACGTTTTTCGTGCCGCCGAGCGTGCCTTCCACATCCGCGACCGTATAGTCAGCGTTGCCCATGACATCGCTGATGTAACTGAACATATCGCTGAACTCGTAGTCATTCGCGTTCTCGTCCAGCGCATCCTTCAACAGATTAAGCTGCATGGCGATCTCGCCCAGAGAACGGATCCTGGCCGAGCGCGGTTCAGGCACCGGCGTGGGAGAGGGGGTCGGCTTGGGTGTCGGTGTCGGCGTGACTTCGTTTGGGTCGATGGTCGGCGTTGCCTGCACCTTGGCCGGTCGGTCAGCGCCGCCGAAGGGATTAAACACGGCGACGACGATGATCCCGATCAGGATCAGCAGCAACGCGCCGAGCACGCCAAGTCCCAGCGGTGTGATGCGATATCTTCCGATCCGCAGGCCCTTTACGCTATGTTTCGCATTAGACATGGCTCTAACCTCCAAGGAATCCCGGTAGTTCCGTAATGATTCCGCAAAATTACGGATTTATTATAGCACAATCGTGAAGAACAGGCAATCCATGAATATGATGTTTCGGTATAAATTTTGCAATAATATTTCGATATATGACGCATTGATTAAATTAAATTGTGACAAAATTTCAATTTTTATGACCTAAGAGATTGACATCGACGCCTGTATGATGTATGCTTGTAATGGCATTAAGTAGAATACCATGGTTGGGCGGGTGTAAACCCTGACTTTCGGAACCTTCGGGAAGTCGGACCGGTCTATGTGTAATAACTTCGATGCATTTCGATAAGGTGGTTTGGTTATGGCAACAGGAAAGCTTGGAAAGCTGAAACTCAATCTGTCGAAAAGAGGTCTGGCCTATCGCTGGGGCGATGGCGAGGTCAAGCGGCTTTTTGGCTCCAGGGCCAAGCCTTCGGCGGAAGATGATTATAATGAATATGATTCTGCAAACGGCGACTACGATGAGTATTCGGACGGCGGCTATGATGACGGCTACGCGGACGATGGCTACGCAGACGACGGCTACGCAGACGACGGCTACGCAGACGACGGCTATGCGGACGATGGCTACGCAGGCGACGGCTATGATGACGGCGGCTATGCGGACGACGGCTACGCGGACGACAGCTACGGCGACGGCTATGCGGACGACGGCTACGGCGACGGCTATGATGATGGCGGCTATGCGGACGATGGCTACGGCGATGGCGTTTATGACGATCGCTATTCCGACGAGGATGCAGGAGATGGCTACTATCAAAATCAGAGCCCGCTCATGCAGTACGTCGATGAGAACGACTGGGTGACGTATCTGTTGCTGTTCCTGTTCCCGCCTCTGGGCATCTACCTGCTTTGGCGAAGGAACCGCTTCGATAAGCCGATCCGCTATGCGATCACGGCCGCATCCGCGATCTGGTTCATCGTGGCGCTGATCCTGTTGATCACAGGCATCCTGGGCGGACGGAATGACGAGCCCATGCAGCCCAACATTACGTTGCCGCCCGCCAGCATCGCGCCGACGGCAAGCATCGTCGGTACAGAGGAAGACGAAGATACAGATGAAGACACGAGCCTGGATGTCGATGCCGGCACGTCGGATCTTTCAAAGAGCGGCATCGTGGATCTCACGGATGATATCGTGCAGCCCACAGCCACGGCTCTTGCCGATGCATCCGCCAACGCTGCGCTGAATGCATCCGAATATGTTTACAGCCCGATCAGCGGCCTGTATTATCACAGCCGAAGCGATTGTACCAATATCGATGCGGGCGTTTCTGTATCCCGCGTGCCGAAGGATGTTGCGGAGAACAGCCGTAAGCAGTCCGCTTGCCCGGTCTGTATGAACACTTCGGGCAATGGCTCGCTCATGTACTACGCAACGCGCAACGGCAGCTATTACCACACCGATGAACACTGCTCCGGTATGACCACTGCGGTACCTTATACAAAGGAAGCTGCAGAGCGTGCCGGCAAGACGCCGTGTCCGGTCTGCGTTACGAAGACCCAGCAGAGCCTTGCCAGCGGCGCGGTGAAGTTCATCACTGCAAGTACCAAGGATGCCAGCGGCATATCGGTGTACGCTACCAAGACCGGCAAGTATTACCATCTTACCAGCGACTGCTCGGGCATGAGGGGCGCATCACGCGGTTCTCTGAAGTCGGCACTGTTGGCCGGCAAGCAGGCGTGTCCGACGTGCTGCGCCGAGGCAGGGACAAAAGTATATTGTACGGCGGGCGGCAAATCCTATCACAAGAATAAGACGTGCCAGGGTATGGCCGGCGCAGCCGAGGTGACACTCGGCGAGGCCATGGTATTGGGCAAGTCAAAGTGCAGAGTCTGCATCAAGTCACACATGCCTTCTGCACAGGATATGGCCAGGGCTGCGGACGCGGCTGCGGATGACTCCACCGTCTATGGCACGCGGAACGGCAAGTACTATCATACCGACAGATTCTGCTCCGGCATGAAGAACGCCCAGTCCTATACGCTCAAGTCGATGCTGCTTCAGAAGCGTCAGCCTTGTCCGGTCTGTGCATCCGCTTCCAACACGGTGGTCTATGCGACACAGGGCGGTGAGTATTATCACTCTTACGCCACGTGCTCCGGCATGTCCAATGCTAGCAGCGGTACGCTGGCACAGGCGCTGGCGTCCGGGAAAAAGAGATGTCCGCGATGCTGGAGCAACGGTTCTGCCAACGGCGCATCGGCGCTGAGCGGCAAGACATCCAGTTCTTCGGCGACGCAGACCGTTGCGGCTGTTGGAAGCAGTGCCGCAAGCAGGACGGCGACGGCGAGCAATACCTATGTCTACGCTACAAAGGGTGGCAGCTATTACCATTTGAACAACGGCTGTTCAGGCATGAAGGGAGCCAGTCGCATCACGCTGCGCCAGGCGATCACAGCGGGAAAGAAAGCCTGTCCGACGTGTGCTAGATCGGCCAATCGTAAGGTGTATTCCACAGACGGCGGCAAGTATTATCATGCGGCGAGTTCCTGCTCGAAATCCGGCATGAAAAAGGGCCAGCCGCGCACGCTTGCACAGGCGTTGATGCTGAATCAGACGGCATGCCAGTATTGCCTTGGATCCTCGGCCGCAAAAGCGGCGAGAAAAGCCAGCTCGACCACTACAGCGGCGATCCGCAAGGCGGCATCCAAGCTGAAGAACAGCCACAGGTACAAGAGCGGAAAGTCCGGCGTCAAGGTGTACACGCGCGCGGACAGCAAGTATTATCATCGCAGAAGTACCTGCTCCGGAATGACCAACGCATCGCGGGTCACGCTCGAGACGGCGATGAACTACGGGAAAAAGGCCTGTCCGAAGTGCCTGAAGCGCGCGCGCAAGACGGTGTACGCCACGCGCGGCGGAAAGTACTATCATGCCAGCAAGACACACGCCGGTGTCGGTGCAAAGAAAGGCTCGCTGGCATCCGCACTGGGTTACGGCTACAAGCCATGCCCGTACTGCGTGACCAAGACCAAAAAGATCACCCGGAAGGCCAACTACAAAGCCGGCGCATCCGGCATCAAGGTGTACACCACGACCACTGCGAAACACTATCACGCCAAGCGGAACTGCAGCGGTATGACCAATGCATCCCGCGTATCGCTGGAGACGGCGATGAACTACGGCAAGACGGCATGTCCGACCTGTCTGGCTTCGGCAAGCCGAAAGGTCTACTCCAGCGGGTCTGACAAGTATTATCACTATTACAAGCTCCACGCCGGATCCGGCGCGTCCTCCGGCAGCGTAACCAAGGCGCGCGCGATGGGCAAAAAGCTGTGCCCGGTTTGCAAGCGAGGCATCAATACGGGCGTGTCTACGGTGAATGCAGTCAGCTACAGCAAGGCAAAGGTCTCGACAAAGAAGTACAACGCTGCGGGAAGCTCCAAGGTGTACATCAGTCTGACAGGCAAGCAGTATTATTACTACCACAAGTCTTCGAAGTGCTCGAAGGGTGGTATGAAGAACGGCACCAGGATCACGCTGCGTTACGCCAAGGATTGGGGCTACAAGGCTTGCCCGTACTGCCAGCCGCCGACGGGCATCATCAGCGGCACCTGATGAAAAACGAACAAAAGCGCCTGATCTGAAATGGACAGGCGCTTCTGTTTTGATAGTTGATCTGAAAGGCTGGATGCGTTTTGGAACGAGCATTCAACAGGTCATTTCAGAAAGCCGCCGATGATCTGCTCCTCAGCTTCCGCTTCTGAAAGCCCCAGTGTCATTAGCTTGACGAGCTGTTCGCCGGCGATCTTGCCGATGGCTGCCTCGTGTATGAGCTCGGCATCAACATCGTTGGCTTCCAGCCTGGGCACGGCGATGATGCGGCCCTGATCCATGATGATGGAATCGCATTCGGTATGCCCGTGGCAGGGCGCATTGCCAACGATGCCTGCATCGAACCTCTGCGTGGAAGTGCCCCGGGCAACGGAACGGGATACAACGTCCGCGCTGGCGGCACTGCCGTTGAGTTCGACTTTATAGATGCTGTCGGCCGATTGACTGCCATGTGTCATGAGCCGCTCCTTGACCGTGAGTTTTGCTCCGCTGTCGAGCACGGCGATGGTGGTACGACGGGTTGAATCCACGCCGCGTATCTGTACCATCTCCATCTCAAGACTGCTGTTCTGCGCCATGCTGATCTCCGTGACGGGATTCAGGATGCGCTTGCCGTCGCCATCACCTTCGCCATAGTGCTTTTCAACATACCGGACGCGGGCGTTCTTTTCGATGTGGAAGCGGTGGATCCCGTCGTGCTGACTGTCCTGCTCGCCGCAGTTATGGATCCCGCAGCCGGCGATGATCGTCACATCGCAATCCTCTCCGATGTAGAAATCGTTGTACACCGTTTCCTTCAGTCCGGATTCTGAGAGCACTACCGGGATGTGTACGCTCTGTTTCCGGGTCCCCGGCGCGATGCGGATGTCGATGCCGCTTCCATCCGGTTTGGAGATGATCTCGACGGCTGTAGTGCTGCGGCGTCCTGTGCTGACACCGTTTGCGCGGATATTGTAGGCGCCTTCAGGCATCCCGTGGAGATCTGCGATCTCCTCAAGCATGTGCTTCTGTATCGGATCCATGTCTTCAACCCCTCTCCTGCAGCCTGTCGCAGCTGGACAAAGCGAGGCCTGTGCCGATCAGCGAAGGCAGGACCTCGTCCCTGGCACCCTGCTGACGGATCTGGCCGTCTGCGACCACGATGATCTCATCCGCGATGCTCAGGATGCGCTCCTGATGGGAGATCACGAGTATGGCACTGTCTTTGATCGAGCTTCGCATTTCCTCGAATACGCGGATCAGGTTCTGGAAGCTCCACAGGTCGATGCCGGCTTCCGGCTCGTCGAATACGCTCAGGCGCGTGCCTCGGGCAAGGATGGTGGCGATCTCGATACGTTTGAGTTCACCGCCGGAGAGGCTGGCATTCACTTCTCGCTGGATATAGTCCCTGGCACATAATCCCACGCGCGAGAGGTATTCACAGGATTCTGAAACGGACAGGTCCCGTCCGGAAGCGATCCGAAGCAGGTCGACGACCCGGATGCCCTTGAAGCGGACGGGCTGCTGCAGCGCATAGCTGATGCCCAGTTTTGCGCGGGCAGTGATGTCCAGATCGGTGATATCGCGTCCGTCGAACAGGATCCTGCCGGATGTTGGACGGCGTATACCGGCGATCACCTTGGCGATCGTCGATTTGCCGCCGCCGTTCGGCCCTGTGATGACGACGAACCTTCGTTCCGGGATAACGAAGCTGACGCCATTAAGTATCTCGACATGGCCTGCGTCATCATCCACGTCGAATCGGATGTCCCGAAGCTCGAGAATAGGCATTTTATATCCTCCTTTTTCAGACGAATGCAGGCTGACCGGGTCAACGATCCCGGACAGAAGCATCGCATTTGACGAGAAGGCACGGATCGGAGCGGTCGCACACGCGCACCTGCCCTCCGTCGATCTCAAGTGCCCGACCGTAGACCAGTGCCTGAGCCAGTTTGTGCCGTGCAGAGGCGTAGATCTCCGTCACGGTCGTTCGGGAGATCTGCATGATCCCGGCGCATTGCTCATGGGTACAGCCCACGAGATCCATCAGTCGTATGGACTCGTATTCGTCGAGCGCGAGACGGATCACATCCCCACTGGCACCCACAGACGAGAATCGAGTGTATGCAGGCATGGCGCAGATCCTGCGGCATCGCTGTGGCCTTGACATGGACAGCCCTCCTGTTTTCGTCATATGTCGATTATATCCGGCAAGCGAAAGCGTGTCAACGCCGTGCGCGTTAACATGCCGAACACCTCATAACTTCAAGCAAGTCTATGCTACGACAGGATCATTCGATGAAATCGTACGAATTCTATTGGCGTCAAGCATGGGTAACACTTACTAGGGTAGAGAGCTGTCAAGGTAAAAGGGTGGAGATTTTCCGGCAGGGAACAGCAAAGTTAAGTGCCAACCCTGCGCAACCGGAAAATACTAC
>JAFRMB010000019.1 GCA_017430945.1 Clostridia bacterium | reverse complement strand
TGCTCGGCGATGTACTTGAAGCCGGTCAGCACGTCGATCAGCTCCACGCCGAAGTCCTTGCAGATGGCGCGGGCCATTTCCGTGGAGACGATGGACTTGACGGCGGCGGCGTTGGCGGGCAGCTGGCCCCGCTCCTTCTTCTGGGAGAGGATGTAGTGCAAAAGCACGCAGCCGATCTGGTTGCCGTTCAGCAGGCGCGCCTCGCCGGATTCGGTCATGCAGGCGATGCCCACGCGATCGCAGTCGGGGTCGGTGCCGACGCACAGGTCCGCGCCGAGCTCCTTTTGCATCTTCAGGGCGAGGGTGAAGGCCGCCGGGTCCTCGGGATTGGGCACCTTCACGGTGGGGAAGTTGCCGTCGGGCAGCTCCTGCTCGGGCACGACGTACACGTTCTCCATGCCGATCTCGTGGAAGATGCGGCGCACGGGCAGGTTGCCCGAGCCGTGCAGCGGCGTGTAGACGATCTTCAGCGTCTTGCCCATCTCTTTGGCGAGCTCCGGATTGACGGACAGCTTCTTCACGGCGGCGATGTAGGCGTCGTCCACGTCCTTGCCGATGTAGGTCAGAAGGCCCTTGGCCAGCGCTTCCTGCTCGTCCATGGGCAGGGATTCGGCGTCGGTGGTGTCAGGCAGCCGATCGGTGATGCCTTTGACGGACTCGGGCGGCATCTGGCCGCCGTCGGTCCAGTATGCCTTGTAGCCGTTGTACTGCTTCGGGTTGTGGGACGCGGTGATCACCACGCCCGCGATGCAGTTGAGGTGGCGGATGGTGAAGGACAGCACCGGCACGGGCCTGAGGGATTCGAACAGGAAGGCCTTCACGCCGGCGTTGGCCAGCACCAGGGCGGTCTGCTTTGCGAATACGTCGGATTTGTTGCGCGAGTCATAGGCGATGGCCACGCCGCGCTGGGCGCCGTCGGGCGTCGTCAGGATGTACTTTGCCAGAGCCCGGGTCACCCGGCGCACATTGTAGATGTTCAGCCGGTTCGTGCCCGCGCCGAGCACGCCGCGCATGCCGGCCGTGCCGAATTCGAGCTCACGGTAGAAGCGGTCTTCGATCTCCTTGGGATCGTCCTTGATGGACTGGAGATCGGCGAGGGTCTCCGGGTCATCGGCATAGTCTTTCAGCCACTGCTCATAAAGCTTCATCGGTTCCATGGGGCATGACCTCCATTTGATGATAGTTATGTCATCTCGCCTGCGCGAGAAAGCATCGCTTTGCGGCCGGCACTGTCTGGGTTCAGGCCTCCTTGGAAGCCAGGTAGGCATTCAGCTTTTCCACCAGCTCATCCACGTCGGTGCCGTGCGCGGCACAGCCCATCTCCAGGGATTCCATCTGGCTGAAGGGGCAGCCCATGCAGTGCATGCCGTATTCCATCATGATGGGCGCAGTGGTGCGGTCCAGCTGGAGCACCTCGCCGATGCTCATCGTCTTGTCGATCGTTGTCATGAGATTACCTCCATTATATGCGGTTGGCCGGGTCATCCGGCCCCGATTACAGTTTACATCAAATGGACGTCGATTGCAAGCGGTTTGTCAGAATTTGAACGATCCCGGACAGGAAAGCGCGCCGCGCGATGCGCGCGGCGCGCCGAAGGCGACGGGGTCAGTCCTTGATGATGCAGGCGAGCAGCACCAGGTTGGTGTCGCCGGTGTTCTCCAGGCCGTGACCGTGGCCGGAGAAGGTGGCGGTGCAGTCGCCGGCGGTGACGTCGCGGAACTGGTCGTCGTCCTGGAAGCGGCCGTTGCCCTCCAGGAAGTAGAACAGCTCCGTTTCGCCCTCGTGCACGTGGTAGCCGATGGACGCATCGGGCACGAGCGTCAGCATGGAGAAGATGCGGCACTTCTCCGGCAGCTGTGCCGACAGATCGGCGAACTGCACGTGTTTCTTGCCGCCCCTCATGTATTCGCGTATGTAATGCGCCTGCTGTGACGGTTGCGTAAGCATGGTATGGCCCTCCCGCTTTATGTTGATTGTGCACATTGCTGATTATTTGATCGTTGGTTTAACGATTTCATGTATATTATATGCGGAACGGGCTGAATACACAAGTAAATTCTTCTTTACATGAATAACTTACAATCTGCGCGCGGATATGATATAATGATCCCGTCGGTATCCGAAGGAACCGAACGCGGTCACCCCGGTCGCCCCATTTCGTAGGGTATCATCATGAACTCGAACGGAGGAATGAAAAATGAAGAAGCTGTCCACCCGTGAATTCGTGCTGCTCGCGCTGCTCGTCGCCGTGCTGATCGTGCTGGGCTATGTGAACATCCCCCAGCCGGCGGGCCTGTCCATCACGTTCAACATGATCCCCGTGGCCATCGCCGCCATCGCCATGGGCCCGATGGGCGGGGCGGTCATCGGCGGTGCCTTCGGCCTCATCAGCTTTCTGCAGTGCTTCGGCATACTGGGTTTTTCCGGCATGGGCGCGGCGCTGGCGGCGGTGAATCCGTTTCTGGCATTCGTGCAGCGCTTTTTCCCGCGGCTGATCGACGGCATACTGCTGGGATACATCTACCGCGTGATCAAGCGCAGGTCCCATCCCTACGCGGGCTGTGCGGTCACCGGCTTCATGGCGGCGTTTCTGAACACGCTTTTGTTCATGACGTCGCTGGTATGGCTGTTCGGTTCGACGGAATACATGCAGAATTCCATGGCCGGGCGCGGCATGCTGACCTACATCGTCGCCGCGGTGGGCATAAACGGCATCGTCGAGATGGCGGTCTCCACGCTTTTGACCGGCGCCGTCGGCGCAGCGCTCGTCAGGTCCGGCTTCATTCGCGATCGCAAGTGACCATCGACAGGAGTGAACGTCCATGATCCTCACGCTGGATATCGGCAACACCAATATGAAGACCGCCCTGTTCGAAGGCATGGAAATGCGCCAGTACTGGCGGCTGTCCACCAACCGCAACCGCACCTCCGACGAGTACGGCATGGCGCTGATGAACCTGCTCAGGCACAACGGCGTCGATCCGAAGCTCATAACGGGCATCATGATGTCCTCGGTGGTGCCGCAGATCAACTTCACCATCGAGCACATGTGCCGCAACTACTTCGGCATGGAGCCGATGAAGATCGAACCCGGCGTGAAGACGGGCATCAACATCAAGTACGAGAACCCCCGCGAGCTGGGCAGTGACCGCATCGCCAACGCGGTGGCGGCCTACGAGCTCTACGGCGGGCCCTGCATCACCATCGATTTCGGCACGGCCACGTCCTTCGGCGCGGTCTCGGCCAGGGGCGAGTTCCTGGGCGGCGCCATCTGCCCGGGCCTCAAGCTGTCGGCGGATGCCCTGACGGAGAACACCGCGAAGCTCCCGCGGTTCGAGCTGGTGAAGCCGGAGGGCGTCATCGGCCGCACCACCGTGACCAACATGCAGGCCGGCATCGTCTACGGCTATATCGGCCAGGTCAACTACCTGGTCGAGCGCATGAAGCGCGAGATGGGCGTGCCGGGCGTCAAGGTCATCGCTACCGGCGGCCTGGCAGTCCTGGTGGCCGGAGAGAGCAATGTGATCGATGTGATGGACGGCCTTTTGACGCTCAAGGGACTGTGCATCATCTACGCGAAGAACACCGGCGCCGCCCGGTGACGCGACCCGTAACTGCCGCTGCCGCGCGGGCATGCCCGCGGCAGCGGCTATTTCAAATACGCTGTTTTTGGATGGGAGCTGCGCGCCCGGCACTGAGGCGCGGGCGCCGAGGAGCCGGTATGTCGAAGTTCGAAGGGACCGTGGACAGCATCGTGTTCAGGAACGATGCCAACGGGTGGACGGTGGCGTCCATCCGGCTGGACGGCAGCCGCGACAGCATCTCCGCCGTCGGGGTCATGCCGTTTTTGTCCGCGGGGGAGCACGCGGTGTTCGACGGCGAGCTCGTTGAGCACCGCGACTACGGCAGACAGATCAAGGTGACCGGCTACGAGACCACGCGGCCCGAGACGAGATCGGGCGTCGAAAAGTACCTGGGCTCGGGGCTCGTGAAGGGCGTGGGCCCGGCCACGGCGAAGCAGATCGTGGAATACTTCGGCGCGCGGGCGCTGGATGTGCTCGAAGCCGAGCCGGAGCGGCTGACGGAGGTGCCCGGCATCGGGCCCAAGCGGGCGGCGATGATCGCGGAATCCTTCGCCGAGCAGAACGGCATGCGCAACACGCTCGTGCTCCTGCAGGGGTTCGGGCTCAGCGCCGCGATGTCCGTCAAGGTGTACCGAGCCTTTGGCGACATGACCGAGCGCGTGGTGCGCGCCAACCCCTATCGCCTGGTGGACGAGATCCAGGGCGTGGGCTTCCGGACGGCCGACGGGATCGCGATGAGCATGGGCTTTGCGCGGGAATCGGCGTTTCGCATCCGCAGCGGCATCAAGTACGCGCTGACCGAGGCCATGAACGGCATGGGCCACGTCTATCTGCCCATGGAACGGCTGTCCGAGCAGGCGGCGAAGCTGCTGGACGCCGAGCGCGCGCTGGTGGACCGCGAGCTGAGCGCGCTGATCCTGGAGGACCAGCTGGTCGCCGAACGGGTGAAGGACGACGACGCCGTATACCTGCCCCGCTGCCACAGGGCGGAGAGCGAGGCGGCCCGCCTGCTCATGCGGCAGATCCGCAGCATCCGGCCGTCGCGCGTGGAGACGCCGGCACTCCTCGAAATGATCGCGGCCTGCGAGGCCGAGGAGGGCGTGTCGCTCTGCGGCCGGCAGCGGGACGCGGTGCTGGCGGCGCTGCGGGAGGGCGTGTGCATCATCACCGGCGGGCCGGGCACCGGCAAGACCACCTCCATCAACATCATCATACGCCTGCTGAAGAAGACGGGCAGCGTTGAGCTCTGCGCGCCGACCGGGCGCGCCGCCAAGCGCATGAGCGAGGCCACCGGCTGTCCGGCGCGCACGATCCACCGGCTGCTGGAATACTCCGGCGAGGAGCACGGCTTCATGCGGAACGGGGACGATCCGCTGGATGCGGACGTGGTGATCGTGGACGAGATGTCCATGGTGGACATATTCCTCATGGGTTCGCTGCTGGAGGCGCTGCGGCCGGGCACGCGTCTCATACTCGTGGGGGATGCCGACCAGCTGCCCTCCGTGGGCGCGGGCAATGTGCTCAGGGACCTCATCGCCGCAGGCGCGGTGCCTGTGGTCCGTCTCACGGAGATCTTCCGCCAGGCGGGACAGAGCCAGATCGTCGTCAACGCCCACCGCATCAATCGCGGCGAGTACCCTCAGATCCGCGCCCGTCAGACGGACTTCTTCCTGGAGCGCAGGGACGATCCGGCCCAGGTGGCGGCGAGCGTGGTGGCGCTGGTCCAGAAGCGGCTGCCGGACTATATGGGGCTGGACCCGCTGAGGGACATCCAGGTCATGGCGCCGATGAAGCGCGGCGAGATCGGTGTGCACAGCCTGAACGCGCTGCTGCAGCAGGCGATGAACCCGCAGAAGCCCGATGTGCCGGAGCTCCAGCGCGGACAGACGGTGTTCCGCCGCGGCGACAAGGTGATGCAGGTGCGCAACAACTACGACCTGGAATGGCGCCGCGACGGGGACGACGGCGTCGGCGTGTTCAACGGCGACATCGGCTATATCACCGCGGTGGACCGCAGGGAGCGCACGCTGACGGTCGCGTTCGACGACGGCCGGACGGCGGATTACGACGATACGATGCTGGACGACCTGGAGCTGGCCTACTGCATGTCCGTGCACAAGAGCCAGGGCAGCGAGTTCGACGCCGTGGTGCTGCCGCTGGTCGCCGGACCGCCGATGCTTTTGACCCGAAACCTCCTGTACACGGCGGTCACCCGCGCCAGGCGCCTCGTCGTGATCGTGGGCCGCGAGGCCTGCGTGCGCCAGATGGTCGACAACAACCACATCACGCGCCGCTATTCCGCGCTGGACTGGCGGCTGGAGCACAGGCCATGATGCGGAGCTTCAAGAAGCTGTGGGCCGCGCTGGAGGCGCTCGTCTACCCCAGGCGCGCGGTATGCATGGGCTGCGGCACGGCCGTGGGCTGCGAAGAGGACTGGATCTGTCCGGCGTGCCGCCTCACGCTGGCGGAGAACTGGATCGGCGCGGGCCGCCCGCCCAAGGGGCTGCGCGCGGCGGCCTATGCGTACTTCTACAGCGGCGCGGCGGCGGGCATCGTACAGCGCATGAAGTACGACGGGGTCTATCGGCTGGTGCCGTTCATGGGCGAAGCCATGGCGCGGGCCAGCCGCTTCATCGAGCCCATGGCCGCGGACTGCGTGACATCGGTGCCGATGCACGAAAAGCGCCTGCGCGAGCGGGGCTTCGACCACGCGGGGCTTCTGGCGGAGGACGTGGCAGGGCGGCTTTCGCTGCCGTATGAGGCGCTGCTGATGCGCACGCGCGACACGCCCCAGCAGGCCAGGCTGGACGACGCCGATCGGCGCCGGAACCTGAAGGGCGCGATCGAGGCGAAGGGCTCGGTCGCGGGCAGGCGCATACTGCTGGTGGACGACGTGTGCACCACGGGCGCCACCGCCGGCGCCTGCGCGAAGGCGCTGTACAGGGCCGGCGCGCAGAGCGTCTACCTGCTGTGCTACGCCATGGCCAGGCCGAAGGGACGCCGGGGACAGGGGAGCGGGCGCCCCGACGACCGGGATCGTGCGCATAAATAAGGACCGCTGCCCCGTGCAGCCCGGATGGAGGAAGAGCATGGATCGCATTTCCAGCGCGAAGAACCCGATGATCCGCGATCTGCGGGCGCTCGGCCAGCGCAAGGCGCGCGAGGCGCAGGGCCGTTTTCTGGTCGAGGGCGAGGTGATGATCGCCGAGGCGCTCGGCTGCGGTCTGACCATACGGGACGCCATCGCCGTCGAGGCCCATCAGGGGTTCATCGAGTCACTGGCCGCCCGGGGGGCGCGCGCCTGCCTGGTGCCGGAGAGCATCATGGCGTCGGTGTGCGACACCCGCTCGCCTCAGGGCGTGTGCGCGTCATTCGACCTGCCGTCGCCGCAGCCGCTGACCGCCGCACCTGAGCGCATCGTGGCGCTGGACGGCGTGCAGGATCCGGGCAACGTGGGCACCATATGGCGCACGGCGGACGCGGCGGGCCTGCAGGCGCTGTTGCTCGGCGAGGGCTGCGCCGACCCCTTCTCGCCCAAGGTGCAGCGCGCGGCCATGGGATCCGGCTTCCGGGTGCCCTGCATACAGGCCGGCAGCCTGCCGGAGGCGCTGGCCGCGCTGAAGCGACGCGGCTGGCGCGTGATCGCGTCGGATCTGCGCGGCGCGGACTTCTACGCCCACCCCGATCCCGGCAGCCGCTTCGCGCTCGTCATCGGCAGCGAGGCCCGCGGCATCTCGGAAGCCGTGCGCGCCGAGGCGGACATGCGCCTGAAGCTGCCCATGCGCGGCGGCGCGGAATCGCTGAACGCCGCCGTGGCCGCGGGCATCATGATGTATGAGCTGATGCGGGGATAGCGACGGCCTTTCGTGTTAAGCTTCGGTGATGTCAAACCAAACAGCTTGACAAAGCGGGGCCGGCGGGTTATAATATCCAGGCTGTCAAGTAAAAAGACTTGCGGGAGGCTCGGTATGGCGGACATGGCGGCGCGGGTGGCGCTGAATTACCTGCTGGATTTCTACGGGCCGCTGCTCACGCCGCACCGGCAGGAACTGATGCGGCTCTACTGCGAGGAAGACCTCTCCCAGCAGGAGATCGCCGAGCAGCTGGACATCACCCGGCAGGGCGTGTTCGACGCCATCGCCAAGTCGAAGCGACAGCTGATGGAATATGAGCGCAAGCTCGGGCTGGTGGCGCGGTATCAGGCGCAGGCCGAGGCGGCGAAGGATTGCCTCGCGGCGCTCGACCGCCTCCATCCCGGCGCGGACGACCGCCGGGCGCTCGCGCAGGCGCGGCAGGCGCTGGAGCGCATCATCACCGACAAATGACCGACGGGGAGGCGAGGACCGCATGGCATTCGAGGGATTGACCGACAAGCTGCAGGGCGCGTTCAAGAAGCTCAACAGCAAGGGCAAGCTGAACGAGGCCGACGTCAAGGCCGCGATGCGCGAGGTGCGCATGGCGCTGCTGGAGGCGGACGTCAACTTCCTGGTGGTGAAGGACTTCATCAAGAAGGTCACCGAGCGCGCGGTCGGCGCGGACATCATGGGCAGCCTGACCCCCGGCCAGCAGGTCATCAAGATCGTCAACGAGGAGCTGACGAACCTGATGTGCGGGCAGAACGCGCGGCTGACCTATTCCCCCCAGGCGCCGACGATCTACATGATGGCGGGCCTGCAGGGCGCGGGCAAGACCACCATGTGCGCCAAGCT
>JAFRMB010000175.1 GCA_017430945.1 Clostridia bacterium | reverse complement strand
TCAGCGTCTGCTCCCGCTCATCATTGCCGCCGATGCGCCCATCGCGCTTGCCGCCTATGGCATCGACCTCATCGATGAACACGATGCAGGGCGCCTTTTCGTTGGCCTGCTTGAACAGGTCGCGCACCTTCGCAGCCCCCATGCCCACGAACATCTCTACGAATTCAGAGCCGGATATAGAGAAGAACGGCACGTTCGCCTCGCCCGCGACGGCCTTCGCCAGCAGCGTCTTACCGGTCCCGGGAGGGCCGACAAGCAGCGCGCCCTTGGGCATCTTCGCACCGATGGCCTCGTACTTTCCCGGATTCTCCAGGAAGTCCACGATCTCGCTCAGGATCTCTTTGGCTTCATCCTCGCCCGCCACGTCGTCGAACTTGATACCGCTCGTGGACTTGACGTAGACCTTGGCGTTGGACTTGCCCATACCGAACATCATGCTTCCCGCACCGCCGCCGGCTTTCTCGATCAGCTTCTTGCTGAAGTACTGGCCAACGCCGACGAACAGCACGATCGGCAGGATCCACGACAACAGGAAGGACATGAGCGGCGACATCTGCTCCACGATCTTCGAGGCAAACTTTGCCCCGGATGCATACAGCCGCTCCGTCAACTGTGGATCGTCCATGATCCCGGTCTTGTACAGCTTGCCGTCCGTACCTCTGAACAGGATCTGGTTGTCCTCCAGCTCCACCTCTGCGATCTTTTGGTCCTCGGTCATCGCCATGAACATGCCGTAATCCACCTCTGTCACGCCCGGGCTGAACAGCATCGGCGCCAGCAGCCCGTTGAACAGGATCAGGACCAACAGCACGATAGCATAATAAAACATCAGGGGTTTACCGGGTCTTTTGACCTCATTCATAGCATTCACTCCTCCAGAGAGGGCCCCCAGCCCTCACAGCGGCTATTATACATCGCTTATGTGAACTCAGTGTCAACAAAAGTCAAAGATAGTCAATCCGCGCTTTGCCATCCTTCGACGCATTGGTTGGAAGCCGAAGGACGCACCGATGACCGGACAAAGACCGCGGGATCACCGCGCCACACAGGCTTCAGCGATCCCGCGCCGTTTGGATCCATCTGCCGGACATCGATCCTCAAAGATCTGCCGATGGTCACTCGTTGATCAGGCAGGCGTTGACATAGCTCGTCAGATATGTCTTGCCCTTTATGGTGATCTGCACGACATCGGAGTCGCTGAAATCGGTCCACGATGACACCTTGCCCTCGACCGTTTCGCCGTTCGGCAGGCGGATGATGGCGTAGTCAAAGCGGTACTTGGTGTCGATCAGGCTGCGATTGCCGTAGTGGGTCTCCCAATATATGATGGCCCCCGCGAGCAGCAGCGCGACGATCAACACGATGACGATGATGGCTTTGGTCTTCTTCTGCATTTTTGTTCCCCCTTCAGATCACGCGCGCCGTCTTCAGCTCCAAAGCTTCTCCGGATACAGCCCGTCTGTCTTCATCTGAGCCACCGCAGCGCGCACAGCGTCGATATCACCGCGATATGTCATGCCGTACCAGCGCTCGTCCGTTCGCAGCACCCGGACCCTGGCACGCCCCGCGGCGATCTCGGCCTTGGGCACATAGGGCAGATAGTACTCCGCCTTCATCGGGTTCCCCGGTACAACGTCCCGCAGGAATGCCTCAAATCCCGCTTCGAATGCCGGGATGATGCCTCGCCTGAAGGCCCACAGGTTCATGGAGACCGGCGTTCCCTCTGGGATGAATTGCCAGCTGGCGCCGTCGTCTTCGGTGTATGCGGCTCCGCCCGGTCTGGGCTCGATGCGCACGCGCTCGTCGATGCCCGTCAGATAGCCGTCCGCGTCCTCAACGCATACGCCGCGGGACACAGATCCATTCTCCGTCAGCGTGTTCTCGATGTGATAACCCACCATCGCGTGCTCGTTTGGATCTCCCTCGCGTGCCAGGAAGCGTCCGGCCGCCTCGAATGCCCCGCGCCCGTAGAAATCATCGGCGTTGATGACGATGAACGGACCCTCCACCTGATCCAGCGCGCACATCGCCGCGTGCGCGGTGCCCCAGGGCTTGACGCGCCCCTCCGGCACCTGAAAGCCCGCCGGCAGCCGGTCGAGCGTCTGATAGGCATAGCGCAGATCCACACATCCGGCGACGCGTTTGCCGATCGCCTCGTGAAAATCCGCCTTCATCTCAGGTTTGATGACGCAAACGACGCGGTCGAACCCTGCGCGCACCGCGTCATACATGGAATAGTCCATGATGATGTGGCCCGCGTCATCCACGGGGGTGATCTGCTTGCAGCCGCCGAACCGGCTCCCCATGCCTGCGGCCATGATGATCAGTGTCCGTCTGCCCATATCCATCGACCTACTTTCTGTCGAAAAACGGCGACTTACCCGTCACGGACAGGGGGATCCCCATGACCATGCGGGCCTCATCTCCCAGGATGCCCAGCGACATGGCGGCGCGCCCCGCAGAGAAGAGCACGCGGCTGTCGACCCTGTCATCCGCAGCGGATGCCACGGCAGAGCCGATCGCGATGCCGAGATCCATGGGATCATAGATGCACACGCCGTCTTTCGCGGCGCAATCACTGCAGTTGTCGCAGTGACAGTGCCGACAGCCCTCGTTGAGGCCGCGCTGCCCTTCCCTTACGCCCATCAGCACGAGCGCCTGTGCCTCGCGCACGTTCTTTGCGTCGCGCAGGAAAAAGCGATAGCCCAGCGGCCCGGAAAGCCGTTCCATTTCATCGGCCACGCGATCCTTGTCCCCGCCGGTCAGCACCATCGTCACCAGATTGTCTATGCCCTTGGCCTTCGGCGCGGTGCGCGCCGCGGCACAGATGCGCCTTGCGGTGTCCAGCACGGCATCCGTCTCCATCGCGTCGGAATCGTAGATCATCACGTCAGCCTCCCTTGTTTGAAGTGTTTGTTTTCAGGCCGGACCATGGAAGCGCTGTGTCCACATCGCACGACCGCCTCAGAGACGACCGCACACCGCATCGACACGCGGCGCATGATGTCGGCGATCCTCTGCATGGGATGTGCCGGCAGATCACTCGTCCGCAAAGATCCGCTCAGCCGCAGCCAGATCCTCGTGGTTGTCTATCTCATACCAACGGCCCTTCAGCGGGCACGCGCGGAAGGTCACTTCGGCGAGGATGTCGTTGAGCGCCACCTCGCTCCAAAGCTTGACCTCTTTCCGCTCCAGTATGTACTCCTCACACTTTCTGAAGAACGCATCCCCCGCCTCGGCGGAGAAGCGGTAAACATCTATCGAAGCGCCCAACGCCTCGGATCGCGGGATCTGCTTGGAAATGCGGGTCAGTCTCCCGTCAGCATCCTCGATGACCTTCATGGATTCCTCAAGATAGAAGCCGATATCCGTCACGATGGCGTTCGGCGCATCAAAGGCCAGCAGCGCCTCGATGACGGAAGCGTCGAAGAACACATCCGCGTTCATCATCAGGAAGTCATCGCCCGCCATGGCATCCTTCGCAAGCCACGCAGAATACATGTTGTTGGTGGTCCGGTAGTCCACGCTCTCGATGATCTTTACGTCGCGAAAGCGATCGTGCACGGCGGCCTCCAGCATGTTGGCGCGATATCCCGAGATCACCGTTATATCGGTGATGCCGTTCTCGTAGAGATCCTCGAGCTGCTTGAACAGTATGGGCGTCCCGTTGACCGGGACCAGGCTCTTGGGCAGGCTGTCCGTCAGCGGTGCCAGGCGGGATCCATAGCCGGCCGCCAGGATCAATGCTTTCATGATGTAAAACCTCCAAATCTGTGATCCATATCATTTTACCATATTTGGCATTGAATGTACAGCCGTTTTCAGTCGGCGATCCAAAAACATCAGCAGGGCGCAATGCCCTGCCGATGCCATGTCGCATGATCCGTGACGTCAAGCGCCGTTACAGCTCCAGCCCGGTATAGCGGAATCCCGCCTCCACCACGTGTTCGGGCAGATTCGTGAACATGTTGCTGATGGATTCGTAATTGTAGTAGCGCATGATGCTCTCTGCAAACATCGGCGCCACCGAAACGGTCCTGAACTTCGCTTCGCCCTCGATGTTGGGGTTGTACACCGTATCGGTGGAGTATACCATCCGGATGGGGCTGGCGTTGATCAGAGCGATGCCCTTTTTGGAGATGATGTTGTGGCTGAGCAGGGCGATGATCTCTTTTGCGCCCCTGGCCTTCAGAGCATTCGCGAGGTTCACAAGCGTTCCGCCGGAAATGGTGAAATCGTCCACGATCAGACAATTCTTTCCGTCGACGTCGCCGATGACCTCCAGAACGCTGGCGTTCTCGCTATGATCCGCGCGGGTCTTGTCGCCGATCGCGATGGGCAGGTGCAGCCTGTCCGCGAATTTGCGGGCCTGTTTGGCAAAACCGGCGTCAGGCGAGACCACGACCATGTTGTCGGTGCCAACGCGCTTGATGATCTCGGTGAGCATCGGCATGGCATAGAGATGATCCATGGGCTTCTTGAAAAAGCCCTGTAGCTGAGGCGCATGCAGATCCATCGTGGCAAAGCGGTCCGCGCCGGCAAGCTCGATGCACTCTGCGCATACACGGGCGCGGATGGAGACGCGGGGTTCGTCTTTTTTGTCGCCCTTGCCATAGCCGAAGTACGGCATCACCAGGGTGACCGTGTGTGCATTGGCGCGCTTGAAGGCATCCATCCAGAACAGGATCTCCACAAACTCGTTGTTCGACTGCATGCCGATCGGCTGCACCAGTATGACGTCGCGGTCGCGCACGGACTCATTGACCCGGACGAAAGTATTGCCTTCGGAGAAGGTGATGACTTCCGACGAGCCCAGCGGTCTGCCCATGTAGTCGCACATGCGCTCTGCGAATACACGCCCACTGCTGCCTGCGAAGATCGAGATATTCGCGGTCTCAAACATAAACCCCAACACTCCTTTGCCTCTGCCGCATATTCAGGATAAAAAAACCGTCATTCCCGATCGACGGAGGCCACAGCCTCCATTTCGATCCGAGCGCCCGCGGGCAGCGCCGAGACCTGAACACAGCTGCGAGCCGGATAATCCGGCCCGAAATACGCCGCATAGATCTCATTGACAGCCGCAAAATCACCCAGATCCGTCAGGAAAACGGTCGTTTTCAATATGTCCGATGTGGATGCGTTCAGTTCCTCCAGAACGGTCCTGACATTCTCGAACACCTGTCGGGCCTGGCCCCCGATGTCCTCAGCAGTGATGCGCCCACATGCAGGATCGACGGGGATCATGCCCGACAGATAGCATATGCCGTCCCGGATCACCGCGGTCGAATAGGGGCCGATCGCTTTGGGACCCCTCTGGGTCTTGAAGTACTGCTTCATAACGCATTCCTCCTCAAGTGGAACTCAACTATGTATCCTTGCTGCTGTGCTTATGAACGCCGCGCCAGTAGACATTGACGCCGGCAGAATAGATATCGTGGTTCACCTGCACCCGGCTGACCTCCTGTTTGGTGTCCCAGTCGTAAGAGACGATCCAGCCTTCGCTCTCACAGCTGCCGCGGCCCTCTTTGTAAAGCACCGGCGGATCGGAGGTGTAATAGACATACTTTCCATCCACGTCATCTTCATATCCGGTCTTCGTGGATTTCTCCTCGTGAAGGATCACGCTTTCAAGGCTGTTGAAGTAAGGCGGCCTCGTGCCGTAGATCCTGACGCCGGCAGTTTCCTTGGTGACGTTCGTGTAGATAAAGATCGGGTGCTCCGTGTCATTCCTGAACACGAAATCCTTGTCCGCATAGGCCACTGCGGCATCCTGGCTCGGATTCACATAGGTCACGGTCATCGAATGGCGGTGCCGCTGAATGATGGACATGCCCGCCTGGATCACCGCATTGTACAGGGTGGTCGAAGCCTGGCACACGCCGCCGCCGAAGCCCATTTCCTTGTTGGTACCGGCATACTCCGGCGCTTTCTTGTAGCCAAAGGCTTCGGTGCGCGGTCCGACAACCTCATTGAAGCTGACCGTCTCGCCGGGATAGACCGCCATCAGATCGAAATGCTCGAGCGCAAGGCGCACGTTCGTACGGCTGTTATAGCCGCGGAAGGACATGTCCGTCTCAAACTTGGCGATGAGGCGCATCTCCATGTTTTCAGACATCAAGGTCGGATAGACCTCTTCGACGGGTAGCTGGAGCGGCGCATCGCCCTTCTCGATCAGGTCGATCAGGTTCTCCTTGAGCGCCTCCTTATTCAGTCTCAACCCGTTGACAGACTGCCGGGTGATGACCGGCTTTAGCTCGGTCAACGTCACTTCGGCCTCCACAGGCTCCGTGTCGATCTCCGCAGCGATGCCGTCGATGAACGCGTCCAACGCTTTCTCGTCATAGGTCGGATCGCTGGTAAACTCCGCGGGCACCGTCTTAAGGCCTTTCACGACCTCCCGCCGCATGGCCCGGTCGCCCATGTGGCCAAGATTCCACGCGCGTTCAAGCTCTGTGGCAAACTCGATCTGCGCGTTGACGTCAGACGGTTTGAACCCCCATGTCCTGTCCTGAAATGTCAGAGCATAGGTGTTGTTCAGCCATTTGTCTCTCAGGTCATAGATGAGCTGCGTGCCCTCTTCCTGGGTATAGCCGGTCAAACACACGCCGTTTACATATACGTTGTCGACAAACCGCTCAACGCTGGCCTCCTTGACCGCGCCGACCAGCTTCACCACGCCGAAGACGACCAGCGCTGTCAACACGACGAAGAGCGCCAGACGCACCTTCGCCGGGATGCGTCTGCCGCGCCTGGGTGACGGCCTGCGGGGATCGGAGGGCTGGCGCTGCATGCCTCTGCGCGGCTGGGCGCCGCACTCCCCAAAGGCCTGATATCCATGCTGTCCTGCACCTCGCGGCTCCGTTTCCTGCGCGCGATGCACATTGGCAACACGTCCGCGCGGGACCCGGCCGTATGCCGGACTAGCTCCATATGTATAATAGCGTTCGCTCGTCAAAGTATTCTCTCCCGTTGGTCCTGCTCTTCGGTGCCGTTTATAGGATCCCACATCCGCCTGGCGCGGCCCGATCCTTGCGGCACCTATCGATCGATATCATTATATCACATTTCTGTCCGGATTATAACGAAAATTACTTATCAGAATTGTAAAAATAATTAAAACTCTTTTCATATGCGAGGCTTCTTCTCCCGATTTGCGTACAGCGGACCGGACAGCCCTCGGATTATATTTCAAATTTATAAAAATACGAACACTCCTGCAGTATTATGCATCCAGTCTCCGGCACGGCAGCATGCCGCGCTGCCAACACCCCATGCCGTCGCAGTGATGCAGCATCTTGATTCGATCGATCCAATGCATCGCCCTGTTTCCATCAGTTTTGTTTATGAATAAAATCACATACTCAACGCACGGTGCTGCTTGCAATTTCAATATTGCTCTGCTAGGATAATAGCATCAATTTATTGTGGTAAGGTGATAATCATGTTCAAAGGAAGTTTTGTCGCTCTGGTAACGCCGTTCCACCCGGACGGAAGTGTGAACTTTGAAAAGCTGAAGGAACTGTGCCGCTGGCATATCGACAACGGGACAGACGGCCTCGTCATACTGGGCACCACCGGTGAATCCAGCACCACCGAACACGCAGAGGACGCGGCGATCGTGCGCTGCGTGGTGGATTGCGTGGGCGGTGCGATCCCCGTGATCGCCGGCGGCGGCTCGAACTCCACGGAGACCTCGCTCATGAAGAGCCGGACCTTCCGCGACTGCGGCGTGGACGGCCTGCTGCTGATCACGCCCTATTACAACAAAGCCAATCAGCGGGGCATGTACAACCACTTCGCCACCGTCGCGGAGCAGGTCAATCTGCCCATCATCCTCTACAACGTGCCGGGACGCACGGGCTGCAGCCTCTCTCTGGACTGCATCGAAGCATTGTCGAAGATCGACAACATCAAAGGCATCAAGGAAGCCAGCGGCAACATCTCCTTCGCGGCAAAGGTGGCCAACGTGTGCAACGACGACTTCTGCATGATGTCCGGCAACGATGACATGGTGGTGCCGATCCTGTCGCTCGGCGGGACGGGCGTCATCAGCGTGTTCGCCAATCTGTGCCCCCGCCAGGCGCATGACATGGTCGCCGCCTGGTTCGACGGAGATCCGCAGCGCGCCCGCGAGATCCAGCTCAAATACCTCGATCTCATCAACGCGCTCTTCATCGAAGTCAACCCGATCCCGATCAAGGAAGCCATGAACCTGCGCGGCATGGGCGTGGGCGGCTATCGCCTGCCGCTTTGCGAGATGGATCCGGCCAACCGCGACAAGCTCATCGCAGCCATGAATGTGCTGGATGAATGAACCGGCCGAACACAGTGAGGTGCGATATGAATATCATTCTCTGTGGCTATGGAAAGATGGGCGTGATGCTCGAGGGCATGGCCCTGCAGTCCGATGACATGTCGATCCTGGGCGTCGTGCACCCCGGGCTGTATGATTCCGCGCTGGACGTGCCCGGCAAAGCGGACATCATCATCGACTTTTCCTATCCGGGCAATCTGGAGGCCATCCTCGAGCGCGCGCGTCTCGATGGCGCGGCGGTGCTGATCGGCACCACCGGGCTTTCCGAAGCGCAGCTTCAGAAGCTGCGCGACGCCTCCTCGGAACTGCGCATCATGCACTCGTCAAACTACTCCCTGGGCGTCGCCGTGATGAAGCGCGCTGCGGCCATGGTCGCATCCGCGCTCGGAGACGGTTTCGACATCGAGATCGTCGAAACGCATCACAACCAGAAGGTCGACGCGCCCAGCGGCACCGCGAAGATGCTTCTGCAAGCCGTGGATCCGGATGACAGCTATGCGCATGTCTATGGCCGTGAGGGCGTGACCGGCGCACGCGGTCGCGAGATCGGCATACACGCGCTGCGGGGCGGCACCGTGGCCGGAGAACACAGCGTGTTTTTCTTCGGCACGGATGAAACGCTCGAGATCCGGCACTCGGCCACCAGCCGCCGCATTTTTGCGGCCGGCGCCATGCGCGCCGCGCGCTTCGTGATCGGGCAGCCCGCCGGCCTCTACTGTATGGACGACGTACTGCGCTGAACCCGAAATACCCGATCGGAGGAACGAAATGAACGCTGAGGAGATCATTCGCTTTATTCATGACGCCGAAAAAAAGACGCCCGTCAAGGTCTATGTCAAGGGACGCTGCCCGATCGATTTCCCGAATTGCCAGGTGTTTGGCGACAGGGACCGCATCGTGTTCGGCGAATGGGCCGACATCGAACCCGTGCTTCGCGATAACGCCGGGGACATCGTCGATCTCATCGTGGAAGCCGACCGACGGAACAGCGCAGTGCCGCTTCTGGACCTGAAACCTGTCAACGCGCGCATCGAGCCCGGCGCGATCATCCGCGACCGGGTGGAGATCGGCGACCGCGCGGTCATCATGATGGGAGCCATCATCAATATCGGCGCCGTCATCGGTCCGGACACCAGGATCGACATGGGCGCTGTCCTGGGCGGTCGGGCGACCGTCGGCGCGCGATGCCACGTGGGCGCGGGCGCGGTGCTCGCCGGCGTGGTGGAGCCCGCGAGCGCGACGCCCGTGATCGTCGAGGACGACGTGCTGATCGGCGCCAACGCCGTCGTCATCGAGGGCGTACACATCGGGCGAAACGCCGTAGTCGCCGCCGGCAGCGTCGTCATCTCTGATGTTCCGGACGGTGCCGTCGTCGCGGGCGTGCCCGCGCGGGTCATCAAAATGAAGGACGAAAAGACCGCGGGCAAGACCGCGCTGATCGATGCGCTCAGGGCGCTTTGAATCCATCAGATCCGATCGATCAACGCTTCCCGTACACGCGGGGCTCGGGCGACCGGCTGACCCGGGGATGGCTTTGATGAGACGTCAGGCCTCCCTCTCCACCTTCGATCGATCCCGGCGACATGTTCGCCGGGATCGCTATTTCGGCCGACGGCGCTGACGCCTTCGGAAAAACATGAACGACTGCCACGCCTGTTCTTTCCTCAAAAACCGGCGCCTTTGAACGACTCGGGCGCCCTGACATACGTGCAGGGCGCCCTTCTGTTCGACGGATACACGGCAGGACGCGTCATTCCCGCGTCAGACGCACTGCGCCGTTTCCACTCCGGCGAACTGACTGTTGTAGAGTTCGGCGTAGAAACCGCCCTTTGAAAGCAGCGACGTATGATCGCCCTGTTCGACGATATGCCCGTCCCGCATCACCAAAATCACATCGGCCTCCTTGATGGTGGAGAGCCTGTGCGCCACGATGAAGGACGTCCGGCCCTTCATCATCTGCGCGAAGGCTGACTGGATGCGCAGCTCCGTCCGCGTGTCGATGGATGACGTCGCCTCATCCAGGATCAGCATGGGCGGCAGGCACAGCATGACGCGTGTGATGCAGAGCAGCTGACGCTGTCCCTGAGAGAGCTTGCCGCCATCTTCGCCGATCACGGTGTCGTAACCGTCCGGCAGCCTTCGGATGAAGGAATGGGCGTGCGCCGCCTTCGCAGCGGCGATGATCTCCGCCTCCGAAGCATCCGGACGGCCCATGGTGATGTTCTCCCGGATGGTGCCCGGCTTCAGCCACGTGTCCTGCAACACCATGCCATAGGCGCTGCGCAGGCTTCTACGCGTGATGCGAAGTGTGTTCGTCCCATCCACCTCGATGCTGCCGCTGTCCGGGTCATAGAAGCGCATGAGCAGGTTGATGAGCGTCGTCTTTCCGCAGCCCGTCGGACCGACGATGGCCACGCGCTGCCCGGGGCGCACCGAAAGGCTGAACCCGTCGATGAGCGGCCGATCCTTTACATACGAGAAGGCCACGTCGCGCCACTCGATACTGCCGCGCACATCCTCCAGCACGCGCGCTCCCGGATCGTCCTGCACTTGCGCGGGCGCCTCGATCAGCTCGAACAGCCGGCTCGCACATGCAACGGCGTTTTGAAGCTCCGTGATCACGCCGGAGATCTCGTTGAATGGCTTCGTATACTGATTGGCATACGCGAGGAACGCCGTCAGCGCGCCGACCGTCATGCCCCCTGCCAGCGCCGACAGCGCTCCGGTCAACGCCACCAGTGCATAGACCACGGAATTGACGAAGCGCGTTGCGGGGTTGGTGATCGAGGAGAAGAAGATCGCCCGCAGGGATGCCGCGCGCAGTCTTTCGTTGATCTCATCGAAGCGCTCCGTCTCGGCCGCCTCGCGGCCATAGGCTTTGACCACCTTCAGATTGCCGATCCGCTCGTCGATGAAGCCCGTCTGCTCGCCGCGCGTCTTCGACTGAAGGCGGAACATAGCGTACGTTCGCGTGGCGATGAACCTCGCCGCGAACAGCGAAAGCGGCGTCACGCAGACCACCACCAGCGCGATCAGCCAGTTTTGCCCAAACATGAAGACCAGCGTGAACAGTATGGTCAGCACGCCGGTGAACAGTTGTGTGAACCCCATCAGAAGCCCGTCGGCAAACTGATCCGCGTCCGCGATGACGCGGCTGACGACCTCGCCGTGAGGATGCGCGTCGATATAGGCGATGGGCAGCACCTCGATGTGCCGGAGCGCCTCCTCGCGGATGTCGCGGACCACGTCGAAGGTCACCCGGTTGTTCAGCGCATTCATCACCCATTGCCCCAGCCCCGTGAAGCCGATGCACGCGCCGATGCGGATGAGGATGGGCCAAACGACATCGAACCGCACCCGTCCGGCCCCGACGATCCCGTCGATCGCGCGGCCGACCAGGATCGGCACATACAACGTCAGCAGGACCGTAGCGGCCGCCAGTACCAATGAAGCCAGCACCAGCCAGCGATATCTGCCTATGTGACGGAGCACCTTCCTCAACGTGCCCCTCTGCCGCTTCCCTGATCCGGTCTGTGTCATGCCGATCTCACCTCCCCGCCGCCGAACTGAGATCCATAGATCTCCCGATAGATCGGGCAGCTTTCCATGAGCGCCGCATGCGTACCGGCCCCGACCAGCCGGCCGTCATCCAGCACCAGGATCTGGTCGGCGCGCATGATGGATGCCGTGCGCTGCGATATGATGAACACCGTGGGCCTGTGATCCAGCCCGGCGATCGCAGTGCGCAGGCGGGCATCCGTTGCAAGGTCGAGGGCTGAAGCGCTGTCGTCCAAAATCAGTATCTCCGGCTTTCGGACCAGCGCCCGGGCGATGGTCAGGCGCTGCCGCGGCCCTCCGGACAGAGCCGCGCCATCCTGCGCGATCATGCCGTCGAGGCCGCCCTTGGACTCGACCACCTCGGCGGCCTGCGCGATGTCGATGGCGGCGCGCATCTCTTCGTCGGTGGCATCCGGCTTTCCCCAGCGCAGGTTGTCCCGGATGCTGCCCTTGAACAGCACTGCGCGCTGCATGACGAAACCCACCTTCTGAAGGAGGGCCTCATGCGGCCAGTCCCGAACGTCTGTACCGTCGACCAGGACCCTGCCGGCAGTCGCATCATAGAAGCGCGGGATCAGCTGCGCCAGTGAGCTCTTGCCGGAGCCGGTGCCGCCGATGATGCCGATGGTCTGGCCGGGCATGGCGGAGAAGCTTATGTCGATCAACGATTCGCCGCCCGCGTCCGGATAGGTCAGCGACACGTTCTCGAAGGTCACCGCCTGCGCGCCTGCGACCGCTGCGGCTTTTTGCCCGTCGTCTGACATGGCCGGCTCCAGCGACAGCACGTCCGACACGCGTCTCCAGCTGGCCCACGCCTTGTTGATGGTGATGGTCAGCGCGGCGAATTTGATGAGCTCCACCAGGATCTGGCTCATGTAGTTGTAGAGCGCCACCACCTGGCCCTGCGTCAGCGATCCCGCGTCCACGCGCAGCGCGCCCTGACGCACCAGCGCGATCACCGCCAGGTTGATGATCACGTAGGTCAGCGGATTCAGGAGCGCGGAAACGCGGCCCGCGTGCAGCTGACGGCGCGTCAGCTCGCGGTTGCGGGCCGTGAACTGTTCAAGCTCCGCGTCCTCCCGGCAAAAGGCGCGGATCACCCTGGCGCCGGTCAGGTTCTCACGCGTGGACGCCAGCACCTTTTCCAGCTGTTGCTGTACCCCGCGCATCATCGGGATGCTCACGGTCATGATGGCATAGGTCACCGCCATCAGCACCGCGATCACCGCCAGGAAGATCAGCGCGACGCGGCTGTCGATCGTGAACGCCATGATCATCGCGCCGAACACCACGAAGGGCGAGCGCAGAACGAGCCGCAGCACCATGTTCACGCCGGTCTGCGCCTGGTTGACGTCGCTCGTCATGCGGGTGATCATCGCGCTGGATCCGAGCCGGTCGATATCCGGAAAGGACAGTCCCGTCAAATGCTCGAACAGCACGTGGCGAACGTCGGCCGCAAAGCCCGTGGCCGCCCTGGCCGCAAAATACTGCGCCGTGATCGAGGCGGCCAGCCCCACGATGCCCAGCGCGACCAGCAGGCCTCCCATGCGCCAAATGTGCCCGGACGAACCGCCGCCGATGCCCTTGTCGATGATCGACGCCACCACGAGCGGCACGAACAGCTCCAGCGTCGCCTCGAACATCTTGAACAGCGGGGCACAGATACACTCCAGCCGGTATCGCTTCAGAAATCTGAGCATGCTCCCACTCCCCTCCAGGCTGCTTCGATAAACCTGTTTTCGCCGACATGGTCACTTCAAGGATCTTGGTTTTTCAGGGTTTTCTGAAGTAATGTCCGCGGTGAAGCTAAGTCTTTCGAGGCTCCCTCCATGCCAATTATAGAAAAACACGGCACGGCTTTCAATCCCCCTGCTATGAATTACATTTGATTTTTGTTAAACCACATGGAATGATGCCTGTGGTAACCCTTGAGGAGATGACGGGCATACGCGGATACCGCGTTCGACCGCTGCCGGCGGCGTGGGGCGCCGCGGCGCTGTTCATGCTGGCTTGCCGGATCGACGCCCCGTTTCGAGCGCGCCGCGTTGGCATTGCCCGTCCTGGGCACCTTGTGTGCCTGCCGGGGCGGTCCCGCGCCCTGGCGGCGGTGCTGCTGGCGCCCGTGCTGGGCTTTGCGCTTTTATGGTATCCGGCCTACTGGACCGAGCCATCTGAGTCCCGCCGCAACCGGGCAGTGGAGGTCCTGTACGGCGGACTAACGGACGCGCTGGTCCATGCGGACCTCGCCCGATATGATCCGGAGGCCGCCATTCTCGGGGCGGGACGGGGCGCCGGGCTGCCCCGAGCCCGTGCCAAGCCAGCCATCCCGGCTGGATGCAGGCGCTGGGCATCGGCGAGGCCGCCACCGACTATGACGTCCTGGCCTCACGGCTGGAGGGCGCTCCGCTGCCGTAAAGAGTATTGTAAAAAACCGGCACTTGTGCTATCATGGTGAAAAGGGTTTCAAGGAGGAATGCGCATGAGACGGATGCTCGCGCTGTTGCTCTGTGTCCTGTTTGGCATACTGCCTGCCCTGGCGGAGGACATCACGGTCACGGACGGCGAGGAAAGCATGAACATGAAGGCCCTCGGCAGCATGGGCGGAGAGGTGACCGGCGAGCCGGACGCGCCGGCGCTGAAGAATCCCAAAGAGCGCTATGATGTCTACATGGACGCAACAGACGGCAGCGAATACATGATGTATGTGATGTTGGACAGCGCGAACGACGAAGCATCGGATATCGCGGAGCAAGGCGCGCTGTACATCACGGAAAACCAGATGCTGGACGCCTCCGGCAAGCCCGCCGAGCACATCGACATCTGCCTACAGGACACGCCTTATGGCACGGTGATGATCTCCTCCACGAAACTCCTGTGGATGACGTTCAATCTCTACTTCATTGGCACCCATGCCTGGTCCTATGACGGTGAGACCGCCTCCCCGACGGACGCCCTCACTCAGGATGAATACGACGATTGCATTGAGAGCTATCACTTCCCCTACGGGAGCCTGGAAACCATGAATGGCGTGCGCCAGGATGAAAACGGCTATACCTACTTTCTCATCAAGAGCTCCGACGAGATGACCTTTGAGTTCGTGACAGGTGCGGGCATGCGCATCGTCCAGTTGAGGGTGTACACCCCTAACGACGACGGCGAGCTGGCGCTGAGCTCCTATGTGGACTACGACGTTGGTCCCGCGCAGGAGATCCCCCAGGCGGTGCTGGATGCCATGGGCGAGGTGATGACGCCCCTGCCGGATCCGACGCCGGTGCCGGAGGACTATGACGGGAACGTTGAGGACAATCCCCTGATCAATCTGTTCAAAAATCTTATTGAGGAGGAACCTGAACCATGACCATCTATTCCGTTTACGACGAGGCCTTCAAACCCTACGGCAAGGTGCTGGAGGGCTACGACTGCAAAGAACTCATCGAGGCGATGGCGAAGATCGATCTGCCTGCGCAGGGCGTCGCCTATGAACCCGGCATCCCCAGCCTCGAGGCCTGCGGCATACTGGACGACCTCAGGGATCGCGGCTTCGGCGGCATGCCGATCCAGCTGGGCATGTGCTGGGGACACAACACCATGCTCAACTGCCTTGAGTATCATCGCGACAGCGAGATCAATCTTGGCACCGGTGACTTCGTGCTGCTGCTGGCCCGCCAGGATGAGATCCAGGACGGCGTGCTGGACACCGCCGTCGTAAAGGCTTTCCGCGTGCCCGCGGGCGTGCCGGTCGAAGTGTACGCAACCACGCTGCACTACGCGCCCTGCCAGGTGGATGCCGATCAGGGCTTCAGGGTAGCCGTCGTGCTCCCGAAGGGCACCAATACCGCCAAGCCCGATCTCACGCCTGTCTGCGAGGAGGACACATGGATGACCGCCCGCAACAAGTGGCTGCTGGCCCATCCCGACTCCAGCGAAGCCGGCTCCGGCGCGCACATCGGCCTGAAGGGCGAGAACATCGACATCGGCTGACGACACCCGCCGATCATCTGAAAGACGCGGCGCACCGCTTTTCGAAGGTCTTCTCATACAGAAGGCGCTTCAAAAGCGGTGCGTCGTCTCTCGATCGTTCGATCGCGTCCGGGCCGGTCACGCATCAGGCGGACTGCACTGCCTTCACGAACAGGGCGGCCGCCGTCTCTCGGGGCAGCTCCGCCAGGCGGGAGGCGACGGACTGCGGGAACGATCCATGCCCGTCCAGCCAGTTGACCAGCAGCGCAAGCGTCTCCCGCGGCCCCGCCTTCCAGGCGGCGTGGAGCTTCGATTCATTGAGCTCGCCTTCGAGCGGATGCGCGTCGCTCCAGGCGCGCGCGTGGCCGATCATGGCCTCCGGCGCGTATATGGCGTCCTCGCGACACCCCAGGACCTCCGCGCACAGCTCCAGTCCGCGCAGCCAGACATCCTTCCACCCGAGTTTTTCACCGCCGGTCTCTGCCTCGATTGCGGACAGCAGCGGCGCATTCACCGGATGCCCCGAATACAGCGCGCCCCGGCGCATGAATTCCGCGTCGAAAGCCGTCACCGCGCGCAGATAGCGGCGCGCCGCGTCTGCCACCGCCAGCGGATCCACGTGCCGGAAGGTATAGCGCCAGCCGTCGAACCGGCCGTAGACCTTCATGGCGTCCTGATAGCCCAGGCGCAGGCTGCGCGCCATCAGATTGGGGTTGAAGTCCAGGAAGCCGCCGAGCGTGTGGCGCGGCCGGATGATCTTCAGCCACGGCATCCGCGCGTACTCCGGATGCGTCAGCTCCGGATGCAGCTCCACGGCGACCACCTCGTCCGCGCCGTCCTGAAGCGCCATATCTACGGGCAGGTTGTCGTAATAGCCGCCGTCGATGTAGCGCTGGCCGCCGATGTGCCGCGCCGGGAAGATCGGAAAGCAGGAAGCCGAGGCGATGACCCAGTCTCCCAGCTCGCCGGGCCCGAGCGCGCTGAGCCGGACCGGCACGCCCTGCATCTGGGGAACGCGAAAGGTCATGACGCCCAGCTCCATCCCGCTTGCGCGTATGGCGCCCTCGTCGCACTCCGCGCGCACCATGTTCTCCAGCGGCGAGATGTCCATGCGCAGGTGCCTGGCGTTCTCCACGAGGAACGGAAGCACGTCGCGCTTGTTCGACACCATGCGCTCGATGGCAAAATCCTCCTCATCCTCCACGGTGAGGATCTGCGAGATGCTGATGTTCTGCCACAGCTTCACGGCCGCATCCACATCGCCCCTGGCCACCAGAGCCGCGTTCAGCGCGCCGATGGACGTTCCGTACACGCCCTGAAAGCGCACGCCCAGTTCCCTGAGCGCCCGCCAGGCGCCGATCTCGTATGCGCCGCGGCTGCCGCCGCCGCTCAAAACCAGGGCCCGCTTCATCGCGCATCACCTCCGTCGCGTCTCTTTGCCTTGCCGGCCGAGCTGTCAGTCCCGCCTGAACACGTCCCGCGTGTACACTTTTTCCGCCACATCGTCCAGCGCCCCGTCATAGCGGTTCGCGACGATGGCATCGGAGAGCGCCTTGAATCTCGCGAGGTCGTTGACCACCCACGAGCCGAAAAAGGTGCTGCCGTCGGACAGGGTCGGCTCGTACACGATCACCGAAGCGCCCTTCGCCTTGATGCGCTTCATGACCCCCTGGACGCTGCTTTGGCGGAAATTGTCGCTGTTGGACTTCATCGTGAGGCGATAGATGCCCACGGTGACCGGATGTTCCATATCGAGGCTCCAGGCGCTGTTGCCGGTATAGTATCCCGCCTTCTCCAGCACGCGGTCGGCGATGAAGTCCTTTCGCGTCCGATTGGAATCCACGATGGCCTTGATCAGGTTCTCCGGCACGTCCCGATAGTTCGCGAGCAGCTGCTTGGTGTCCTTGGGCAGGCAGTAGCCGCCGTAGCCGAAGGACGGATTGTTGTAGAAGTCGCCGATGCGCGGATCCAGGCTGACGCCGCGGATGATGCTCCGCGTGTCGAGGCCCTTGATCTCCGCGTAGGTGTCCAGTTCGTTGAAAAAGCTTATCCTCAGCGCCAGATAGGTGTTGGCGAACAGCTTCACCGCTTCGGCGTCGGACAGGTCCATGATGAGCACTTCGGCGTCCTGTTTCTCCGCGCCTTCCCTGAGCAGCGTCGCGAACGCACTCGCCGCTTCGGCCATGAACGGGTCCGACCGGTCCGTGCCGACGATGATCCGGCTGGGGT
Source organism: Clostridia bacterium (assembly GCA_017430945.1). The sequence goes on along the minus strand of JAFRMB010000175.1, from coordinate 9,476 downwards.
ACAGGTTGTCGTACAGGGCCTTTGATTCCCGCAGGAATTCCGGGCTGAACATGATGCGGCCGAGCCCCAGTTTCTCCCGGATGCTCCGGGTGTATCCCACCGGGACAGTGGACTTGATGACCACGACCGCGTCCGGGTTGACCGCCGCGACCTCCCGGATCACGCGCTCCACCGCGCTTGTGTCAAAGAAATCGCGATCCGGATCGTAGTTCGTCGGCACGGCGATGATGACATACTCCGCGTCGCGATAGGCGGCTGCCCCGTCCTGCGTGGCCGTGAGCGCCAGTCTCCGGATGCCCTGCTTCGCCTCAGCGAGATAGCGCTCGATGTACGCGTCCGCGATCGGCGATATCCCGGCGTTCAGTCGATCCACCCTTTCCGGTGCGATGTCCACTACCGTCACGCGGTTATGCTGTGCCAGCAGCACAGCCAGCGACAGGCCCACATAGCCGGCGCCCGCCACTGCGATCCTCTTGTCCATGTTCAGCCTCCGATCCCCCTGTAGCTGTCCCGTACCGCCGCATAGCTCTCCGGGTCTCCGATGTCGTAGCGCCTGCCCGGCATCTCCATGGCATAGACGGGCACTTGCCGCGCGAGCCATGCGATGAAGCTGCCCGGCGCATCCGTGCCGCAGCCGGCTTCGATGCCCGCCTTCACGCGCCGTGCGTCGGCCCGGCAATAAAAGTAAAAGGGCGGGATGCACCAGTGCGACTTCGGCTCGGCGGGCTTCTCCTCCATGCCGAGCACGCGGTCGTCCGGCCCGATCTCGGCAACGCCGGTCCTGCGAAGGCGTCCGGCATCTTCCTCGCGATAGCGCATCACGCAGGACGCGCGCCGCGACAGCGCGTAATCGATGAACCGGATCAGGCTGAAGTCGAGCACGTTGTCTCCGGCGATGACCAGCATGTCGTCATCCAGCTGCAGCGCGTCGATGGCGAACCGGATGTCCCGCACCGCGCCGAGCCGCGTCTCATTGGTGCATGTGCCGTCATCGACCACGGTGATCCGCTGCGGCTTCCTGGCTGCCCAGTCCATGAACGCATCGGCAAAGCGATGGTTGCTGATGACGATGTATCCGTCCACCGCGCCCGAGCGGTCGATGTCGTCCACCAGCCAGTCCAGGATGGCCCTGTCCCCCACCCTGAGCAGCGGCTTGGGGCGGTCCTTCGTCAGCGGATAGAGCCGCGTCGCGTAGCCGGCGGCCAGTATCAGACATTTCATGGCAGCGCCTCCCGTCATGTTCCCCGTACGACCCGTCCGTATGCGGCGTCACCCGCGCCGTATCAGTTTCCTGATCGGCCGGCGGATCCCAAGCTTCCTCGCCGCGCGTACGGCCGACCTGCGCGCGCGCGCCATCAGCGCGCGCAGCGGGTAGACCGCATTCCAGAACCGGGCATACCGAAGATATGCCCGGTCGTTCGTCGCGCAGTGCCTGCCCTTGCGGGTGAAGCCGGTCAACACGCCGATGACGTCGGCATCCCGAACGCGTTCGAGTTTGTAAGTATTGTCTCCGCGGATCAGATAGCCGTCGTCCACGACCTCGATCACCCGGTGCAGCACATAACTGCTCCCGCGCCGGTAAAAGGCCACGTCCATCGGCTTCAGCCGGCCGTTCGCGGGCTCGATGACCACCAGATCCCGGTCCTGCCGAAGCATCGGCTCCATGCTCACGCCCCGGGTCTTGTACACGAGCCGACCGTCGCGCGCGAGTATGTCCTCAAATGCCGCCCTCATTCCTCCAGCGCATCGATCCCCCGCAGGGTGTCGAGGATCTTACCGACGTCCGCCGCGATCACATCCCTGGGCGCGTTGTACTGCGCGCACATCGCGTCCACGATGGCTTCCTCGGTGGTGTTCGACCGCAGGCAGTCCACGATGAACGCGGCCGTCTCGTTGCTGCGCACGACGCCGTTGAACGATCCCGGGCCGACCGCCACCAGGAACTGGGTGTCATCGATGACCTGTGTGATGTAACTGTCCTTGAGCTTCATATCCCGATCTCCTGCTCTGCCGCCGCACTTCGGCGGCTTTTTCATCATAGCCTTATGCCGTCTGCGGACCTGCACACATGTACGCTGTACTTGTCCCTGAGGCCCGGAAAATCCTTCAGATAGGCCTCGGTCACCTGCTGCGCGACGCGCGTCTCATAGGCGGGGTCGATCAGCGCCAGGCAGCAGCCCTTGAAGCCAGCGCCCGCAAAGCGCCCGCCGTAGATGCCGTCCGTCTGCGTCATGATCTCATACAGCCTGATCTGCTCCGGCGCGCCGGACTCCCAGTTGTGGATGCTCGACCAGCCGGATTCAAAGCAGAGCCGGCCGTATGCCTCGATGTCGCCCCGCCGCCACGCCTCGGCGCCGGCTTGAGCGCGCGCATCTTCGGTATACCAGTGCTCGCAGCGCCTCGCCCAGACATCCGGGAGCCGGTGCCTGTACCGCTCATACACTTCCCTTGGAAGATGCCTCGCGTGCGTCTGGCTGATCTTGCCGTACGTCAGGCCCGCGAACGCCCGAAGCGCGTAGATGCCCGCGCGCAGCTCGTCCACGCGGGTGTTGTACCCGGAGCCCATGAGCGCGTGTTCCAGGCCGGAGAAGAATATGACGATCTCCCACGGCTTCATGTCCGTCGACTGCGGGATCAGCTCGCAGCTGTCGTCCATCGTGTCCAGATAGAGCAGGCTGTTCTCTCGGCACAGCACCTCACAGCTCTGATCTAGCTTCCCGATGGAAACGCCGACGTAGTCGCGCTCTGCGGCCAGCGCCGTCTCGATCATCTGGCGTTCCGTCAGCCGGATGCCGTTGACGCGGCACAGCGCCGTCAAAAACGATATGATCACCGCCGCAGAGGAGGACAGCCCGCCGATCGGCAGCGTGCCCTCGATGACGCCGCATAGGCCCACCCGAAGCGGGAACTGCCGCGTGAGCGCCAGCGTCGCGCCGCGCAGATAATCCGCCCAGTCGTCCTGCCGGTTCGCGGGCGTCGATGCGATGTGCCACTGCGCCCGCTTGGGGAACTGAAGGCTCGCCATCTCGATGACGCCGTTTTGCTTGGCGGCGTAGGCGATGTAGATGCCCTTGTCCAGTGCAAAACCCGTCACCCGGCCGAGGTTGTGATCGACGTGCGCGCCGACGGGGCAGATCCGATAGGGGCAAAACGCCAGCCCGTCCGGTGCCCGCCGGTAGGCCGCTTCAAATCTCTGTTTGCAGAGCATCGCCGCTCCCTCCGATCCCGTTGGACATCGCCCGCACAGCCATCATCCGACCATCCTCCGCCGGGAGGTGCGATGGCTGCCACACGACTTCATCAGGGAGGCGAAAGCGCCAGCTCTCGCCTCCCTGACAGCCGTCTCAGATTATACCATGCCCGCCCCTCAATTGCAAGCCCCGCATGGTACGACACCGGTCGCGCGCTACAGGCAGAATCGCTCCACGAGCGACACGGCGCAGCGCACGCAGTCGTCGCATTCACAGATGACCCTGCCGGTATCGCGCCCCTTCAGATCCCTGCAGATGGTCGCGCCGCACGTCTCCTCAAAGGCGCGGTACATCGCGCGGGCCTCCCCGAGCATCGGTTTGCCGTCGTACCGCTTCAGGCCCAAAAGCATCTCCGCGGCGATCAGCGCGCCGCAGGTCGCCTCCATGCAGCCCATCCCCGCGCAGAAAGTCGCGCCGATGCGCATGAGCGCATCCTCGGAGAGCCCCGATCCTTCGGCGAACGCGCAAAGCACGGCCTGCGTGCAGTTGCAGCCGCCGTGCTTGAGCGCCACCGCATGTTCCCGTCTGTCCATGTCCCGGCTCCTTTCACATTCCTTCGTTGCCGCCGCGGCGCCTATCGCCGGTCTTCGACCATCGTCAGCGCGATGCGCTTCTTTTGCAGGTCCACATCGACCACCCACACCTTGACCACGTCCCCGACCCTGACGACCTCGGACGGGTGGCGTATGAACCGATCGGCCATGCGCGAGATGTGCACGAGCCCGTCCTGGTGCACGCCGATGTCCACGAACGCGCCGAAGTCGATCACATTGCGCACGGTCCCGGTAAGCTCCATGCCCGGCTTCAGGTCCTTCATATCCAGGACATCCGTCCGCAGCACCGGCCGGGGCAGGTCGTCCCGGGGATCGCGACCCGGTTTGCGCAGCTCCGCGAGCATGTCCTCGAGCGTCGGCAGGCCGATGCCGGCCTCCCTCGCCAGCCTTTCGAGCCCGTACGCCCCTGCCCGGTCCCCGATGTCCGGGATGCCGCCCCTCGCCGCCCCGGCATCGTATCCCAGCAATGCCATGACCGCCCTTGCCGCCGCGTAGCTCTCCGGATGTACCGCCGTCGCGTCCAGCGGATCGCGGCCGTCCCGGACCCGCAGGAAACCTGCACACTGCTCATAGGCCTTCGGCCCCAGCTTCGGCACCTTTTTGAGCGCGGCACGCGATCCGATGCCGTTCGCCTCCCGGTATGCCACGATGTTCTTCGCCAGCACCGGCCCGATGCCCGCCACGTGGGAGAGCAGCGCCGCCGAAGCCGTCGACACCTCCACGCCCACCTGGTTCACGCACGCCTCCACCACGCCGTCCAGCGCCTCCGCCAGTTCGTTTTGCCGAAGGTCGTGCTGGTACTGGCCGACGCCGATGGATCGCGGCTCGATCTTCACGAGCTCCGCCAGCGGGTCCTGCATCCTGCGCGCGATCGACACCGCGCTTCGCTGCGTGACGTCGAAGTCCGGGAATTCCTCGGCCACCAGCTTGCTCGCGGAATAGACCGACGCGCCCGCCTCGTTGACGATGATGTAGGCGACGCCCGGCATCTCCGGCAGCAGCGATACGATGAACTGTTCGCTCTCGCGGCTGGCGGTGCCGTTGCCGATGGCGATGGCTTTGACGCCGTACCGCTCCACATAGCCCTTTATGAGCCTCGCGGCCGCGGCCTTGCCCGGCTCGTTGCCCGGCAGGGTGAAAAAGCCGACGCCCGTATCCAGCACCTTGCCGTTCTCGTCCACCACGGCCAGCTTGCAGCCCGTGCGGAATCCGGGGTCGACCCCCAGCGTCACCATGCCGCGAACGGGCGGCTGCATCAGGAGCTGGTGCAGGTTTTCGGAGAACACTTTGATGGCGGACGCGTTGGCCCGATCGGTCATCTCGCCGCGCATCTCGCGTTCCAATGACGGGAGCAGCAGCCGGCTCCACGCGTCGTCGCAGGCCATGCCGACCTGCTGCGCCGCCGGTGAATCGCCGCGCACGAAGGCCTGTCTGACGATCCTGGCGGCGCGCTCCTCCGGCACTTCGACGCTCACCCGGATAAAGCCCTCGCGTTCGCCGCGGTTGATGGCGAGGATCCGATGCGCGGCGATGCTGCGCACCGGCTCTCGATAGTCATAGTAGTTTCTGTAGACGCTGTCCTCGTCCTTCGCCGCCTTTGACGCGACGATGCCCTCGCGCATCATGACCGCTCGAAGCTGCTTGCGTAGCTCGGCGCTGTCGCTGATCATCTCGGCGATGATGTCCCTCGCGCCGCCCAGCGCCGTCTCCGCATTGGGCACGCCCCTGTCCGGATCGATGAACGATGCGGCCTTCGCGGGCACATCGCCTTTTGTCGGCTGGACCAGCAGCCAGTTCGCCAGCGGCTCCAGCCCGCGCTCCCTGGCGACGGTCGCGCGCGTGCGGCGCTTGGGCCGGTACGGGCGATAGATATCCTCGATCTCCGACAGCGTCGCCGCGCCGTCCAGCTGCGCCTGCAGGGCGTCGGTCAGGGCCCCCTGCTCCGCGAGTGCCTTTGCGATCTCTTCCCGCCGCTTGTCCAGGTTCCTCAGGTATGCAAGCCGCTCGGCGAGGTGCCGAAGCACCTGATCGTCCATCGAGCCGGTGGCTTCCTTGCGGTAGCGGGCTATGAAAGGGATGGTGTTGCCCGCGTCGATGAGCTCCACCGCCGCCTTCACCTGTGCCCGGCCCAGTGACAGCTCTTCCGCCAGTATGGTCAAATGATCTCTCGCCATGTACATCGTTCTCCCGATCGTCTTTCGTCTTCACAATCGCCATTATAGCATGGCCCGGGCCTTCTGTCTACCGAATGCGGCGTACAGACCCATGCCGTCCGGATCACCCGCCATGCCCGGATGCGGGCCGAACTTTAAGTTTTTTCGCACACGGTGTTTTATAACGTCAGATTAATGAAGCGCCATATGGTTTGCTGTAAAATACACGCATGGAAGAACAATGCGTAACGAGGAGGCACATTATGCAGCAGGACATGATCGTCATTCTGGACCTCGGCAGCAAGGACAATACCCTGATCGCGCGCAACATCCGCACGCTGGGCGTGTACACGGAGATCCATCCCCACGACATCACGAAGGCGCAGCTGGACGCACTTCCGAACGTGAAGGGCATCATCCTGAACGGCGGCGTCAACCGCGTGGTCGACGGCGTTGAGATCGATGCCTCCGAAGCCGTTTACCATTTCGGCGTGCCGATGCTGGCCGTCGATCACAAGGCCTCCGAAACGGTCGAAGCGCTCGACCGCTGGCCGGACGACGAGGCGGCCCGCATGGACATCCTGCGCGGTTTCGTGTTCGATACCTGCGGCGCGCAGGCCAACTGGAACATGGACAACTTCATCGCGGATCAGATCGAGCTGATCAAAAAGCAGGTCGGCGACAGAAAGGTGCTGCTTGCGCTGTCCGGCGGCGTGGATTCCTCCGTCGTCGCGGCGCTGCTCATCCGCGCCATCGGCGACCAGCTGACCTGTGTGCACGTCAACCACGGGCTGCTGCGCAAGGGCGAGCCCGAGCAGGTCGTGAAGGTGTTCCGCGATCAGCTCGGCGCGAACCTCATCTACGTGGATGCCGTGGACCGCTTCCTGGACAAGCTGGCCGGCGTGGCCGATCCCGAGCAGAAGCGCAAGATCATCGGCGCCGAGTTCATCCGCGTGTTCGAAGAAGAGGCCCGCAAGCTGGACGGCATCGAGTTCCTGGGCCAGGGCACCATCTACCCGGACATCGTGGAATCCGGCACCAAGACCGCAAAGATGGTCAAGTCCCACCACAACGTGGGCGGCCTGCCCGAGGACCTGAAGTTCGAGCTGGTCGAGCCGCTGAAGATGCTGTTCAAGGATGAGGTGCGCGCCTGCGGCGTGGCCCTGGGCCTGCCGGACAGCATGGTCTATCGCCAGCCCTTCCCCGGCCCCGGCCTGGGCGTCCGCTGCCTTGGCGCGATCACCCGCGACCGCCTTGAGGCCGTGCGCGAAGCCGACGCCATCCTGCGCGAGGAGTTCGACAGGGCCGGCCTGCGCGGCAAGGTCTGGCAGTATTTCACGGTCGTGCCCGATCTGCGCTCCACAGGTGTGCGCGACAACGCCCGCTGCTTCGAGTGGCCCGTGATCCTGCGCGCCGTGAACACCGTCGACGCCATGACCGCCAGCATCGAGCGCGTCGATTGGGACGTGCTCCAGCGGATCACCGATCGGATCCTCAGCGAGGTCAAGGGCGTCAACCGCGTGCTCTATGACATGAGCCCCAAGCCCGTGGCGACGATCGAGTGGGAATAAACAACACACCCCCGGAAACCCAGCAATCATGCGGGTTTCCGGGGATTTTTGCGTTCCGGTGAGTACAGATTGAGTACAAAAACCGCTTATTGAGGGTTTTGAAACTCTTTTTCCAGTGAGGAGAGAAACTCCCTGCGGATTCTCTCTGGATCAATCAGCGGAGTGCCGTCTGCCTGCATCATCAATTCGATTTCCTCCAGCTGATCGTTCAAAAGCTGGTCTTTCTTTTATATTCACTGGAAGGCTCGATCTCCGTTGCTCTGTCTCCACCGAACATGAACTCGATGATCTTTCGCCTGAGAAGTTGCCCATTATTGACGATAAGAAACTGTTTGGTCTGGCCAAACCGGACGGCACAGTGATTCTGCAGCCTTTGTATGACTTGATCAATGCGGCCAGTGAGGGCAGAATGTTCTTTGAACAAGACGGGAAGCTTGGCATCATGGACCTGGAGGGGAATGTGATTCTGCCGGCTTCGTTGGATTGGGAGCCGGGCTGGGATGACTACGGTGGGGGTGAGGAGCACTTTTTCCGAAATGGATATGCTCTGGCACGTGTCCTGGGAGATGGCGGCACCGAGATGTATGTATATCTGAACCGGGATGGAAAGATCGTCTGGTCATCTCCTGTATGCACGGACGAGGACACCATGATCGCTCCCTACGCCTATGTTATGGAAGGGGGAAAGGCCTGGATTCGGAAGATCGAACGGCAGCCGGACGGTACGAATAAGCTTACAGCCTGCTGTCAGATTCAATTGACGGAGGATGGTAGTGAAGATCTCTCAGGTTCCGTGTTTGATAAAACGATCTCAACAGACGGCAGTGTGATTGACTTCCATGAGGGACTGTTGCATGTGCGTCAGAAAGGCCTATGGGGCTACATCAACGAACAGGCCCAATGGGGCATTCCGCCGCAGTACAACAGTGCTGCCAGCTTCCGGGACGGCCTGGCTTTGGTGGAAAAGGATGGAAAGCTGCTGTGCATTGACCACAGCGGGGCTGTGGTGTGGCAAGAGAAATGACAGCAAATCAGACAATATGAGCCGCGGTTATTCCCCAATTTTATAGATTTCTTGATTTTGGGGAATAGCCGTTGTATAATGAGGCTATCCGGAGCGGAGAGGAGGGCTGCGCCTTGAAACTGATCGTTCGCTCTGCGTATCTTGAGGAAATGGCTTCGCTGGCGCTGACGCCGGACATCAAGGTCATCACCGGTGTCAGGCGGTCAGGCAAATCAAAACTGATGGAAGCGTTTTCGGAGCGGCTGAAACAGGCGGATGCCGGCGCAAACATCATCCATATCAACTTCAATCTGACGGAGTTTGAGGGCCTGCTGGAGTACCATGCGCTGGAGCAGTATATCGAAGCGTGGTATCGGGCCGGGAAGAACAATTATGTGCTGATCGATGAAGTGCAGATGTGCCCTTCCTTCGAAAATGCCATCAACAGCCTGCACGCGAAGGAGAAATATGACATCTGGGTGACCGGTTCAAATGCCTTCCTGCAGAGCAGCGACCTGGCCACGCTCTTTGTGGGAAGGACCTATGAGGTGCATGTCTTCCCCTTCTCATTCAGCGAATACCTCGCCTATTATCCGGCCGAAAACCTGTACGGAAGCCTGAGCAGCTACATCCGCGAGGGCGGCATGGCCGGGTCCTATCTGTACAGGAACGAGGCCCAGAAATACCGCTACATCAACACGGAAGTCCTGAACGCGCTGATCGTCCGGGACATCATGACCAAATATCATCTCCGGAACGGGCCGCTGCTCCATGAACTGATCGACTTCCTGATGGACAACATCGGCAATGTGACGTCCATCCGCACCATCGCCGACACACTGGCCTCTGGGAAAAAGAAGGCCGATCACAAAACCATCGGAAAGTACATCGACGCGCTGTGCAAGGCCTTTGCGTTCTATCGCATCCGCCGTTATGACATTCGG
>JAFRMB010000174.1 GCA_017430945.1 Clostridia bacterium | reverse complement strand
ACTTTTTCAAGAAAAGCCATCGCGATGTTCTGCGCCTGTACGCGGCTGCGCTTCAGCACCTTCATTTGGCCGACGACGCAGTTTTCAAGGGCCGTCATGTTGGCAAAGAGGTTGAACTGCTGGAACACCATGCCGACTCTGGCCCGATATGTCTGCAGGTTGAAGCCCGGCCGGCGGATGTCCTCGCCGTGGAACAGGATCTCGCCGCTGGAGGGCTTTTCAAGCAGGTTGATGCATCGCAGAAGCGTGGATTTTCCGGAACCGCTGGAGCCGATGATGGAGATGACCTCGCCGCGCGAGACGCTGAAGTCCACATCGCGCAGCACCTCATGGTCGCCGAAGGATTTGCTGAGATGGTTGACGGAGATGATGGCGTCACTCATCTGCCATGCCCCCTTTCCGGACCAGTTCGACGCTCGGCACGGTCTGCGAACCGTGCATGACGTAGTTCTGCGGACCGTCCATGCGCCGCTCCACCCAGCGCAGGAAGCGGGTGACGGAGAACGTCATCACGAAATAGATGACCGAGGTGATGAAGAACACCTCAAAGTATTTGAAGTAGGTGCCGGCGGCGGACTTCGATACGAAGTAGAGCTCCGTCACCGAGATCACGTTCAATACCGACGTATCCTTGATGTTGACCACGAACTCGTTGCCAAGTGCCGGCAGGATGTTGCGGATGGCCTGGGGCAGCACCACGTGGCTCATCGCCTGCCTGTAGGTCATGCCGATCGCCAGTGCAGCCTCCATCTGACCGGGATCGACGGACTGTATGCCGCCGCGGACGATCTCAGACAGGTAGGCGCCGGTGTTGATGGACACGATGATGAAGCCCGCCAACAGATAGGGGAGGTTGATATGCAGCACCGAGGAGGCGCCATAGAATATGACCATGGACTGCACGATCATGGGCGTGGAGCGGAACACCTCGATGTAGACGCCCAGCAGGCCGCGAAGTGCTCTCAGCACGCAATAGCGCAGCAGGCCGTTTTCCTTTTCACACGGGATGGCGCGCACATAGCCCACGAGCAGACCGATGACGAAGCCCGCAGCCGTTCCCGTCAGCGCGATGAGCAGCGTGGTGCCCGCGCCCTTCAGGAACAGGGGACCGTAGGTCCGGATAAAGAAAAAGACCCATTCGAAGAAACCGGACTGAGCATTGGGCATGGGATCACATCCTTGATGGCGTATTATGCGAAGACCTGTGCCGCTTTCGCACGGTGCGAGGGGGCGGCCGGAAAAACACCGATTTCAAAACCATGGCGGCGGCGCCGGATGGCGCTGCCGCCGTTGGGGCCTCAAATGGTCACTCGGCAGAGATGGGCTGGTTCAGGACCGCGGCGTCCATCAGGCTGTTGCGCGCGTCGGCGTCGATGCCGGCGAGGATGCCGTTGATCTGCTCGATCAGCTCCGGCTGGCCCTGCTTGAGGGCGACTGCGATCGAGGTGTCCTCTTCGGAGGCCTTGAAGCCGGGGGTGACGAACGTGAACGCATCGTTCGAAGCGACGGCGGAGACGGCGCCGGGACGCTCGGAGATGTAGCCGTCGATGGCGCCGCTGCTCAGCGCGACGGTCATGGCCGGGAAGGTGTCCATGGCGGGCAGCTTGTTGACGTCCGGGATCTGGTCGATCACGGTGTAGTGGAACGTGTTCAGCTGGCCGGTGATCTTCGCGCCGGCGAAGTCAGCCAGCGTGGCCGCCTCGGCATAGGGGCTGTCCTTGCGAACGACGATCACGAGGTCGCTGTTGTAGTAGGCATCGGTGAAATCCACGGTGATCTTGCGCTCGGCGGTGGGGGACATGCCGGCGATGACAGCGTCGATCTGCCCGGCGTTCAGCTTCTGGATGAGGCCGTCCCACTCGACCTTGACGACCACGAGCTCCTTGTCCAGCCCCGCGGCGATCTGCTTGGCGATCTCCACGTCGTAGCCGCCTGCATAGCCCATGCCGCCCTCGATGGGCACGCTGTTCTCGTCTTCTTCCACCTGGGTCCAGTTGAAGGGGGGATAGTCGCACTCCATGCCGACGCGGAAGGTGCCCTCGGCACAGGCGCAGGTGAGCGACAGCATGGCGATAACCAGCAGGGTGACGATGATCCTCTTCATGATGATTGCCTCCTAACGGACGTTGATTAAAATGAATGTGACCGAAGTCTATGCTCCGGTCACATGGGATCGGCCCGCAGGGGGGATCGCTGAGATCAGAGATAGCGCTCCACAAATCGCTTTGTGACAGTGAACCGCATATTCTGCAGATCACCAACCCAACCCCGCCTCCGGAAGGATCAGATTTCGGCGAAGGCCCCTTTCACACTGCGTCTGCGCCGCCCGGAGAAAGCTCGACAGTGCTACTGATGACATCCGCACCTCTATCGATCATTCATTTTGAATATATTATAATATCCATCCTGCATTTGTCAACGATACGGCGGCTCATTTAATCTGAAATTTGCAATTAGCCGAACGCCAGTCACCATTTTCTGAGCCCGAGCCGATCAAAGTCCTTTTTGAGGATGGCATACAGGTCCACGTCCACGTACTTGCCCTTGTTGTACAGGCGGTCGCGCAGCGTTCCTTCCTTTTGCATGTGGCACTTGCGCATGACGGCGCCGGAAGCGGGGTTGGACGTCTCGTGCTGCGCTTCGATGCGGTTGAGATGCATGCCGTCGAAGCCGTACTGGATCACAGCTGCCAGCGCCTCGGTCATGAGGCCCTGGTTCCAATGGTCCCTGGCCAGAGAGTAGCCGACCTCGGCAGCCGAATTGTCCTGCTGGATCCACATGAAGCCGATCGTGCCGATGATCTCGCCCGTGGCGCGGTATTCGATCCCCCAGCTGGCCGGTTCGTGGCTGTGGTAGCGGCGTATCATGTAGCGCAGGTAGGCGCGGCTGTCGCCGATCGAGCGATGGGCATCCCACAGCACATGCCTGGCGACTTCCGGATCGCGGCTGTAGCGGAAGATGTCAGACGCGTCGCGCATGTTCAGCTTGCGCAGCAGCAGGCGTTCGGTCTTCAGCTCGGGCATATAGCTAAAGTAATCAGCTCTCAGCATATTCCACCTCACGCGCCCCGATCACCTGAGGCAGCGCTCGGCCAGCATCACGGCGCAGATCGTCTTCGCATCGGTGATCTCTCCGCGCGTCACGCTCGCCACGAGCTCTGACAGGGGCACTTTAACCACGTTAAGAAATTCGTCGTCATCCGGGTGGCTCTCGCCCCGGGTGAGTTCCTGTGCCAGGAAGAGAGAGATCCGCTCATCGCTGAAGCCGGGGGTCGTGAAGATGTCCACCAGGTGCGTCCAGCGCTCAGCGGTGAGGCCCGTCTCCTCGCGCAGCTCGCGCTTGGCAGCCAGCAGTCGATCCTCGTCCTTTGCGTCGAGCTTGCCGGCCGGGATCTCCAATAGCACCTGGTCGATGCAGGCGCGGAACTGGCGTACGAGCCACACGTTGCCATCCGCGTCCACCGGGACGACCGCGGAGGCGCCGATGTGCCGCGCGACCTCGCGCCCCGCCAGGAGCCCGTTGGGCAGCTCGTTGGTCAGGTGGTCGATGTGCAGGATGACGCCGTCGAACACGCGGCGGCTCTCAACGGTCCGCTCCAGGATGTTGCTGTCCGGTGCGATGTTCATGGCCGTACCTCCGATCGGGTGGTTTCGCAAACGGTGGATTATTCGACCGCACCTGCGTGAATTCCTGCCGCAAACCCCGTGCAAACAAAACTTTTCGAGCCTATATGCGGCCGCATGGCATGATCCCATGATTGAAGGACGGGCCGGATCGTGGTAGAATAGAGCTATGGACGATCGGGATGGAGGCGCGGCGCATGAAGTGTATCATCAACGGCAGGATCATCGCTGCCGACGGGGTGCTGGACGGCAGGACGCTGGTGTTTGACGACAGGGTCGAAGCGTTGACGGAGCAGCCGCCGGCGGACGCGGAGATCATCGACGCTGCGGGCGGCTGGGTCGCGCCGGGACTCATCGACGTACACTGCCACGGCTACATGGGTCAGGAGGTCTCGAATGGCAGCCTCGAGACGCTTCGGATCATGTCCGCGGCGAAGGCCAGGCAGGGCGTGACCGCGTGGCTGCCGACGACGATGACGCTGCCCTGGCCGCAGCTGGAGCGCTGCTTTGAGGCCGTGCGCACCGCACAGGCGGAGAGCCAGCGGCCCGGCTGGGGCGGCGCGCAGGTGCTGGGGTGCCATGCGGAGGGACCGTTCATCAGTCTGAAGCGCAAGGGGGCACAGTCCGGCGCGGACATCCAGAGTCCGGACATCGAAAAGCTCCGGCCCTGGGCAGATGTGGTGCGGCTCATGACGGTCGCTCCGGAGGTGGAGGGCGCGCTCGGGTTCATCCGTCAGGCGCGCGGGCTCGGGGTCCGGATCTCGATGGGGCATACGGATGCCACGGCAGCTCAGGCGCAGGCGGGCATCGAGGCAGGGGCCACCCACGTGACGCACACATTCAACGCCATGCCGCCGCTGAACCACAGGGAACCGGGCGTGGTCGGCGCTGCCTTGAACGACGACAGGGTGTATTGCGAGTTGATCTGCGACACCTTCCACGTGAGCCCCCTGCTGTTCCCGATGATGGCGAAGCTCGTGCCGGACCGGCTGGTGTTGATCACAGACTCCATCCAGTCGGCGGGGCTGCCGGACGGCGAATACGACCAGCTCGGCGTGCGGGTCATCGTGGAAGGCATCCGCTGCAGGTTCCCGGACGGCACCATCGCCGGCAGCGCGCTGACGCTGGACCGGGCGGTCCGGAATTTCCACGCATACGGCGGGGTGCCGCTGTGGCAGGCCGTGAACATGGCGTCGCTGCATCCGGCCAGAGCGATCGGCGTGGACGACCGCAAGGGCGCGCTGACGCCCGGGAGGGATGCGGATATCGTGATAGCTGATCGCGATTTTAATGTTCTTGAGACCTACGCGCGCGGGAAAAAGGTGTTTGAAGCCCGGATATGATGAGCGCATGGACCGCATGATGTCATAAGATCCGGGACCGGAGGCCTCATGCCTCCGGTCCCGGACCATTCTGTGACCTATATCATTTCACGTTGCCGAAGTACTTCTCCTCTTCGGCTTTTGAAAGATCGAAGGTGTCGGAAAGATATCCCGCGAGCTTCCTGGGGCGACCCTGAGCGTATTTGGCCATTTTCTTAACGTACCTCGTCCAGGTGCCGACGCTCCAATTCCATCGCTCGCAGTTGGCTTTCATCTCGGGTGCCATCAGTGCATAGCGCTCCTTGATGCGCCCGACGACATTCTCCGCGGACAAGGTGGTGGACAGCAGCTGCCCCATGCGCTTCAGGAAGTAATCACGCATGCCGGCGTTTTTCATGAGGCGCACGAATATCGTGGTCTCTTGGGAAGTGATGGTACCGGCTTTGTCATTTTTCAGCCAGTCGTTCACGTTGTTGCGATCGATCTGATAGCTTAGATCCAGATCGAACAGTGCCCATTTCCAGCGGGGATCCTCTTTTGGGGAACAGTAGAAGCGCACATTGTTCAGGTCCTGGTTGCAGCAGTAGATCTCCATGGCGACATAGTCCAGATAATTCTCGATGTCCATCTTCTTCCGCAAAGCTTCGATGTTTGAATCATCGGACAGATCGTGGTTGCGCACCCAGCGCAAAAGATCCCTGTAGCCCGGCGCGCTGTTGCCGTTGCCCTCGCCGAGCACCACGCCGTCGGGGTCGTTCCAGCCTTCGAACTGGCAGATGCTGTGCTCGTCGATGCGCTCGCGCATGTTGTATACGCCCCAGTACTGGCCGTTGACATAGAGCACGCAAAGCTCAGTCTCCTGATAGAGCAGGCTGGTGTCCGCGGCAAGCGAGGTGAGTATGGAGTCGCGCATTTTGGTCTGCATGACGTCCTGGCCGCTTGCGCGCACCATGAAGGATTTGTACTCGCTATAGTCCCGCTTCGAGAAGAGCGCGGCCCGGAAGCGGGTGTCCCCGGTATTGCGCTTTGCTGTCAGACGGAAAGACTTCTGATCATAGTGCGTGCGACTGTGGTGCCCGGTCAGGATCATGTGGCAGTTTTGGCCGACCAGTTTTGTGCCATCCGGTTCATAGACCTCCGCATATACGTTATAACCGTTCTTGCGGGCGCCGGTCACCAATGTGCCTTCGGAGCCGATCAACTGGCTCTGGTTGCCGTAGACGCATACGAGCCTCACGCTGTGATCGGCGAAGATAAAGCTACCGGATGAGGTTTCGGATTGGAGCACGCCCTGGCGCCAGGCGATCGCTCGGACGATCGTGTTCCTGGAAATGGAGATGGGCTTGGTATATACGTCTGAATTGAGCGTTGGCGTCGAACCGTCCAGGGTGTAGTAGATGTTCACACCGGGGTCCGAAGCCATCGCTAGTTCTATACGGCTTTCGTGGACGAAGCCGGGGGGGACCGAAAAGGTGACATTCCTGGCGACGTCCTGGTAGAATCTTCCGGAGTTGGCCTGCCCGGGCGTGGGTTCGGGGAAGAAGCGGAAACGGTCCTGGCCGGCCGCACGGCCGTAGCTGATATCGCGGCGTTGTCCGTAAAGCTTCGTGCGGTCCAGCAGACGACCGTCCGGCGTGGACAGGCACACAGTCTCCCGATCGGAGAGAGCGAAGTCGGCCGTGTAATCCGCATTGACGTTCATTTGGTTTTTGCCCTTTGCGGCATCCTTCGCCTGTGCTTCCGCATTGCCGGCCAGCGCAACGACCAGATAACCGCCTGCGCCGATCTGCGCGCCGTTCGGGAACTGCCACTTTCGGGGATGTGAAGGATCGTCCGAGAGGCCCATGCCGGACAGATCCACAGCACTGCCGGAGGTATTGGCGATCTCTATCCAGTCCGTACCGCTGTTTGAGGCCAGCACTTCGTTGATGAAGATACCCGTCGGGTTGTCCCATGGGACTGCTGCAACGGTCCGCATACCGAATTCGGTGTTCTCCGCGCCGGGAGATGGATCCAAGGCCTGCGTGATCCCGCCGTCTGACTGGCGGGACAGGGATATGTCGGCCGAGACAGAACTGTACTGCACATAGGACAGAGCATTGCTCTTGGGATCATAGAGCCGGATGGCCTCGCCTTTTCCGGAGAGCCGGAAATTGGCATGGAGTTCGCCATCCGGATCGGAGCGATCCTTTCCGGAGGCGAACACGACGAGGTATTCCCCGGGCTGCATCACGCGAGACGGAAATCGCCATTTCAGATGATTGGCGTCGTCATCGGAAAGCGCATATCCATTGAGATCCACAGGTGCGCCGGTGCCATTGTACAACTCCAGCCAGTCCGAAAAATCGCCGTCTTCATCTTTCAGAGTGGAGTGGTTGACAGGCATGATCTCGCTGATCATCAGACCTTGCGGATCGTAATCGGGCGTCAACGTGCGGGCATAGCTGTAGTCCGAGCCGAGAGCCTCGACAAGTGTAAGCGCCGTATAGCTGCCGGTAGCCTCATCACGCTGGTATACATTGGCCTTGGCCAGTTGGGGCACGATGAGTATCGACATTTGATGTTGCGGGTCCGTCAGCACGAGCTGTTCGCCGTTGGCTGAGAGCCGGAAACCCGAGAAGAAGGCGCCGTCCGGGCAGTCGACGGGGATGCGGTCGCAGTATACGAACTGTGTGGCGCCGGGAGCCAGCTTCAGGCCATCCAGTTTGCGCGCCTCCCGAAGGTCGAATGAGCAGCCCAGCCTCCAGCCGTCGAGCGATATGGTCTCGCCGGAGATGTTTTTCAGCTCGAGCCAGTCGTAGTATTTGCCGTCAAGGCCGAAACAGGCGGAGGGATTCGAGGTCATCAGCCTGTTGATTACGATCGGCAGGTCGACCGCCGCCAGGGAGTCGCGGGGCGAATAAAGCGCACCGGCCCAGGCCGTCAACGCGATGGCTGCGATGATCACAAATGCGCGCAGCCATTCGCGCGTACTGATATGAGGCGTCATTCCGTGCCAGCCGGTCGCGCCATTTTTAGCGATTTTGCTCATCCGATTGCCCCTTGCGGTTTCTTTGCCTTTGTTGCTGTTTATTGAAAGACCGGCCCTCCGTGCTCAAATGAAGCAAGTGAGGGCCGGAGCGTTTTGCGGCGGGTGCCGCGATATCCGACGTTGAAACGCGATCATGATCAGATCACAGCCCCGTCCGGGCATCTGCGTGCGGGACGAATGCCTGCTTCAACGTCGTCTTGCGATTTATGCCTTGCCGTCGCAGCCGAGCACATCGACCAGCTTATGCTCGACCATCTCCTTGATGGCGATGCGGGCGGGCTTCAGGTACTGGCGGGGATCGAAGTGATCCGGATGCTCGGTGAAGTGCTGGCGGATGCAGGCGGTCATGGCCAGGCGCAGGTCAGAGTCGATGTTGATCTTGCAGACCGCGCCGCGGGCAGCCTGGCGCAGCTGCTCCTCGGGGATGCCGACGGCGTCGGGCATCTTGCCGCCGTTCTCATTGATGATCTTCACGAATTCCTGCGGCACGGAGGAAGAACCGTGCAGCACGATCGGGAAGCCGGGCAGGCGGCGGGAGACCTCCTCAAGGATGTCGAAGCGCAGCGGCGGGGGCACCAGGATGCCCTTCTCGTTGCGGGT
>JAFRMB010000173.1 GCA_017430945.1 Clostridia bacterium | reverse complement strand
TAGGGTCCACTAAGCCTGCGGGCCTTCGCCTTGGCCTGACGAAAAATCCACTCGTGAAAATGTTGCCCTTTAGATTGAGATTAGTATAAAAAGGGGGCTGCCTCCACAGCGATGGTCGGACAGCCCCTGATGGTTAAACCGTTATATTACCAGCGGATGCTCTCGGGGATCTGGTCCAGGGTATCCTTGGTCGCGACGATGGGGCCCATCTTGACCACGGGGGTCTCCAGGTACTCGCTGGGCTGGATGTCGGCGGCCAGCGTGTACAGCATGAGGCGGAAGGCGGTCTTGCCCTGATCGAAGCAGTTGGTGTAGATCGTGCCGGTCATCTTGCCCTGCTCGATGTACTCCAGCGCCTTGGACTCGCCGTCGGCGCCCCAGATCTGCATGCCCTCCAGGCGGCCCATCGCCTCGGCAGCCTGAGAGGCGCCCTCGGCCATGGCGTCGTTGGCGCAGAACACGCCGTCGATCTTCTCATACTTGGTCATGAAGTCGCGCATGACTTCGTTGGCCTTCTCGGTCAGCCACTCGCCGCTCTGCTTGTCCAGCAGGGTGATGCCCGGGTAATCCTGCAGCGCGTCCTCGAAGCCCGCTTCCAGGTTGATGCCGCGGCTGGCGCCGGGGGTCGCCTGGATGACGACGACGTTGCCCTCGCCGCCGATCTTCTCGGCGATGGCGTTGGCCACCATGCGGCCGGCCTCATAGTCCACCATGGCGATCAGGCCGGTGTGGGGGGTGTCGGCGTCCAGGTTCAGGGTGATGACGGGGATGCCGGCTTCCTCGGCCTCGCGCACGGACGCGGCCAGCGCGGCGGAGTCGGTGGCCTGCAGCAGGATGCCGTCGTACTCCTGGTTGATCAGGTCGGTCATCTGCTGGATCTCGGTCTCAGCGGAGCTCTTGCCGTCGAAGCACTGCAGGGTGATGTTCGGATAGGCCGCGACTTCCTCCTCGACGCCCACCTTCCAGGCGTTGCCGACCGGATGGCCGATGTTGTCGATGATGAAGCCGATCTTCAGCTCGTCGCTGTAGGGGTCCTTCACGGCCTTGGGGCCGTCAGCCAGAGCCGTTGCCGTGCAGATGAGTGCGAGGCACAGGACCAGAAGGATTGCCAGGGTCTTCTTCATGTTGTTCCACTCCTTTTTTTGCCCGAACGGCCGCGATCGCTACGGATACCCGGTAAAGTATACATTGCGATGCGGCTGTCCTGAGCCTGTTGGTAATATTATAGTCCGGATTACATCGAATGTCAACACTGATCCGGCCTTGATTCTGGGCTTTTTGCTCAAACCTTTTCAGATTTGTTATCAGACGGCGCGCGATCCGGCATCCGGATCAAATATCTGTATCCAATCCGCATCGCGATCGGCGGTGTTGGATACCTGGAAAAGCACTGACGCGCCGCCACCGTCCGGGAGATCGCTGCCTTTCGCCGCGAACGACCGCGCAGGCGCGTCGGATCGGGCGCGCCTCCCCCACCTTTCCGCCGGAAGGTCGAACAGACGCACAAAGGGGGCCGCCCTTTCCGGGCGGCCCCCGAGGAGATCGGTCTCAGCATATGGATACAACAGCTCGTCCGGCCCGGCTCACGGGCCCGCGCGCCGGCGGTCGCGCGCGATCAGCAGCACCTCTGCCAGCACCGCCACCGGGATCGCGGCGAAGATGTCCACGAAGGAGTGCTGCTTGACGAAGGCCGTGGCCAGGCAGATGACGATGACGAACGCCACGACGAACGCCTTGAAGGCCGCGGAGGCCCCGCGACACCGGAGCCACACCGATGCGATGCCCAGGGAATACGCCACGTGCAGCGAAGGGCACACGCCGGTGTTGGTGTCGAACGCGTACACGATCGATACGATCGCGGTGAACACGTTTTGCCGGGGCATCACGTCCGGACGCAGGTCCTGGCGGCTGGGCCAGAGGATGTAGGCCGCCATGGCCACCGCCTGCGTGATCATGATGAAGCGCTGAAGCCGGCAAAAGCTGGGGATGTCGTACAGTATGAACCACAAAAGCGATCCCGCCACGAGCAGGAACCACAGGCAGTAGGGAACGATGAAAACTTCGCAGAAGGGCACCAGATCGTCCAGCGCGCAGTGCACCGGATGGCAGCGCGACGCGGGGATCAGGTTCTCCGTCAGGAAGTACAGCGCGAAATAGACCACCCAGCCCAGCAGCAGCTTCACGTGGGCAAACTGCGGCTCGTTTGCCCGGCTCAGCCGGAACTGCCGGTAATCGACGACCGGCGCCCTCATGACGCCGTGCCTCCGGCGCGGTTCCGGGGATACAGCCGCCGGGGGATGTTCCGGTAGGGCACCACGGTGTGGTCCGGCAGCGCCTCCGCCAGATCCGTGATGGCCGCCGCCAGCGCATCACACACGCGCTTTCGCTCCCCGTCGATCGGGGCATCCGGATCGAACCACACCGGCTCGCCCAGGACCGTCTTTTTCAGCCTCGGCGCATTGTACATCGGCACGAACGGCAGCGGCCTGTGCGTGCGGTGGCAGTACAGCCGCGCCGCGTCCACGAAGCCGTCCTGGAAGGCGTAGAGGATATGGTTGTGCTTTTCATCGCGCTCGGGGAATATGATGACCCGGCCGCCCTCCTGCAGGCGCTGGACCGTCTCCCGCATGGTGGCCATGATGCGGGCGTCCCTGCGCACGCCGATGGTGTGCGCGTTGTTGAACAGCAGCACGGCCAGCGGCGCGATCAGGTAGGACAGCACCCTGTAAAACGGCTGGCTGAGCTTCGGCTTTTGCGACCAGAAATCGCGAAAGGCGTAGGCCGGCACCTCCCGCAGCACCATCATCTCGCCCTCGCACCAGATCCAGTGGGGCCCGGGAAAGTAGAGCTCCGCCACGATGGGCCCGTTCATCTGCGCGTGGTTGCCCACCACGATGGCCGGGCCGTCCGGCAGGTGCTCCGCCCCGACCACCTGCGTGCGCGGGTAAAAGAGCCAGATCAGCCATCGCACGACCCGATAGGCCACGGATGTCTTCCGTTCCGTCATGCTGCGCCTCCTCCAGATCCTGCTGTTCTACAAATCTTCCCGACAGGCATCCTTTTTGATGATACACCGCCGATGTGAACTGAATGACAACTCCGCCCCGTTTAGAGCAAATACAAGCCCCGCCGCAGGGGCTCCTGCAGCGGGACGCGTCGCCCGGCGCGATCGGTCAGAACTTCGGGTTCACGTGCTTTGCCGCCGCATCCGAGATCACGCGCACGCGGCGATCGTCGATGTCGTTGGGGATCGAGCAGTCCGCGCCGAGTATGAATCCCCGGTAGCCGTTCTCGTCGATCAGCTGCCTTGTGTAGGCCTCCAGCGCCTCGTCGCTGCCGGTGTCGATCAGCGTGCCGGGGTTGTTGTCGAAGCCGCCCAGTATGCACTTTCCGGGGAACAGTCGCGCGCCCTCTGTGAGCGGGATGTGCTCGGTGTGCTGCGCCCAGTTGTAGCAGCCGGCCTCATAATCCTCGTAGAAGCTCAGCACGTTGGTGTGGCGGGCGTAGCCGCAGATGTGGAGGATGTTGTAGCGGCTGTGCCGGTTGGCCTCGTTGAGCACTTCGATCTCGGTGGGCATGATGCGCTTGCGGTAAACGTCCTTCGAATACAGCGGGCTCTGGACGTTCTGAACGCAATAGTAGATGCCGTCCAGGCTCGTCTCTTCGAACAGGCGGCGCACCAGCTCGACGAAGTCCTTCTGGATCTCCATGCCCGCGGCCGTCAGCGCCTCGGGATACTTTTCGGCCAGGCGGACGAACTTATCGAACCGCATATCGAGAAAATCGAAGCGTATCCGGATCGCCTGAAGCGGCGCGAACACGTTGTAGAACGTCATACACTCGCCGTGGAACTGGTCGATGATGCGCTGCACGTGCTTCACCTGTTCGGTGATCCAGGGGTGGTCCGGTCCGATGGACCGGATGCGCATCAGGTCCGCCTCGGTCTCCAGCGGGTTGCCCATGATGGAGGGATAGCCGAACCAGCCCTCGTTCATCATCTTCATCATGTCCGGGTTCACCGTCTCGTAGTACCGCCGGTGCCCTTCGATGATGCGCTCGCGTATGGCGGGATCGCCGTCCCCCCTGAACTGATCCGGGCCCAGCACGAAGTGGTGCCAGAAGCCCACGGGGACCTTGAACGTCTCCTTGCGGTCGAAGGCGTCCTTCAACAGCTGAACTTTATCGTAACTCATCGCTCTGCCAACTCCTCTGTACCGCCATGGCGGCGGGATCGTTTCGTTCGGCGCCGTCAGCGCGCGCAGTATGCCCTCGAGACGTCGCGGATGAACGACAGGCGGGATACGGGCACATCGTCGCCGATGGTGCAGTCCGCGCCGATCCCGACGCCCTCGGTGCCGGCCTCGTCCAGGATGCGGCAGACCTCCCTGCGCACGTCCTCGTCGCTGCCGGTGTACAGCAGCGTGTTCGGGCGGTTGTCGAAGCCCGCCAGCACGGGCTTGCCGCCCAGCAGCTTCTTGCCCTCGGCCACGGACACGTTCTCGGAATATACCGCCCAGTTGAAGGCCTGCACCGGATAATCCCGGTACCAGGTCAGGTCGTTGGTGTAGCCGAAATAGCCGCAGATGTGGAGCATGTTCTTTTTGGAATGCTGGTCGATGTTGTTCAGCACCTGAAGGTCGAGCGGCCGCACGACGGCGTCGTGGCGCTCGCGGTTGAAGGTCCACTTGTCCTGCACGCACTGCACGCTGTAGTACACGCCGTCCAGACCGGTCTCCTCGAACAGGCGGTCCACCAGCGCGTTGACGTCCTTGGCGATCTCGCCGGCGGCGTGCGCCATCACGTCGATGTCCGACTTGAACAGCCCGGTGAACTTCTTGAAATCCTCGTCGAACTCCTCGAAGCGCAGCCGGATGTACTGGAGCGGCGAGAACACGTTGTACAGCTTGTACATGCCGTCGCCCGCGTAGTCGCAGATCTCCCTGACATATTCGACCTGCCGGGTGATCCACTCGTGGTCCGGGCCGACGGCCTTGATCTCCGCCAGGTCGTCCACGGTGCGGATGGTCTTCCGGCACACTGCGGGATGGCCGAAGAAGCCGTCGGACATGATCTTCAAGAAGTCCGGCTGCACCTCGTCGATGAACTTCTTCTGCCCCGTCAGCACGGCGTCATACACCGCCGGGTCCTGATAGCCGTAGTGGTCGTGGAACGACACGAAGTGATGCCAGAACCCCACCGGTGCGTACGCCGGCCGTTCGTTGGCGAAAAAGGCGTCCATAAGCTGTTTTCTGTCCATGCTCTCTCTCCTCGCTCAGATTTGTGATCGTGTGACGTTGATTCAGGCCCGCGCGCTCTCCCGGCTCTCGGCGCCCCTTCCACCCCGGTAAGCGCTCCGGACGCGGTCGTCCCGCAGCAGGTCGCGGGCTTCGCCGCTGATGGCGATGGTGCCCGTCTCGAGCACATAGGCGCGATCCGCGATGGACAGCGCCATGTTCGCGTTCTGCTCGATGAGCAGTATGGTGGTGCCCTGGCGGTTGATGGATTCGATGAGGTCGAATATCATGAGCACCAGGTTCGGCGCCAGGCCCATCGACGGCTCGTCCAGCAGCAGAAGCCGCGGCTCGGACATCAGCGCGCGCCCGATGGCCAGCATCTGCTGCTCGCCGCCGGAGAGCGTGCCCGCGGTCTGCCCCTTGCGCTCCTTCAGGCGCGGGAACAGCTCGTACACGCGGTCGTAGCTGCTCTGTATGCCCGCCTGGTCCGAGCGGGTGTAGGCGCCCAGGCGAAGGTTCTCGTGCACGGTCAGCGCCGGGAACACCTCGCGCCCCTCGGGAGAGATGCTGATGCCCTTCGAGATGATCCTGTGCGGCGCGGCGTGGGTGATGTCCTCGCCCATGAACCGGATGCTGCCCGACTGCGCCTTCACGAGGCCGGTGACGGCGGACAGCAGCGTGGACTTGCCCGCGCCGTTGGAGCCGATCAGCGTGACGATCTCGCCCTCCGCCACGTTCAGGGAGACGCCCTTCAGCGCGTTGATCGGGCCGTAGGAGACGACCAGGTTATCGATCTTCAGCATGCTTCTCGCGCTCCCCTCCAAGATAGGCGTCGATGACGGCCTGGTTGTTGGCGATCTCCTCCGGCAGCCCGTCGGCGATCAGCTTGCCGTAATCCAGCACGTAGATGCGGTCGGACACGTTCATGACCACGTTCATGTCGTGCTCGATGAGCAGCACCGTGTAGCCGATGCTCTTGAGGTGGCGGATGAACTGCAAAAGCGCCTCGCTCTCCGCCGGGTTCATGCCGGCCGCCGGTTCGTCCAGCAGCAGCAGCTTCGCGTCCGTCGCCATGGCGCGGGCGATCTCGACCTTGCGCTGGTCGCCGTAGGGCAGGCTGCCGGCGTAGTCGTTGATGTGGCGGCCCATGCCGATGCTCTCCAGGATCTCCACCGCGCGGGCCACGTTCTCCGCCTCCTGCCTGCGGCAAGCCGGCGTCTTGAACAGGCCCTGGAAGAAGTTGTAGCGCGTGTGGATGTGCATGCCCACCAGCACGTTCTCGATGACCCGCAACTTCGGGAACAGCCTGAGGTTCTGAAACGTCCTGGAGATGCCCATCTGCACGATCTGCTGGGGCGTCTTCCCGTTCAGGCTGCTGCCCATGAACGACATGCTGCCCTCGGAGATCTGATAGACGCCGGTCAGTATGTTGAACACGGTGGTCTTGCCCGCGCCGTTGGGGCCCACCAGGCTCACGATCTCGCCCTGATCCACGTGCAGGCTCACGCCGTCCACGGCGCAGAGGCCGCCGAAGCGGATGGTGATGTTTTCGACATTCAGAAACGCCATCGCACTACGCCTCCTTGCCGCTGACGGGAATGTACTTTTCAAGCCCCCGCTCGCGCAGCTTCCTGCGCGCCGCGCCGCTCATCTTAAACGGCAGCGTGGACTGCCAGCCCAACGCGCCCTGTGGGCGGAACTGCATCATCAGCACCAGCAGCAGGCCGTAGATCACGAAGCGCCATTCGTTCAGGAACCGGAACACCTGCGGGAACAGCCACAGGAGCGCCGAGCCGAACACCATGCCGCGGATCGTGCCCAGCCCGCCCACGATGACCACGGACAGGATCATGATGGAGGTGTTGAACACAAAGCTCGCGGGCTCGATGAAGTTGCTGGAGATGACGCAGTACAGGCCGCCACCCAGGCCCGTGATGAACGCCGATACGACGAACGCCAGGATCTTGTAGCGGGACGTGCGGATGCCCATCATCGTGGCGGCCAGCTCGTCGTCCTTGATGGCCATGAACGCGCGGCCCGCCTTGGAATTGCGGATGGCGAGGCACGCCAGCCCCGTCAGCACGCACAGCGCCAGGGCCAGATAGTAGATGCCGCCGCTCTTCATGTCCAGCTTCAGCCCGAACAACACGGGCTTGGGGATGTTGCGGATGCCGTAGTTGCCGTTGGTGACCGGCTCCCACTGCTTGAGGATCATCTGAACGATCTCGCAGAAGCCCAGCGTGACGATGGACAGGTAGGTGCCCGTCAGCCGCAGCGTGGGCAGGCCCAGCAGAAAGCCCACCACGGCGGCCAGCGTGCCCGCCGCCAGCAGCGCGGGCCAGAAGGGCCATCCCAGCTTCGTCATCAGCAGGGCACAGGTGTAGGCGCCGATGCCGTAGAAGCCCGCGTGACCCAGCGACACGAGGCCCGTGTAGCCGATCAGCACGTTGAGCCCCATCCCCAGGATCGTGTAGGTGATGATCATGACCGATATGCGCATGTTGGCGGGCGTCATGAACTTAAAGTTTGGGGCGGCCAGCAGCAGCGCGGCCGCGACGGCGGCCAGCGGCCACTTCCATGCGTCCACAAAGTGCTCGAACACGTAGAGCAGGCCGTCTTCCCTTACAGAGCCGAATCTCTTTTTCATCGCTTACACCTTCGTTATGCCTTTCTTTCCGAAGAAGCCGGTCGGCTTGATGATGAGGATCAGGATCAGGATCACAAAGGCCATCGGGTCCCGGACGTTGGAGCCCAGGTACTGCGCTGCGAGGCACTCCGCGACGCCCACCACCAGGCCGCCGACCACCGCGCCGTGCAGCATGCCGATGCCGCCCACCACCGCGGCCGCGAAGGCCTTCAGGCCGATGGTGGAGCCCATCGTGGGCGATATGATGCCGTAGTACCCGGCGATCAGCGCGCCGGCGATGGCGGCGCAGGCGCCGCCGATGAAGAAGGTGAAGGAGATGACGAAGTTCACGTTGATGCCCATCATGTGGGCCGCCCGGGTGTTCTGCTCGACGGCGCGCATGGCGAGTCCGACCTTGGTCTTCTGCACCACGAAGGTCAGCACCAGCAGCAGCACCACCGCCACCACCAGCATGATGATCTGGCTGGACTGGATGGTGATGTTGCCGATCATGATCGCGCCGAACAGGTTCAGCGACGGGAACCCGTGCTTCTCAGAGCCGAATATGTAGTCGATGGAGAGGGTGTTCTGGATTATGAAGGACATACCGATGGTCGTGATCAGCGTGGCGATCGGTATGGATTTTTTCTTTCTCAGGGGCTCCAGCGCCACCTTGTCGATGGTCAGCGCCAGCAGGCCGGACAGCAGTATGGCGATCAGGATCGCCGGGAACAGGCCGACCTTCATGGAGGTGAAGAAGTAGACCATGTACGCACCGAAGGCATACACCGAACCGTGGGAGAAATTGATCAGGCGCAGTACGCCGAAGACCATGGAATAGCCCACGGCGATCAGCGCGTAGGCCATGCCCAGCGCCAGGCCGTTGATGACGGCTCCAAGCAGCGTTTGCATAAGCGGTGTGCGACGGCCGCGCGCCAAAAGCGCGGCGGCGCCTCTCCTTTCCCGGAATCAGGATACCCGTGAAATCGAAACATCGGAGGAGGATCGCTCCCCCTCCGATCAGAATGGCGTCCGGATCAAGACCCGTGCGCGCATCCCGCGATCATCAGAACTCGGCCAGCTGGAAGGCGCCGTCGCGGACCTGGATCTTGGTGAAGGTCTTCATGGCGTCGCCGTTCTCGTCGAAGGTGGTGAAGCCGGACACGCCGTCGTACTCGATGGCGGCCACGGCGTCGCGGATCGCCTGGCGGTCCAGCACGCCCGCGTTCTGGATGGCCTCGAGCAGGATGCCGGTGGAGTCATAGGCCTGAGAGGTCAGGGAGGACACGGTGCCGCCGTAGGCCTCGGTGTAGGCCTTCACGAAGGCCTGGATCTTCTCGCTGGGATCGCCCGCGAAGAAGGTCACCGGTGCGCAGACGCCCTCAGCGGCGTCGCCGGCGATGTCCAGCAGGTTGTCGGTGTAGGCGTTGGAGCAGCCCACGAGGCCCACTTCGTAGCCGCTGTTCTTGCAGGCCACGGCGAAGGGCGCGAGGGTGCCGTACATGCCGGCGACCATCACGACGTCGACGCCCGCATCCTTGAAGTTGGTGATCTCGGTGGCGAAGTCGACGGCATCCGCGGAAACTTCCTGCTGCAGCGCGAAGTTGCCGCCCACGGCCTCGATGTTGCCCTTCATGATCTCAGCGGTGGTCTGGCCCCACTCGGTGTCGATGGACAGGATGCCGATGGCCTTGCCGCCCAGGTCTTTCACGGCGATCTCGGCGCCGGTGTAGGTCTCGACCTTGATGACGGTGTTGTTGCGGAAGATGAAGTCGCCGATCAGCGAGTAGTCCGCCTGAGAGGAGGAGGGGCTGATGTTGATATAGTCGTAGTCCTGGTAGGTGGGTGCGGTCGCCATGCAGACGCCGGAGGTGAAGTGGCCGATGACGCCCCAGATGTCCGGATCGGACACGATGGTCTCGGCGACGACCTGCGCCTCGTCGTTGTCGGACTTGTCGTCGTACTCGACGACCTCGACGGTATAGGTCTCGTCGCCGACCTTGACGCCGCCCTTATCGTTCCACTGCTTGGCCATCAGCTTGGCCGCGTTGGCGAAGCCGATGCCATACTCGGCATTGTCGCCGGTCATGGGCGCGGCGACCGCGATCTTGATGGTCCCCTCGGCGAATGCCGCGCTGGTCAGCAGCAGGCAAAGGGTCAGGACGATGGCAAAAATCTTCTTCATACCTGTTTACTTCCTTTCCGTGATTTCTCCGGCGACGGTACGTCTCCGAAACAAACCCATTATATCACGCCGGTCGTTTACATGTCAATAACGCACCCGCACATTCGCGATACGCCCGTTCAATGTTCACCTATAGCTTCAGCCTATGGCTCCGCGCCCGTTCCCCCCGCCACGGACAGGCCCTTCACCAGCAGCGAAGGGCTGCCGAAGCAGCTGATGCCCGGGCTTCGGAAGTCGAGGTCTGCGCCCACGGCTTCGATGTCCCTGAGAAGCTCGTAGAAGTTGCCGGCCACGGTGATCTGGTTGACGGGCGCGCCCAGCCGGCCGCCCTCGACGCGAAAGCCCTTGGCCGCCAGCGAGAAATCGCCGGTGATGGGGTTGGCCCCGGCGTGCATGCCCTGCAGGTCCGTGATCAGAAGGCCGTCGCCGGTCAGGGAGAGCATGGCGTCGGGATCGGCGTCAGACGGCGCGAAGTAGAAGTTGGTCGGCGCGATGCCCACCGTAGAGCCGTAGGTGGGCCGCGCGGCGTTGGCCGTGGTCTCGACGCCCTGCTTGTAGGCGGTCTTGAGGTTGTGGAGCAGCGTGTTCAGCCTGCCGCCCTCTACCACTGCCTTGACGCGGGTGGCCACGCCCTCGCCGTCGAACGGCGTCGATGCGGCGCTGCCGGCGCGGTGCGGGTCGTCCATCAGCGTGACGCACGGCGCGGCGATCACCTCGCCCTCCATCCCCTTCAGCCGCGACAGCCCGCGCTGAGCGTTGTCGGCCGAGAAGATGCCGGAGAAGGTGGACAGCAGGGTGCCCGCCACGTCGTTGCGAAGCAGCACGCGATACCGGCCCGATGGGACGGGCGCGCCCTCCAGCCCGTCGATGGCCTCCCTGGCCGCGGCCCGCGCCACGGCATCGAGGTCCGCGGCTGCCGGGTCCTGCGTGAAGAACAGCTTGTACGCGTTGTTCACCCGGTCGCCATCTCGGGCGACCACGCCCACATAGCCGCCCAGCAGGTTGGCGCGCACGGACACGTCCAGCCCCAGGGTGTTCGTCATCGCGCGCTCGCCGGAGCTGGTGAAGATCACGCACTCCTCCACCTGCCGGATGCGGGGATCCTGTGCGAGCGCCAGCTGCTCCAGCCGCTTCGCCATGTCGATCTTCTCCGCGGCGGACATCGTCTCGATGGCGGGATTGAAGAGCTCGAGCTCGGGATAGCGGTCGCTGCCGGGGTACATGAACTGCCTGTCCTCGGACTCCACGAGCGCGGCATTCTCGAGCGCCCCGTCCACCAGCTGCGCCACGGCCTCGTCGTCCAGGATCTGCGTGGAGGCGGTGCCGGTGTGCCCGTCCTTCAACACGCGGTACCCCAGGCCGATGGCGTCCGACACGCTGTAGGTCAGGATCTCCCCGTCCTTCACCGATACCTCGAAGTCGGAACCGGCCTCGTAGCACGCCTCGGAGGCGACGTCCGCCCCCGCGCGCTCGAACAGCCGCCGGATGAATTCGTTTCTGTCCATGCTCATCGGCCTCCCACCGTTATGTCGGTCACGCGGATCATCGGCTGCCCCACGTTCGTGGGGATGGAGCCGGACGATGCGCCGCACATGCCCTGGGCCATCCACATCTTCGAACCCACGCGGTCGATCTTCTTCAGGATCTCGCTGCCGCGCCCGATCAGCGAAGCGCCGCGCACGGGCACGTCGATCTTCCCGTTGCGGATCAGGTAGCCCTCGTCCACCGCGAAGTTGAACTCGCCGGTCACGGGATTCACGCTGCCGCCGCCCATGGACTTCGCGTACAGCCCATCCGGGCAGGAGGCGATGATCTCCGCCTCGTCGTCGTCGCCCGCGGCGATATAGGTGTTCCGCATGCGGGAGGTCGGGGCGTAGGTATAGTCCTGCCGGCGGCCGCTGCCGGTGGAGGGCAGGCCCATGCGCCGCCCGTTCAGGCGGTCGACCATGTAGTTTTTGAGCACGCCGTCCTCGATGAGCGTGAGCCGCGTGGTGGCGTTGCCCTCATCGTCGACGTTCAGGCTGCCCCACTCGTTGGCGAGCGTGCCGTCGTCCACCGCGGTCACGATGGGCGAAGCGATGGGCATGCCCAGCTTTCCGGCGAACTCGGAGTTGCCGAACGCCACCGCCTGGGCCTCGAGCGAATGGCCGCACGCCTCGTGGAAGATGACGCCGCCGAAGCCGCCGTCGATCACCACCGGCATGACCCCCGCCGGGCAGGGGTCCGCGTGCAACATGGTCACCGCCTGTGTCGCCGCCGCGCGCGCCGCGGCCTCGGGGTCGACGCGGGTGGAGAACAGTTCGTAGCCCATCATCGCGCCGGGCGCCTCGCGGCCGGACTGGCTGTCCCCCTCGCGGGTCGCCACCGCGTACACGTACAGCCGGGTGTAGACCCGCCGGTCGCCGGTGAACAGCCCCTCGGAGTTGGCGATCAGCACGTCCGAATCCCAGTGGTTCAGGCTCGCGCGCACCTGGGTGATCTCCGGCGACACCGCCTTCGCCGCCAGGTCGCAGTCCCGCAGGAGCTTCGCCTTGCGGCTGCCCGCCACGTCCATCGGCATCTCCCGGATCAGGTGGATGTTGCGCTGCAGCGACCGCGTCAGGTGGATGTCGCCGATCTGCCCCTTCCCCGGCACCGCGTCCGCCGCCTTGCGCGCCGCCGCGACGAGCCCGGACAGGCTGGTGTCGTTCGTATGCACGTATACGCTGTTGAGCCCGCGATAGATGCGGATGCCCGCGCCGTGGCGGCGCGTGGTGTTCGAGGCCTCCACATGGCCGTCCACCAGCCCCATCGCGCCGCTCCTGCGGTCCTCGCAGAAGATCTCCGCAAAGTCTCCGCCGGTCTTCAGCGCTTCTCTGAGCACCTGTTCGGCGGTCGATCTGGTCATCATGTCGTGTTTCTCCTTTTCATACCGGAATATGCCGGCGCGCCCTACCCGAACAGCTTCTGCAGCGCCTCAAAGCGCTCGTGGGTGATCAGCGCGTCGTCCTTCAGGCCCTTCAGCCGGACGATGTAGGTCCAGCGGCCGTAGGGCTGTATCGATTCGATGAGATCCAGGTTGACGATGTAGCTCTTGTGGGTGCGGAAGAACCGCCCCTCCGGCAGGCGCTCCTCCAGCTCGGCCATGCCGTCGCCCACCGCGTAGCGCGCACCGTCCCGGGTCAGGATCACGGTGGTGCGGTTCTCGCGCATCGCCATGGCGATGTCCGCATAGTCCAGAAAGCTCACGCCCTCCCGGTGCTTGAGCATGATGCGCCCCTGCGCCGTCATGGGCTGCGCCGTCATGGGCTGCGCCCGCTCTGAGGTCCGGTCCGCACCGCCCCGCAGCCGATCGCGGATGCGCGACAGCGTCTCCAGCGCGCGCTCCACCTTGAAGGGCTTCACGAGGTAGTCGAACGCGTAGACCTCGAAGGCCGACTTCATGTACTCCTCGTGCGCGGTAGCGAACACGATCACCGTGCGCGGGTCGCGGTCCTGTATGGCGCGCGCGCAGTCGATGCCGCTCATGCCGGGCATCTCCACGTCCATGAGCACCACGTCCGGTTTCTGCTCGTCGTACAGCAGCAGCAGCGCCTCCCCGTCTTCGGCCTCGCCGGCCAGGTCGCAGCCCTCCGCCTTCTCCACCAGCTTGCGCATCACCAGGCGCATGCCCGGGTCGTCATCGGCGATCAAAACGCGGATCGTGTCCATGTCGCGCCTCCATTATGCCATCAAGGGCAGCACCGTTGAACGGTGCTGCCTCGTTCTGTCTTATCATCCTCGGATCGCGCGCCGGCCGCCGCTGTGCGGCCTCAGCGCCACGGGGCGCCCCAGCACCTCCGCCATCACCACGGCTTCGCGCATGCGCCGGGCCGTCGCCCTCCGGCTCAGTTCCTCGTCCGAATGCGCCAGCAGCTCCTGCGCCTCCCGGCGCCGGATCGCCTCCTGGTGGCGTGCATGCTCCGCGCGGCTCTCGCCTTCGGTGTGCTCGTGCGCCATGGAGCCGCCCACGCAGCCCTCCTCGTCCGTCTGGACGATCGCGACGGCCTCTGCGGCCGCGGCCCTGCGCGCGCGCTTTTCTTCCCGGCGCGCCTGTTTCCGCGCCTCCCGCGCCCCGTCGATCGGGCCCTCCGGCGCTGCGTCGGGCAGCTCCATCCGCTCCCGCATCTCCTTCTGGAGCCTTTCCAGGAAGGCCTGGCGCCCTTCGGGCTGCGCGGCGTCCGCGCGCGCCCGGTGCTGGGACCTCGGCAGCATCTCCGCGGGCTCAGCCTTCGCCGCGGGAGCCTTGGCTTTCGCCGGCGCACCCTTGCCGGCCGGTCCATTCTTCTTTTTCCTGCCGCTCACGGCAAGGAACACCACGATGAGTACGAAAAGCAATTCCGTCACGCGGCATCCCTCCTTTCAATCGCCCGCCGGGGGCGGCGTCGCCGCCCCCGGTGCGCACGGCGGTCACTTCTTTTCCTTCTCGGCAGGCGCGGCGCCGGCAGCCCCGCGGTCGCCGGCGATCGCCTCGCGCATGCGGGTGTCGGACTGCACGTTCTGCATGTTGTAGTAATCCATGACGCCCAGCTTGCCGTCGCGCAGCGCGGCAGCCATGGCCCGCGGCACCTCGGCCTCGGCCTCGACGACCTTCGCGCGCATCTCCTGGACGGACGCCTTCATCTCCTGCTCGTGGGCGACGGCCATCGCGCGGCGCTCCTCCGCCTTCGCCTGGGCGATGCGGCGGTCGGCCTCCGCCTGGTCCATCTGCAGCTGTGCGCCGACGTTGCGGCCGACGTCCACATCCGCGATGTCGATGGACAGGATCTCGAACGCCGTGCCGGCGTCGAGGCCCTTGTTCAGCACGGTGCGGCTGATGAGGTCGGGATTCTCCAGCACGTCCTTGTGGCTCTCGGAGGAGCCGACGGTGGTGACGAGGCCCTCGCCGACGCGGGCGATGATGGTCTCCTCGCCGGCGCCGCCGCCCAGGCGGTCGATGTTGGCGCGCACGGTCACCCGGGCCTTGGCCCGCAGCTCGAT
>JAFRMB010000172.1 GCA_017430945.1 Clostridia bacterium | reverse complement strand
GGAAGCCGGACGCGACGCCCAGGCTGGC
This sequence comes from Clostridia bacterium, assembly GCA_017430945.1. Next base: position 13,089 of record JAFRMB010000172.1, on the reverse strand, counting down.
GAACTGCATCATCACGATGACGAACAGGACGAGCAGGATATTTTTGATATTGAAGATGCGCGCGGTGTTGCGGACGGAGAACTTCATCGCCGCCATCACGGTCGTCTCGGTCTACTGCGCCGACATGTCCCGGATATAGATGATCGCGCCGATGTCGATCATCGCGTAGAACGTCAGGAGGAACGCCAACGCCAGTCCGACGGCGATCGTGACCGGGTGGGCGAGGAAGCGCGGGAACTGGTCCGCCGTCAGATAGGAATAGCCGAGAAGGCGCATAAGGCCGCTGCAGATCAGCCTGAGCAGCGGCACGGCCACGGCCGTCGTAACGGCCTTGTACAGCAGCTCGAAGCAGATCAGCGCCTTCCAGTTCCGTCTGACCAGTTGAAAGCTCTGCTTGATCCCCGACATCGGTGCTTCTATTTCAGTCTTGTCTTCTGTCCTTCCGCAGGTGTGTGCCTCAGCCGTCGGCCTCCTGCAGAGCCTCCGCCAGTTCCGTAAAGATCACGCCGAGCGCATACGCGCCCGCGTCCGGATAACCGATGCTGCGCTCGCCGACCGCTCCGGCGCGGCCCATGCGCGCGACGATGTCCTTCGTCTTATCCGCCCCGTCCACGGCGGCGGCAGCGCCCTGATGAACGCCACCAAGGCCGTCGCCAAGCTGATGGAGGAGACCACCGGCGACGTCAAGACCGGCGTGTCCATCGTCCTGCGCGCCTTGGAGGAGCCCGTCCGCCAGATCGCCGCGAACGCGGGCGTCGAAGGCAGCCTGATCGTCGAGAAGATCAAGAGCCGCAAGTCTCCCACCTTCGGCTACGACGCCGCCAAGGACGAGTACGCCGACATGATGGAGCGCGGCATCGCCGATCCCACCAAGGTCGCCCGTTCCGCGCTGCAGAACGCCGCGTCCGTCGCCGCGATGGTGCTCACCACCGAGTCCCTCGTGACCGACATCCCCGCTCCGGAACCGGCAGCGCCCGCTGCCAACCCCGGCATGGGCGGCATGTATTGATCCGAACGGACGCACCGAGGCCCGCATCCCGAACAGGGGTGCGGGCCGTTGAATTTGGAAAAGGGCGCGGTATGAGCGCTCCGTTGAACGCAAAAGAAAAGCCGTCCTGCTCGCCGGATCGCGGGCAGGACGGCTGATGTTTCATTTTCGGGGACGGCGGCTCACAGGTAGAGCCTTGCGGCCTTGTCGGCGGGGAGCCCGAAGGGCTCGTCGTCACGGGTCTCGAGCATGAACGGGAAGAAGCGGCACAGGAGAGACGGTCTTGCGATGCGGACGGAGTCGAGATCGAACGCGGTATTGATCGCAGCAGCTTTCATCATGGTGATGACCTCCTCAATGGCCGGCAGGCGGCGCTTCGTTTTTTCTGGGTCCAGTATAGCATCGGTTCTGTCACAGAACACGCACACGGCGCGGCGGTTTTTGACGGTGGCTCACAGGTAGAGCCTCGCGGCCTTGTCGGCGGGGAGCCCGAAGGGCTCGTCGTCACGGGTCTCGAGCATGGCCGTGAAGAAGCGGCCGAGGCTGCGCAGGAGAGACGGTCTTGCGATGCGGACGGAGTCGAGATCGAACGCGGTATTGATCACAGCAGCTTTCATCATGGTGATGACCTCCTCAATGGCCGGCAGGCGGCGCTTCGTTTTTTTCTGGGTCCAGTATAGCATCGGTTCTGTCACAGAACACGCACACGGTTTGGGGCAACTCCTGCCGGTCCGGCGGCCCTACGGAAGGGGACACAGAAACGCAGAGATCCTTCCCGATGTATCGGTCACGGGAAGGATCCCTGCGCGTTTGACAGGCGGTCCGGCGCCCGCGCTATGCGCGGCGGAACGGGCGCAGCGGCCCGAAGCCCAGCCGGCGGCGGGCGAACGGGTAGTAGGCGATGAACGCGATGGTGGTGATGACCCAGGAGATGGGGTAGCTCAGGGTGACGGTGCGGATGACGTGCCACGCGGGCACCACGGCGAACATCCAGATCACGCGGTAGACGCAGATGCCCGCGGCGGTGATCATGGTTGGCACCAGCGTGCGCCCCATGCCGCGCAGCGCGCCGGAGATCATCTCGATGGGCACGAACAGGAAGTACCACGGCGTGATGTGGCGCATCATCTCCAGGGCGATGTCGACGACATCCGCGTCCCGGGTGAAGACCGACAAAACGGGGCGCGCGACCAGGAAGAACGTGCCGCTGAAGGCCAGGGCGGCCGCGACCGACAGCCCGGTGCACACGAACAGGCTCTTTTCGGCGCGGTCCAGGCGGCCCGCGCCGTAGTTCTGCCCGGTGAAGGTCATGACGGACATGCCGAAGGCGTTGTTGATCATCCAGTACATGCCGTCCACCTTGCCCAGCGAGACCCATGCGGCCACCGTGGAGGTGCCGAAGCCGTTGATGGTGGCGGTGATGATCATGTTGGAGACGGCGTACATCACCGATTGGAGCCCGGTGGGCAGCCCGATCCGGATGGTTCGCCGCAGCAGCGCCCTGTCCGGCTTCAGCGCCCGGGGATCGAGCCGGTAGATCTCCTGCGCGCGCGTGAGATCCCGCCACACCAGCGCCGCCGCGAGCAGCTGCGCCAGCGCGGTGGCCGCGGCCACGCCGGTCACCGACCAGCCCAGCGCGACCACGAACACCAGGTCCAGCACCACGTTCAGAAGGCATGCGGCGATCAGGAAGAACAGCGGATGGCGGGAATCGCCCACGGCGCGCAGCACGCCCGCGCCCACGTTGAACACCATGGCGGGGACCATCGCCAGGAACACCACGCGCAGATAGACCGTCGACGCCGCGAGCGTGTCGGCGGGGGTGTTCATCAGGCGCAGCAGCCACGGCGCGAGCGCCAGGCCCAGCAGCGTCATCGAGAGGCCCGCCGCCAGCGCCAGCCACATGGCGGTGTGCACCGCGCGGGACACGCCGTCCGCGTCTCTGGCCCCGTAGTACTGGGACACGATGACCGTCGCGCCTGAGGACAGCCCCACGAAGAAGCCGATCAGCAGGTTCAGGATCTGCGCCGCCGAGCCGCCCACCGCGGCCAGCGCCGCCTTGCCCGCGAACCGGCCCACCACCACGGCGTCCACCGTGTTGTAGAGCTGCTGGAACAGCGTGCCCAGAAGGATCGGAAAGAAAAAGGCCAGCAGCTGCCGCCAGATCACGCCCTCGACGATGCCGTTTTTCATTCTCTTGTCCATGCCCGTCCCTCTGCCGCGTTGTCGTTGCCCCGATTGTACAGCAAACCGCCGGCGCGGACAAGCACGATTGTATTAATGCCGGATGCTGCCCGGTCCGGACCCGCGGCAGCGGGCGATTTTTCGATTGAACGGCACCGCAAAACCTGATATAATGGGGGCGAGATCGCGGGCATGGGGCAGCGAAAAAGCTTCGAAGAAGGTCGAGGGGGATGATCGGATGATCGACAGGACCGCACTGATCCGGTGCTTTATGGACACGCAGCGCACCGTCCGGGAAAACGACGCGCTCGCCGCCGCCACCCTGCGCATGCAGGCCGGGACGATCCTCTATCTCCCCGGCTTTGCCGCCATCGGACCGGCGGAAAAGAGCAGGGACCTGCCGTTGACCGTCGTGGAAGACACCACGTTCCACTGCGCCGGGGAGCTCGCGGCGGAGGGACGCGTCGCCGTCCTCAATTTCGCCAACGCCTACAGACCCGGGGGAGGCGTCGCTAACGGCGCGATGGCGCAGGAGGAGTGCTTGTGCCGGAGCAGCAACCTGTACAGCGCGCTGACGATCCCGTATCTCCTCCGCAATTACTACAAGCACAACGAGAAGACGACGGGGGATCTCGGGACCGACGCGGTCATCTATTCGCCCGGCGTGACCGTCTTCAAGTCCGACGATCCTCTGCCCGTACCGCTGGCGGAGCCGTTTCAGGTCGACGTGCTGACCTGCGCCGCGCCGTATGTCGCTCCGGACCGCAAAAAGCCGATCCCCCTTGAAAAGCTGGAGGATACCTTCGACCACAGGATCCGAAACATCCTGGAAGTGGCGGCGGCGAACGGGGCGGACGCTCTCGTGCTGGGCGCGTTCGGCTGCGGCGCTTTCAACAATCCGCCGGAGCTGGTCGCGGGATGCTTCCGGCATCTGCTGGTCGACCGGGGGCTCAGGGATCGCTTCCGGCGCGTCGTCTTCGCCATCAAGGGCGGCGGACGGAACTTTGAGGTCTTCCGCGATGTCCTGACGGAATGATCCGAAGGCACGCAAAGGATCGCACGGGGACCGGACCTGCCGCACCTGCCTGAGGCCGGCAAGCGGAACGGGCGCCCGGACGCCTTCGGGCATGAAAAAAGCATATACCCGTCAGGGGTCGTCTCAACACACCCGGCGATTGGATCATTCATCCGCAGGGACGCCATATCCTGTCATCTGAAAAGACCCGGGGACGCGGACGCCATGAATGGCGTCCCTACGGCAGGTCGGTGTGATACTCCACCGTAGGGACACCATAATTGGTGTCCGCATTTACGCATCATCGCCCATGGGCGACCTGGTGACGATTTCGCGCCGTTGCATAGACGCCATGGATCCATGGCGAGCTCTGCTCGCCGCTACGACGGACGTGTTTTCCCCGTACCGGCGACCATTGGTCGCCATCTCCACGCCGTCTCCGAGGATCCGTGGCGAGCACTGCTCGCCGGTACGAATGACGTTTTATCCACCGTACCGGCAATCGGTCGCCACGACTCAGCATCTGTAGCTTCCTTTAGATCGAGCCAGGATCACGTGTTCGAGGCGATCCTCTTGGCCCCCTCATTGAGGGGGCTGGCCCGCAGGGCCTGGGGGAGTTGCGTGGGCACCGATCATGACGTCCCTACGATGGGTGTATGCATGCTGTGTTCCGTAGTGACACGGACGCCAATTATGGCGTCCCTACGGCAGGTGATCGCGTGCTTCGCCCCATATGAACGCCATATCTTGTCAACCGAACAGACCGGGGATGCGGGCGCCATGAATGGCGCCCCTACGACAGGTGATCGCATATTCCGTCACGTACCGGCGACCATCGGTCGCCATCCTTCCTCGCCGTTGGGACGCCATGTCCCGGCACCTGAACGGACCGGGGACGCGGAGCACGGATGACGGATCCACCGCCGGGCGGTTTGAGACCGCCCCTGTCCGTTCCCGTATCGGCCAAGCGCACCCCTTCAATAAAAAGCGCCGGTGCGTTTCCGCACCGGCGAAGGGGGGGATAGGGGTCATCAGTTGTCGAGCACTTCCAGGGTGACCTGCAGGTCCAGCGTGGTGTAGCCGCCGCCGATGGTCAGCGTGCCGCGGTTGCTGCCGGAGCTGTTGCCGTCGCTGTTGCCGCCGCTGTAGCCACCGAAGCCGCCGAAGCCGCCGAAGCCGCCAAAGCCGCCAAAGCCGCCGAAGGGCCAGTTGTAGTAGTCGTTATAGTTGTTGTAGTTGTTGTTGACCATGCCCGCGTTGTTGTAGCGCACCACGGTGACGGTCACGGTGTCGCCGGGCTGGAACTTGTCGAGCAGCGTGGTCAGCTCGCGCAGGCTCTTCACGCGCTCGCCGTTGATGGCGGTGATGAAGTCATACTGCTTGATGCCGGCCTTCTCGGCGGGGCCGTTCGGGTTCACGGCGTACACGCACGCGCTGGCGGGGGCGTAGTCGTTCATCGGGTCGTCCGGGCCCTCGTAGGTGCCCACGGTGACGCCCATCTGCGGGCGCAGCACCTTGCCGTTCTGGATCAGCTGCTGGGCGATGGGGTAGGCGGTCTCCACGGGGATGGCGAAGCCCAGGCCCTCGTAGCTGGCGGAGGAGTAGGCGTTGCTGGCCATCTTCAGGGTGTTGATGCCGATCAGATTGCCCTGGTAGTCGAACAGGCCGCCGCCCGAGTTGCCGCTGCTGATGGCGGCGTCGTGCTGGATGTAGTCCACGTTGCGGGTAGTGTTGTTGCCGGATACGCTGGAGCGCTGCAGTGCGGAGATGATGCCCTGCGTCACGGTGTTGGCCAGGACCTCGCCGCCGGGGTTGCCGATGGCGATGACGGTGGAACCCACCTTCATGGATTCGCTGGAGCCGATGGCCACGGGCACCAGCTGGTCGGCTTCTTCATTGACCTTCAGCACGGCCAGATCCAGCGAGGAATCCGAACCGGCCAGCGTGGCGGTGACCTTTTCGCCGGAGGGCATCAGCACCTGGTAGGCGTTGCCGTCCTCGATGACGTGGTAGTTGGTCAGCACGTAGCCGCCCTCGGCGATGACCACGCCGCTGCCCTGTGCGAGCATCTTGTCCTGGACGCCGTTGTTGCGGTCCCAGCCCTGGGTGTTGGTGATGATGCCCACCACGGAGTTGGCGTTTTTCTCGGCGACGTAGATCGCCGGGCTGGTGTCGATCATGCCGGAAGCGGGGGATACGCCGCCGTCAGGCTCGGCGTTGGCCGCGGCCAGCTTCGGCATGCCGTTCATCGCGAACAGGCCGCCGACGGCCAGCGCGCAGACCAGCACGAGAGACATGAAAAGCAATGCGCCGGAATTGTTTTTGCGGGCATGCCGTCCGTTATTATGAATGCATTTCATCGTTGACAGCTCCTTTCAAAGCCTGTGTGGATCGATAATGCCTGTCCGGGGAACCTGATCCCCGTCTGCAGCCACAATTATATAGTCAGGATAGATCAAAGTCAATAAACAAACCTTCGATGATTTATGAACAATCTGAAAACGTGATCGCCGGGGATCGCATCGAAACGGCGCCGGATGAAGGGACCGTTGCGCATCGATCCGCGATCCGCCGCGGGGGACACGGGGCCCGCGCTCCCGTTCCGTTCGGACGCCGGGGTGATGGCGCCCCTGCGGGTCCGGGGGTCGGTAGCTCCCTCTGTCTGCCATGACTGTAAAAAAGGCGCGCAGAATATTGCAAAAGCAAGGGATCCGGGGTATCATGTTCAGGGCGGCTGCGTTGCGGCTTGCCGCGGGCGCCCGGGACGACCACAGTATTGTACTCAAGAAGGAGAGGAAGACCATGAAGAGATGGCTGGCGGCGCTGCTGGCGTGCGCGATGCTGATGGCCCTGGCGGTATCCGCCCCGGCGGAGTCTGCGGGGACGGCGGAAAGCCTGCCCGTGAAGTGGGATCTGACCACCATCTACGGCAGCGTGGACGAATGGAAGGCGGATCACGAGACCGTGATGGAGATGCTGGACCGGTACGGCGACTTTCGCGGGACGCTGAACACGGCGCAGGGCATCTACGATTACATGCAGTTCGCCTTTTTTACCGAGCTGACCGCGATACAGGAGAAGCTGGGCATGTACGTCGCCCTGGGCAAGAGCCTGAACACCACCGACCCGGTGTTCACCGAGCTGGACGCCCTGATGAAGGCCATGAACGTGAAGGAATCCCGGGTGAGCGCCTTCGCGGTGCCGGAGATCTACGCGCTGTCGCTGGAAGAGCGGCAGGCGATCTTCTCCGACCCGCTGTTCAAGGGCATGGAATACAGCTTGCGCGACTACACCGACCCCAAAAAGGAACCTCTGGGGGAGGAGGCGCAGCAGGCGCTGGCCATCCAGTCCGCGGGGCTCGGCTACGCGTACGATGTGTACTGCGACCTGATCTACGCGGAGATCCCCTATCCCGTGATCGCCATGCCCGACGGCAGCGAGGTCGAACTGACGGACGAGGCGGTCAATGACATCCTCTATTCCCGGGAATATGACGATGCGCTGAAGGCCGAGGTGAACCAGCTCCAGCTGGCGCGCGTGGCACCTTACAGGTACACGCTCGCAAAGCTGCAGGAGGAGCACATCATGCAGGCCTTTGCCACCGCGCAGCTGAACAGGTACGAGACCACGCGCGCGCAAGCGCTGGATACCTATGACGTCGACCCCGCCGTGTACGACATGGTCATCGAAGCCGCGCACGAGGGCGCGTCGGATTATCGGCGCTATCTTACGACGCACGCCCGCGGCCTGGGCCTGGAGGTGCAGCACCCCTACGACCTGGTCGCCTGCGTCTCCGACTTCGATCCCGGCAAGACGGCATACGAGGACGCCGTGGCCGAGGTGCGCGACGCGCTGAGCGTGCTGGGTGGCGAATACATCGACGCCTTCACGACCATCCTGACCAGCGGCCAGGTGGACGTGTATCCCGCCGAGAACAAGGACACGGGCGCCTTTGAGACGCAGCCCTGTGCCGCGTACCTGCCCTGGCTGCTGTTCAACTACAACGGCTATTCCGACGACATCAGCACCATCGCCCACGAGGGCGGCCACGCGGTGTACAGCCATTTCGCCAACCTGAACCAGCCCGCGCAGTACAGGGCCCCCACCATCTTCACGCAGGAGGTCGCCTCCACGACCAACGAGCTTCTGTACTACAACTACAAGATGGAGCACGCCGCGGACGAAAATGAAAAGCTGTACTATCTCGAGAACCTGCTGTCCATGTTCAGCGGCACGTTCTTCACCCAGCTGTGGTATGCCGAGTTCGAGGACTTCATGTACCGGACCGTGGAATCCGGCGGCGCGCTTGATCCCGAGGTGATGGGCGACAAGTGTCTCGAGCTGCTGGAGATGTATCGCGGCGACACCGTCACCACCTATCCCGATGCGCGCTACGCCTGGGCGAGCATCCCGCACTTCTATAATTCGTACTACGTGTACCAGTACGCCACATCCGTCACCTACGCCGCCTCCATCGCCGAGGGGATCCTCACCGGCCGGGAGGGCGCCGTGGACGACTATCTGGCGTTCCTGAAGCTGGGCCGCTCTGATTCGCCGCAGGTCCTGCTGGCCGCTGCCGGCGTCGACCCGCTGTCGAAGGACACCTACGACGCGGCGATGGCCTACTACCGCGGCCTGGTGGACGAATACGAGCGCCTGGTGGACGCGGCGCTCGCCGCGCGGGAGACCGCCGGGAAAGCCGCCTGAACGGCGCGCTTCGACGCCCCGTCCCGGAAAGCGCGGGCCGATGCCGTTGCCCGCGCAGAACACAGCCTTTGAGGAGGATCGGCCATGAAACTGTTGATCGACGATGCGAACGTGAACGCGATCCGGCGGCTGTTCGATCTGTATCCCGTCGACGGCGTGACCACCAATCCCACGATCCTCGCCAGATCCGGCGGCGACCCCGTCGAGACGCTGAGGGCGATCCGGGCGCTCATCGGCGAAGACCGCCTGCTGTTCGTGCAGGCGATCCCGCCCGATGCGGAGGGCATGATGCGGGACGCCCGGGCCATCGTTCGCCTGCTGGGCGGGGACACGGTCGTCAAAGTGCCCGCCATCCCCGAGGGGTTCAAGGCCATCCGCCGATTGAAGCGCGAAGGGATCCGCACCTGCGGCACGGTCGTCTATACGCCGATGCAGGCCTATCTCGCGGCAAAGGCCGGGGCGGAGTACGTCGCGCCCTATGTGAACCGCATCGACAACATGGGATACGACGGCATCGCCGTGACCGAGCAGATCCACGACATACTGACGCTCCACCACATGGATTCCCGGGTGCTCGCCGCCTCCTTCAGGAACAGCCAGCAGGTGCTGGCGCTCTGCGCCTATGGCATCGGCGCCGCCACGTGCGCGCCGGACGTGATCGACGGCCTCGTCAGGAATCCGGCGATCGACGCCGCGGTGAGCGCCTTCGTTTCGGACTTTGAAAGACTTGCCGGCGGGCATGCGGGCATGGCGGACCTGATCCCGTGACGGGACAGGCCGCGACGGCACAGGACGGCGAAAAAAGACAGGTGGCGATCCACCGCATCTCGCGGCGGATCGCCATCGCTGTCCATCGGACATATAAGCGCCCAAAGCCGTCCCGGGGCGCGGCATGTTAAATCTGCCGCGGGGTGGTTGACAGGGGACGGGAGGAGGTATATAATAACATATGAACAGATGTTCAAGTGTTTGGAGGTGTGCGGCATGCATACGCATGAATACGCCGAGCGCTGCGACGAGGTCTGCGTGCATCCGGAGATCCTGTCCCACGTGAAGCCGGAGATCCCGGACGAGGAGAGCCTGTACGACCTGGCGGAGCTGTTCAAGGTGTTCGGCGACACGACGCGGATCCGCATCCTGTACGCGCTGTTCGAATCGGAGATGTGCGTGTGCGACATCGCGGAGCTGCTGGGCATGACCCAGTCGGCGATCTCCCACCAGCTGCGCGTGCTGAAGCAGGCGCGCCTGGTGCGCAACCGCCGCGAGGGCAAGACGGTCTACTATTTTCTGGCGGACGACCACGTGCGGACGATCATCGGCCAGGGCATGGATCACGTGAACGAATGAAAGGGGAGGGCGACTGTGATGAAGAAGACCTACAAGATCGAAGTGGACTGCGCGAACTGCGCGAACCTGATGGAAGAGGCCGCGAAGAAGACCCCGGGCGTCGCGGACTGCACGGTGAGCTTCATGACGCTCAGGATGAAGGTGGCGTTCGAGGAGGGCGCGGACGTCGACAGCGTGATGCAGAAGGTGCTGCAGAACTGCAAGAAGGTCGAGGCCGACTGCGAGATCTATTTATAAGCGCGCGGACGGTCGGCCGCGGGGCGGCCGGTATCACCTTTGAAAGTGGAGCGTGCCGCTATGAATACGAAACAAAAGAAACTGCTGGTCCGCATCGTCGTCGCGGCGGCCTTCTGGGTGCCGCTGTTCCTGATCTCCGAGGGCATCCTGAAGACCGGCATGCCGCGGTGGGCGCTGTTCGGGCTGTTCCTGATCCCATATCTCACGGTCGGGTATGACATCCTGCGCAAGGCGTTCCTGGGCATCCGGAACGGAAAGGTGTTCGACGAGTGCTTTCTGATGACCGTGGCCACCGCGGGCGCCATCGCGCTGGGCGAGTACGGCGAGGGCGTGGCGGTCATGCTGCTGTATCAGGTGGGCGAGCTGTTCCAGAGCTATGCCGTGGGCCGCAGCCGCCGCAACATCGCTGCGCTCATGGACATCCGGCCGGACTACGCCAACATCGAGCAGGCGGACGGCACGCTTTCGCGCGTGGACCCCGACGAGGTGGAGGTCGGCACCGTCATCGTCGTCGAGCCTGGCGAGAAGGTGCCGATCGACGGCGTCGTCACGGAGGGCGCGTCCGCGCTGAACACCGCCGCGCTCACCGGCGAGAGCCGGCCCGTGGACGTGTCGGTCGATGACACGGTGCTGTCGGGCTCCATCAACCTGTCGGGCGTTCTGAAGATCCGCACGACCGCGGCGTTCGACGAGTCCACGGCCTCCAGGATCCTGGATCTCGTGGAGAACGCCGCGTCCAGGAAGTCGAAGTCCGAGAGCTTCATCGCCAAATTCGCCAGGGTGTACACGCCGTTCGTGTGCTGCGCCGCGCTGGTGCTGGCGCTGGTGCCGCCGCTGTTCATGACGGTGACGGGGATCGGCATGGCGGGCTACGCCTCCGCCGGTGCCCTGTGGCGCGACTGGATCCTGCGCGCCTGCACGTTCCTGGTCATCAGCTGCCCCTGCGCCGTGGTCATCTCCATCCCGCTGAGCTTCTTCGCGGGCCTGGGCGGGGCCAGCAGCCAGGGCATACTGGTCAAGGGCTCGAACTATCTGGAGACGCTGTCTCAGGTGACCACGGTGGTGTTCGACAAGACCGGCACCATCACGCGGGGCAGCTTCGAGGTGACGGCGGTGCACCACTGCCCCATCGAGGAGGCGAAGCTGCTGGAGTACGCCGCGACGGCGGAGTGCCACTCCTCGCACCCCATCAGCCAGAGCCTCAGGAAGGCCTGGGGCGGGAGGGTCGACCCCACCCGCGTGTCGGGCGTGCAGGAGATCTCCGGCCACGGCATCACCGCGAAGGTCGACGGCATCGACGTGGCGGTCGGCAACGAGAAGCTGATGAACCGTCTGGGCGTCGACTTCCGGCACTGCCACCACACGGGCACCATCGTCCACGTGGCGGTGGACGGCGCGTACGCCGGGCACATCGTCATCTCCGACGAGCTGAAGGCGCACTCCCGCGAGGCCGTGGCGCAGCTGCGGCGCGCGGGCATCGACAGGGCGGTCATGCTCACGGGCGACGCCGAGGCCGTGGCCCGGCAGGTGGCGTCCGACGTGGGGCTCACCGACTACCGCGCGGAGCTGCTGCCGCAGGACAAGGTGGCGGCGGTGGAGGAGCTGCTGCGTGCGTCGAACGGCCGGCGGCGGCTGGCCTTCGTGGGCGACGGCATCAACGACGCGCCGGTGCTGTCCCGGGCGGACATCGGCATCGCCATGGGCGCGCTGGGTTCGGACGCGGCCATCGAGGCGGCGGATGTCGTGCTCATGGACGACGATCCGCTGAAGATCGCGAAGGCCATACGGATCTCCCGCAAGTGCCTGGGCATCGTCCGGCAGAACATCGCCTTCGCGCTGATCGTCAAGGCCGTGTGCCTGATCCTGGGCGCGCTGGGCCTGGCGAACATGTGGGTGGCCATCGTGGCCGACGTGGGCGTCATGATCCTCTGCGTGCTCAACGCGATCCGGTGCCTGTTCGTGAAGGACCTGTGAATGGTGCGCACCCTCCCGATCTTCGAACGATCCCGGCGGCATGACCGCCGGGATCGTCTTTTGTGATGGCGGCGGCAGTGGAAACTTCAGAGCGGATATGCTATAATGGTCGGGACGACGCGGCGGGGGGAGGTGCGGACATGGACAGGGACGCGGCGCTCCGGCTCTACATCCAGGCGCTGATGCCGGAACGGGAAGCCGTGCTGTACGGGCAGGCGCTGAAAAAAGTCCGCCCCATCACCCGCGGCATGGCGCCCGAAGCGCTGAAGGACTATCTGAACGGCCGGGCGTTCGCCAACACGCTGTACCACGTCAGGCGCGCCGACCGGACGTATCAGTTCATGCAGCGCGGGGAGCTGGCGCAGGAGGCGCATCAGGCGGAGTTCGAGCGCCTGGCGCCGATGATCATGGCCGAGGGCGCCGCCGACCTGCCGTTCCTGCGGTCGGTCGACCGGTGCCGGGTGTCGCTGAAGCGGGCGCGCGCGGCGCGGCGGGCGATCGAGGACCGGGCGCCGCGGCAGGCGCTGGACGCGGACATGAAGCGCCTGGCGGACGACGTGGCGGGCCGGGTCGAGCGCTGCCTGCGCAAGGGCGACCTGTCGCGGTGCGCCGCCGGCGGGGATCCGGAGCAGGTGCT
>JAFRMB010000171.1 GCA_017430945.1 Clostridia bacterium | reverse complement strand
GGCTGAGCAGAATAAGGTTTTGGAACACTTCCGGAAATACATCGTTACTTATCTGTTTATTGCCCTGAGCACGCTGTTCATCGTGGTGTCCGGACTGGATATCAACTATGTCGCCAGCCAGCTGCTGCTGCGCCTGAACCGCAACGCGTTCATCGTCCTTGCGCTGATCATACCGATCATCGCCGGCATGGGCATCAACTTCGCCATCACCATCGGCGCGATGGCGGCGCAGATCGGCCTGCTGCTGACCATCAACTGGGGCGTGTCAGGCGTGCCCGGCATCCTGCTGGCCGCGGCGATCACGCTGCCGCTCGGCGCGTTCTTCGGCTTTTTGATCGGCAAGCTGCTGAACAAGATGAAGGGCCAGGAGACCATCGGTTCGCTGATCCTGGGCTACTTCGCCAACGGCGCGTATCAGCTGCTGTTCCTGTTCATATTCGGCACCATCATACCGCTGAACGATAACGTCACCATCGTGGGCGCCAGCGGCGTGCAGAACACGCTGAATCTGACCGGCAAGGTCGGGCTGTACACCGCCGTGGACGGCATCGCCCACATCCCCTTCCTGACGACGATCTACATCGTCGCCGCGGCGCTGGCGCTGTTCTCCGGCATCCAGTTCGCCCGGAAAAAGATCTCGTCCAAGCGCCTGGCCGCCATGCTGGGACTCGCGGCAGCGCTGGCCATCGTGTTCAGCATCCCGCCCATCGCGTCGGTATTCAACGGCAACCACGGCCGCGTCATCCGCCTGCCCCTGGTCACCTGGGCGATCATACTGCTGCTGTGCCTGTTCAACTCGACCATCATGCGCACCCGGCTGGGCCAGAAGTTCCGCGCCGTGGGCCAGAATCAGACCGTGGCCAACGCCTCCGGCATCAACGTTGACCGCACACGCGTGATTGCCATCATGATCTCCACGGTGCTGGCGGGCTGGGGACAGATCGTGTTCATGCAGTCTGACGGCATCGGCACCTTCCAGACCTACGCAGCGCACGAACAGGTCGGCCTGTACGCCGGCGCGGCCATCCTGGTGGGCGGCGCGTCCATCGACCGGGCGACGAACCTGCAGGCAATGGTCGGTACGTTCCTGTTCCACTCGCTGTTCATCACGGCGCAGAGCGCGGCCTCGGCCATGTTCGGCGATTCCGCAGTCGGCGAGTACTTCCGCGCGTTCCTGTCCTACGGCGTCATCGCCGTCGCGCTGATCATGTACGCCTGGCGCAGCGCGCGCCAGCGCAAGGCCGGTCAGTTGGACCTCGCGGACGACGCGAAGTGACCGATGCTGGACCTGATCCTCGCGATGCTCTGCAGCACGCTGGTGTCCGTCGTCATGCGCGTCGGCTCCGGCAGCGCTGAGCCGCGCAAGCCCATGCTCGCGGCCAACTACCTGGTGTGCTTCGCAGTGTCGCTGCTGTTTCTGAAGCCCGGCGCCGGCCGCGACGGGCTGGGCTTTGCCGCCGGTCTCGGACTGATCGGCGGCGTGCTTTACCTGAGTGCGTTCCTGCTTTTCCAGCGGAGTATACACGACAACGGCGTCACGCTCTCATCGGTGTTCATGAAGCTCGGGGTCGTCGTGCCCACCGTGCTGGGGTTCACCCTCTTTCGGGAGCGCGTCAGCTTCATGCGCGTCGCGGGCATCGCGCTGACCGCGGCGGCCATCGTCATCCTGTCCGGCAGGCCCAGCCTTCAGCATCTGCGCGAAAGCGGCCTGGGGCTCCTGATCCTGCTGCTGCTGGGCGGCGGCATGGCCGACGGGCTGAGCAAGTTTTACAATGCCTACGGCGTAGCTGCGCTGGAGGGACACTACCTAAGCTTCGTGTTCGGCTTCGCACTGGTCCTTTGTGCCGCGCTGTGCGCGCGGCTGCGCCAAAAGCCCGCGCCCCGGGACGCGCTGTTCGGCGTGCTGTTGGGGCTTCCCAACTATTTCTCCAGCCGCTTCCTGCTGCTGGCGCTGAGCGATATCCCCGCCAGCGTCGCCTACCCCGCGTTCTCCTGCGGTACCATATTGCTAACGACGCTCTCGGGACGGCTGCTGTTCTCAGAGCGGATCGATGCCCGTCAGTACGCCGCGCTCGCGCTGGTGCTGGTCGCCCTGACACTGCTGAATATGTGATCCGCATCGACGATCACAGGCATCCGGGTCCTTCGCGATAACGCGAAGGACCCGGATCATTGATGCCCCCTGTTTCTCAACAGAAAAAGGCGGGACAGAGGATGGCCCTCTGCCCCGCCCTTTGTCTGTCGATCGTTTTTTGCGGCGTCAGCGCGCCAGCTTGTCGCACAGTGCCAGCCGCTCGCCGGTGATGTCCGTGTGGAACACCTCGGCGATGACCTGCGTCCAGCCGTGGATAAAGTAGGTCCAGCCGTCTTCGATCTGAAGATCGCGCGCCTCCTTCTGGGCTTCCGCCTGATGCATGAACTCCAGCGTGCCGCGGTAGTTGAACTCCCACACGATGCCGTGCATCGGGAACACGCAGGCGTCCGTCAGCGGAGAGCCCGGGCGATCCTTGCCCATGCCGGTGGCGTTGATGACGATCGAGCCCTCCGGCAGCGACGACACGACCCTGTCGTTCCACTCCGGGATCGGGCACAGGTTGAAGCTCATCGGCACGCGGCTGTTCTCCAGAAGGTGGATGGCCTCCTGGAGGCGCGGCACCGAGCGGTTGTTCACGTTGATCCGCGCCGGCACATCGTCGCCGTGCTTCTCATGCTGCAGATAGCTGCTCACCGCCAGCGAGCTGCCGCCGGCGCCCAGCACACATGCCTGTGCCTGCGGGTATTTCTTCCAGTGATCCGCCGGCACGAAGGAATCCAGCGCCAGGCCGACGGAGATGGGGTCCTTCGCGTGGCCGCACAGCTTGCCGTCCGCCTTCGAGATGGACGAGATCTCGCCGAACTGCAGCGCATAGGGATCGAAGTACTCGAACAGGTCCTTGCAGGCGTTGTACAGGTCGATCTTGTGGGTCGTCACCAGCGCGCCCAGGGACAGCGGATCGTTTTTGATGAATTCGACCGCCGCGCGGTAGTCCTCCGCCGGCGCGTGCAGGCCGATGTCGATGCCCTTGATGCAGCCGTCCAGGCCCAGCGCTTCCATCCAGATCGGGAAGATGCGCATGATCGAGGACTGTCCGGTGGTGACGCCGATGAAGTACATGGTGGGACGGGTCGCGGGTTCGGGAAGATGGATCATCGTGTTTGCCTCCTTATCTTTCAAAAAGCCTCCGTGGGTTGTCGTGGGTCATGGTACGGATCTCCTGCCCGGACACGCCCGCCTGCGCCAGCATCGGTATGAACGTGCGCAGTATATAGCTAAGGCCGGGTGCGCCGCCGTAGCTCGCAAGCCGCGCCGCGGTGGTGTCCAGCGACATCATCAGTCGGTCTGCACAGCCCAGCGCCAGCATATGCCGGATCAGAGCGACCTCCGATGGATCGTCATGGTACCTGTAACGGGCGATCGTGTCGTACTCCAGGTACGCGCCCGTGCGGGCGACCGCTTCGTGGGGGGCGTAGTCGGCAGCCTGCCGGTCCACGTGGCACACGGCGATGCGCGCGGGATCCAGGCCCTCGGCCTCGCACAGCTTCACGGCCTCCACCGCCCCGGCGCCGCGCTCGGTGTGCAGGATCAGCGGAACGCCCGCCTGTGCCGCCGCGCCTGCCGCGGCCTGCAGGCATATGCCGAAGCGATCCGCGGGGCCGTCCGCGCCGATGGCGGCCTTAACCGCGCCGGGAAAGATGCGGTCGCCTCCATCCGGATCGGGAACGCCCTCCAGCAGCTCCGAAAGGAAGCGCTCGCGAAGCGCGGCGACATCGCCGGAGAAGATCCAGTGATCGCGGGGGTAGAACATGGGCACGTGGTAACCGGTGACGCCGACGATACGGATGCCGCTCTGCCGGCTCAGCCGCCGCAGCGCGGACAGATCCCGCCCGGCGCCGAGGGGCTGGCAGTCGACGATCGACTGTCCGCCGCAGGCCGCAAGATCGCGCAGTTCCGCCGCAGATCGCGCCTCGTCGTCGATGCGCAGCGCAGGGTTCCGATCAGAGGCCGGTGTCGCCGCGACATACACGTGCTCGTGCGGCTGGCAGTACCCCAGGTCCTCCGCCGCCATCGGGCCCGTCACGGTCATGATCATGTGCATCGCCCTTTCGGTCTGTCATAATGTCGCTTTGTTATGACATATGGTCTCAATGGAAAGCGTTTGACCCGCGTCCGCGGGCCAAACGCCTCTGTTGCCGATCGCCCTGGATTGTTCTATTGTCATTATATCATGATTTATCCGGGATTTCAAGCCCTCGCGCCGAAAAATCGCGCGCAGCGGCGCCCAGCCCCTTGTACTCCAGGCAGAGCATCGTCATGTCGTCGAACGCCTCCGAATCCTGCACGAAGGCTTCGATCGCGCGGTGCACGCCCCTGAGCACCTCCGTGGGCGGCTCGGAGCACACTTCGTTGAGCGCGTCCAGCATACGCCCGGTCCCGAACATCTCGCCTTCCGCGTCTGCCGCTTCGGGCACGCCGTCGGTGTACACGAAGAGCTTGTCGCCAGGGTTCAGCTGGATCACCTGCTCCTTGAAGCGCAGGTTCGGCAGCCCGCCGATGACGAAGCCGTGCTTGTCGCGGAACAGCTCGAACGACCCGCCCGCGCGCATCAACGCCGGGTATTCGTGGCCGGCGTTGGCCTCGATCAGCCTGCCGGTGGAGATCTCCAGTATGCCCAGCCAGATGGTGACGAACATCTGGACATGGTTTTTTGAGCAAAGCGCCTCATTCGTCTTTTCCAGGATCTCGCCCACCGACTTGCCCAGCATGGCGCAGCTCTGCAGGATCACCTTGGCGATCATCATGAACAGCGCCGCGGGCACGCCCTTGCCGGACACGTCCGCCATCACCAGGCAAAGGTGATCGTCGTCGATCAGGAAGAAATCGTAGAAGTCGCCGCCCACCTCCTTGGCGGGCTCCATCGTAGCGTAGATGTCGAATTCGGGCCGGTCCGGGAAAGCCGGGAAAATGTTCGGCAGCATGCTCTCCTGGATCAGGTTGGCCATGCGCAGCTCCGTGCCGATGCGCTCTTTCTCGGCGGTGACCCGCTTCACCTGTTCCACATACAGGATCGTGCGCCGGGAGATGCTCTCGAAAGCCTCTGCCAGCACCTCGATCTCGTCGCCCGTACGGTAGGCGTCCTCCATGTGGAATTCCGGAGCCTCCTCGCTGAGCTGGGAGATGTGCTGGGTGATGGTGTTGAGCGGCCGCACGATCCGCTTGCCCAGCGCCACCGCCGCCGCGCAGGCAACGATGAACAGCACCGACAACAGCACGGCGATGGTGGTCTTCGAATAGCCGCTCTTCTCGCGGTAGACGCCCATGGCCTCCGCTTCGATCTCCGCGTATCGTCCCTCGAGCTGCGCCACGGGCTGCGCCGCCGCCGCCTCGTCGAACACGGCGATCAGCGCCCATCCCAGGGTCTCGAGCGGCGCGCCGATCATATAGCAGCCGCCCTCCTCGAGCGCAACGCGGCGAACGCCCGTCCTGCCCTTCAGGGCATCGGTCACCAGCTGCGCCAGAGCTGCGTTTTCAGATGCTCGAAGATCCTCGGCCTCCCCGCTGGACCGCACCTGGAACGTACCGGTCTGTCTGGGCGACAGGACCGTGTGTCCGCTGCCGTTGACGACCGCGAGATAGCCGCCGCCCGAGTCGGACTGGCGGACCGACTCCGTCATCTGATCGAGGAACAGATCCGATCCGACCACCGCACACAGGCGGCCATCTCTTCCGTAGACCGGCGCAGCGCACGTGACGCACAGCGCCCCGGTGGCCTGGTCCGCTTCCACATCGGTGAACACCAGCTCGCCCGCTGCCACCGCCTGCCGATACCAGAACCGCGTGCGCGCGTCAAAGCTGAGCGCGGTGCCATCGCTGCGCAGCCAGCTTCCCGACACTTTGTTCACTGCGAGCGTGGCGCCCTCCGGCAGCGCGATATACGCGTTGTCTGTACCGAACGCCCGGCAGACCGAGATCATCACATCCGACATGTTCGCGACCAACCCCAGACGCTCGGCCAGCTCGGGCGACGACGCATCGACGCCCCCGGCCAGCAGTACCTGCGCCGAGAGCTGTCCGTCCAGCCCGGGATCCGGCCCGGACCACGGTGCCTGACGCACACCGGACGGATCGTCGAACAACCTGGCGGCGAGATCGACCAACAGCGTCACGCGCGCCTTCAGGTCGCGGAACGTCGCGTCGGCGAGCTGCGCGTCGATCTCCGTGATGCGATCCATGCTGTCCTCGACGACGCGGTCCATCACCTGACCCGTGATCTCCGAGATGGACGCGCGCTGGCGCTGCCCGGTCTCCGTGGTCAGTTTGGACAGCATGTTGCTCTGATACAGGCTCACTGCGAAAAAGGCGGCGGTGACCAGGGCCAGCGTTGCCAGTATCAGATTGAACAGGCGGGTCTCGATGCCGCCGATCACGATGTTTTTGTATTTCTTCAAGCCGCTCCTCCTGTCCGCACCCGCGGCACCTGTAAAGTGGCGCTTCCCGCAAAAGCACGAGCGCCCGCGCTCTCACCTTGCGCGCTGGCGCTCATTCGATGCCCGACAGAGCCACGGCTCCGGCCGAGCCACAGCCCTTTGAGACCCGGCGGCCGTGCGTCGCGGACGGACCCGTCCGCGGCATCCGGCGGCCACCGTCACGGTCATTCGATCGTCAGGATATCGGTAAAGCCGGTCACTTCGAAGACCTCCATCACGATCTCGTTGACGTGGGTGACCTTCATCTGTCCCTTTCCACGCATGGCCTTGTGCGCCGACAGCAGCACGCGCAGCCCGGCGGAGGAGATGTAGTCGAGCTTCGACAGATCCATCGTAAGCTCCGTCACGCCGTCCAGGCAGCCTTTCAGCTCCTTTTCAAGCTCCGGCGAGGTCGTGGTGTCCAGGCGACCCTCCAGGCCGATCTGCATCGAGGTCCCGTTCTGATTCTTGATGATCTTCATCTTCATTTCCTCCCGTCGCACACTGTAGCGCTCCCGTCACGCGCCGCCCAAGGGGACGCGCCTCATTCGATCGTCAGGATATCCGAAAAACCGGTCACTTCGAGGACCTCCATCACGATCTCGTTGACGTGGGTGACCTTCAGCGTGCCCTTGTCGAGCATGGCCTTGTGAGCCGCCAGCAGTATGCGCAGCCCGGCGGAGGAGATATAATTGAGCTTCGAGAAATCGAACGTCAGGGCGGTCACGCCGTCCAGGCTCTTCTTCAGCTCGTCCTCCAGCTCCGGTGAAGTCGTGGTGTCCAGGCGGCCTTCCAGGGCGATGGTAAGGGCGCTGCCGTCCAGCTTCTTTTCGATGGTCATGGTCGTATCCTCCTTGTTGATGTACATCTTTGAGATATTGATTTGAGTCAGAATGTCTTTTTGATGATCAGATCGATCCGATCCCCCCGGACGCCGACGACCACATCGTCCGCCAGTCTGGCCACGATGGACTTCTCCAGGTCCTCCAGCGCCTCCTCCGCCGCGCTGTCGGCGTCGCGCGCCAGATCCAGGTCGCTTTTGTAGGTCTTCAGCGTCCAGACCGGCACCAGCTCCACGCTGGGCGTCATCATGTCCGGTGTGTGGACGATGCCATAGCGGATCGTCTCTTCGCCGTAGGCGTCCATCGTGCGTCCGATGCCGTTGATCATATCGGACATCATCTCGCCCAGCTTCTTCATGAAGCCGCCCGACGCCGCGTTCCTGCCCGTGCTGGACACGGAGACGAGCTCGCGCCGCTTGTCGGCGTCCATGTTCGCCGTGGCTTCAAAGTGGATCTCACAGACCCGCCCGTCGGCGACGAACCAGAGCTGGCCGTAAAAATCATCCAGCATGGCTTTGATCATGCCCAGCGTCTCCTCCACCAGCAGGTCGAGCCGCAGCATATCACGCTTGTCCAGCTTGATCTGCCACGCGAAGTTCTCGGTGGCGTACCGCGCCGCCGCCATGCGCTGCGCCTCGCTGTTCACCATGAATTTTTCTGAAACCATCGTCCATTCCTCCCGTTGCTCGCATCGGCCGTCCGCCGATGTCAAATGCGCTTCTGGAGGGTCAGGCAATTGCGCCCGTCCTCGCGCCGGTATGCCATCGCGTCCATGGTCTTCTTGACCAGGAAGATCCCCAGCCCGCCGATGGCCCGCTCCTCCGCCGGGCGCGTGATGTCCGGATCGTCCTTCTGGAGCGGATCGAAGGGCATACCGCTGTCGATGAAGGTGATCGTCGCCACGCGCGCCGCGTCGTCGATGTCGATCCGCACGACGACCTCGCCCGTCCCCGGCGCATAGGCGTAGTGGGCGATGTTGGCGAGGATCTCGTCGAGGGCCACGTCGATCTGCATCTGCGCCTTCATGCCGCATTCCGCGGCCTCCAGGGCCTCGTCGATAAATGCGACCACGCTCGGTATGTTTTCGATGGTGGCTTCCAGTCTGATCTCTTTCACTTCTCCTGTCCCTCCTTCGAAAATGGACGCTATGCTTCGGACGACCGGTACCACAGCCCGCTGACCGCGCCGTCCTCGAAGAACGCCACCAGCATCTGGCTGTTGAGCTGATCCTCCGCGTCGGCGACGATGATCCACGCCGCCTCCTCGTCGTAATCCCACAGCTGCACGTGGCCCGCCAGCTTCCCGATCGCCTCGTCGCGCTTCATGCCGACGGTGACACCGCACAGCGCGCAGCGGTCCCCTGCGCCGGTCAGGTCGATGAGCACCACCTTGCCGTCGCCGCGCAGGGCCAGGCCGTCGCCTTCATAGTTGTCCGCGAACTCTTCGCCCGAGGCGTAACTCAGCCCGCCGATGGCCTCCGCCGCTGCGGCGATGTCCTGTCCGTAATACCCGGAAAGCTCCGTCACCTCGGCCAGTGCCGCCGGTCCCAGGGCCAGTAGCAGCGCCAGGATCGCCGCGATCCATCGCTTCATAAAACAAACGCCTCCTCACAAGCCCGTCAGTTCCCCAGCAGCTTGGTCCTGAACCATTCGATCGCCGAGGGCAGCAGGTTCTCCGCAAAGTACGTGCAGAGCGTGGGCAGATAGCTCTCGTTGACGCTGATCGTATCCGCGTCGCCCATGAGCCCGGCGGAGACATACTCCGCCCACGGCTCCGTGGTGATCCTGGGCTCGCCCTTTCTGTTGTAGTAGTAGTAATTTGCCACATTCGCGTAGGCCGGGATGTTGAAGATGTAGCTGTGCCCGTAGCTGCCGCTGATGGCGAAGTTGGTGGCGCCCTCCAGGGCGTCCCAGACCATGATGCCGTTGTTTTTGGGAAGTCCGACATAGCTGCCGTCGCCATCGATCTCGTTCTTCACGTTGTCCACGAGGCACTGGTACACCTTCTGTTCGTCCTCAGACAGCGCGCCGACCACCTCGTCGTAATTCAGCAGCGCGCGGTAGTTCAGCAGCGCGTCGATCACGGCATCGCCGTCGATCTCATCAAGGACCACCCCGGCGTCGTCCGCGGCATCGGCGATGCGACCGTTCAGGATCGCGCGCACATCCGTCATCAGAGCGTCATACGCATCGTCGTTCTGCGACTCGAGCGCGTTGTCGCCCTGGGCGTTGTAGTCGATGGCATGGCCGGATTCGTGCAGCAGCACATAGGCATAGCCCGCGTTGCTCAGGCTCGAGCGCGGCAGATAGACCGTGTTGTCCCTCGGCAGGAATTGACTGGCAGAGATCGCCGCGCCGTTTTTGTCGGTCGTGGCGTCGCCATCGATCGCATAGCTGCCGAAGGAGAACACATACAGGTCCCGGAAGCTGTCGCCCGCGCCCTTGACGCGGCTGATGATCTCGTTCACACGGCTCTCCAGCACGTCGACGCTCCGCAGCGCGCCGGCGATCAGCTGCCAGATCACGTCGTCGCCATTCGCCTCGTCCATGAGCTGATCATGGCGCGCGACGGCTTGCTGTACCCTGTTCAGATTTTCCGCGGAACCGTCGGTGATGTCCACCACCATGACCGTCATGCGGGCCGATGCTCCGTCCAGCGTCGCCGATACGGTCGCCGTACCGGGCTTTTGGGCGGTGACGACACAGCGCGAGCCGCCCGCGGTGATCGCGGCGATGGCCGGCGCGGTGCTCTCCCACGACAACCCGGAAAGGTCCCCTTCCGGCGAAAGCGTCGCCGTGATCTCGCGGGTGCTGCCGACCCTGAGCAGTATGGGACCGTCGTAGTTGAACCTGATCTCCCGATCGTCCCCCGCCTCGGGCTCGGGCTGCGTCACGGTCACCTCGCCCTCACGGAGCGTCTCGCCGCAGACGTTCTGCGCGGTCACGCAGATATACAGGGTCTCCCCGGGCGTGAGCCCCCGCAACACCGCCTGGCGGGCGGTCGCGGGATAGTCGCCGTAGAGCTCCATCGAGGACGGGCTCGAGCCGACGTAGACCCGGTAGCCCTCAGCCTGCGCGCCGGCGGACCAGCTCACCACTGCGGAAGACGGCCCTGTCGCCTCGACCGTTACGTCCCGCGGCGGCTCGGGCATCACGTCCGGCCTTCCCACGGTGATGACGCACCTGGCCTTTTTGTCGTTGAAGGTCCTGACGGTGATCGTGGCGCTGCCGGGGCCAACAGCGGTGGCGATGCCTTCTTCATCCACCGTCACCACGTCCGGGTCGCTCGAGGTGAACCGGAGCGCGGATGCCGAATTGCTGCTGAGCTTCACCTTCAGCTTCCGGCTCTCTTCAAGGGCCAGGGTCAGACTTGCGGGAACGAACTTCACCTTTCGGGGCGCGTTGGTCACTCTTATGGTGACGCTCGCCTTGAGCCCGTTGTGGGTGGTGACCGTGATGACGGTCCTGCCCCTGTGCAGGCCCTTGATCACGCCCTTTGAGGACACGGACACCTGGTATTTGTCCTTCGACTTGTATTTGAAGGCGGTGTGGCTGCCCTCGTCGATCACCGGCTTCAGCTGGAGCCGCTCGCCCCGGCCGATGTAGATGGTCTTTTTCCCAAACGATACGTAAGTCGGCGCGGGCAGCACGCGGACGACCATGTCTTTATTCGCGCCGTTGTAGGCCGCGGCGTTCACGGTGGTCTCGCCCACCGAAACGCCCTTCACATTGAAGCCGCTCGCCGATGCCACGGCCGGATCGCCGCTGATCAGCTTGATCGCGCCCGCGCTGCCCGCGTTCACGGAAGCCTTGACGGCGCCGGATTGGCCGACGCCCAGCGTGAGCATCTCCGGAGACACCGTCACGCTCTGCGGCGCGGCCTTGACCGTGACCTTGCAGGTGGCTTTCTTTTTGTTGAACGTCCTGACGGTGATGGTGGCGCTGCCAGTGCTGACGCCTGTGACCAGGCCGTCGGCGTCCACCTGCACGATGCTCTGGTCACTGGAGGAGAACCTCAGCTGTGACGCACTGCCACTGGGCAGGCGCACGCCGAGCTTCCGGGCCTCGTCCAGGCCGATAGACAGTTTTTTGGAGGTAAAGCGCACCTTCTTTGGCGCCTTGCACACCTTCACGGTGCACTGCGCCGAATATGCCCCCGCGCTCACCGTGATGACGGCCCTGCCGCGTTTGCGGCCTTTCAGCACGCCGCCGGCGCTCACCGAGACGACCGAGGGTTTCGACGACTTGAATCTCAAAGGCTCCGCCGTTTCGCCCTCCGGCGGCGATAGCTCGACGCCAAGCGTGCGGCGCTCCTTCAGGCCCAGCTTCAGCGAGGTCGCGCTCAGACGGAGCGGTGCGGGGGCCTCGTCCGCCCCGGCCAGACCGAGCAGCGCATCTGGATCGCCGCCTTCATCGCCGTCGGTATCTTCGACGTCGGTATCTTCGCCGTTGCTGTTTTCGCCGTCTGCGTCATCCGCGTCGTCGGTTTCGCCCTTGCCGCTTTCATCGCCGGCGTCGTCGGTTTCGCCTTTGCCGACTTCATCGTCGGCGTCGTCGGTTTCGCCA
Source organism: Clostridia bacterium (assembly GCA_017430945.1). The sequence continues at coordinate 8,593 of JAFRMB010000171.1, read as the reverse complement.
GGATCGTTCTCGCTATCCGGATCGCCGGTCCCGTCCGCATCGCCGTCGGCATCTATGTTTTCAACGTCGTCCGGATCGACATCATCATTTCCAATGTCGCCGGCACCATCGCTGCCGCCATCGTCCAAACCGGCTTCGTCATTTGCCGCAGCATCGGCATCATCTTCGGCATCGGTGCTGCCACCCACATTATCGACATCATCATCAACATCGCTGCCGTCCAGATCGGGCAGCGCCCATGACTCGTCTATAGCACAAACGGGCTCTTCCCCGTCTTCCCCGGCGAACAGCTCGAACGCGGCCAGCTCCCGCACCGCGGCTTCCGCCGGGGCGGCGAGCAGCACATCTGCCGCCGCGTCAACGTCCTGATCAGGATCCGCGAACAGCTCAGCCGCTTCGACTTCGACGGCCTCGGGCACGGCATTCGGAAGCGCTTCCGCGGCCGCCGGGACATGGCAATGCGCGCTGAGCAGCAAAACTGCCAGCGCCCAGGCCATCGCCCTCCGCAGCCGATCGTGGAGCTTCATCTTCCGCCTCCGTCCGTTTACCGCCTTACCGCTTCAAACAGCGCGTTCATCGTGTCCAGGTAACTTCTATGCCAGGCAGGCAGCGCCCGCGCCACCCTGCCGTCCATCTCCAGTGCCAGGCACGCGGGCACCACGTCAAGGGACGGTGGGTGCATATCGCCGTCTTCCGGCCACGATGCGTTTGCCTGGAGGATCGCCCGCATGCGCGCGCTGAGCGCGTCGTCCAGCGTGCCCGAACAAGAGGCCCGGCACACGTCCTCGAACACCGGCCGGTTTTCGTCACTGTACCAAACGCCCCGGGCAAAGTCCGCCACCAGCGACTGCACCGTCGCTCCGGCGGGCAGCGCCGCCACCAATGTCTGAAGTCCGCAGAGCCGCACGCGCCCGGAGAGCGGATCGGCGGATCCGTCCACCATATACCGGTAATCTATCGGCAACCCGGCCGCAAGATGGCGCCCGTAGGCTGCCAGCAGCGCGTCCGGCATGCGCCTGAGCACCGATGGGTGGATGCGCCGCGCTTTGAGGAACGCCTCGGCCCGCGCCCGCAGTTCAGCGTCCGCCGGAAGCCCCGCCCGGCTCAAAAAGACGTCTGCAAGAGGTCCCTCCAACGCATACGCCCTCCATATTATACATTACAATAGGTATTATATCACGGCATTATTCCCAGATTGTGGCAAATCGACAAACAACTTGTAATATTTGTTACGAGCAGCCAACATATCTAACGCTTTGCGATGATCAGCGAAAAATAACCGGCTTCGTCGGGGATGGCGTCCGCGCCGATGAAGACCCGCTCGCCGGGCATCGCGCAGTTCTCCACCATGCCGACGCTGCGCCCGCTGTCGCGCAGCAGCGACCGGATCTCCGCAAGTCTCCCCGAAGGCTTCATGATCACGCAGTTGCCACTGCCGGCGAGCCCGTCCAGCGAATGCGCCGCGGGCACCACGCTCAGCGGCTCATCCCACTCGGCGAGCGGCATGCCGAGCCGGGACGCTGCCGCACAGAAGGAGGTGACCCCGGGCACCGTCTGCACGGCATGGCCGTCCGCCTCCAGCCGCCGCCGGATGCCGGTGAAGCTCGAGTACAGCGAGGGATCCCCCAGCGTGAGGTACGCGACGTCCTGACCCTTCTCCAGGATACTCTCGATGGCGGCCGCCGCGTCAACCTGCGCTGCGGCCACGCGCGCAGGATCCTTCACCATCGGTACGGGGATCGGCAGCAACGCTTTCTCCGCGAGCGACGGTACGGCCGCCGCCGCGATCCTGTATGCCACGGACGCCCGGGGCGACTCCCCCGGCAACGCGATCGCTCCGCATTCGCGGATCACGCGAACCGCCTTCAACGTCATGAGCTCCGGATCGCCCGGGCCCACGCCCACGCCATATGCCACACCGCGCATGAACACATCTCCTCCCTGATCGGATCGATGACCTTCATTCTAGGCGTTCCGGCGGCGCCTGTCAAGTTGCCCAACCGCCCTAAAAAGCGGGCGTCGCGCGGCGCGCTCATCTTGCATTGCGCCGCCATATCTGCTATAATCAAGGGGAATCTATGACAGGAGGGATCCACGATGGCAGGTATTCTTGACGGACTGAACAAAGCGTTCTCCAAGCTGCAAAATCTCGGCAAGAGATCCGCAGACGCCGCAAAGGGTGCGCTTGACAAGACCGATATCGACGAAAAGATCGTCGAGGCCGCCAAGGGCATCAAGAACAAGGCCCAGGACGTGCTCGACAAGACCGACATCGACGAGAAGATCGTCGAAGCCGCCAAGGGCATCAAGGACAAGGCCCAGGACGTGCTCGACAAGACCGACATCGACGAGAAGATCACCGACGCCGCAAAGGGCCTGTACGAAAAGGGCAAGCAGACCGTGGACAGCGCCGCCGAGGCCATCGCCAAGGCCAGGGAACCCGCGCCCAAGGACGCGATGGACGAGCTCAAGGACGAGGTCGACGCGCAGTACCAGCAGATCCGCGCCGCCGCCACCTCCACCGATTCCATCCATGACTTCATCCAGAACAAATACCATGCCGAAGAGGCCGTGCCCGAGGCGCCGGAAGCGCCTGCCGCTCCCGATGTCGATGTCATCCACGACTTCATCCAGAACAAGTATCACGCCGATGAGGCCGCTCCCGAGGCGCCGGCCGAGCCGGAGGCGCCCGTCGCTCCTGAACCGCCTGCGGCGCCGGAGGGCATCCAGGATTTCGTAGCTCAGGCCCGTGCCGTCGCCGAAAAGGCCAACGATGCTGCCGAAAAGGTACAGAGCGCCATCGGCGACACGCTGCAGAACATCTCCGAGCGCGCGCTCAGCACCTATGACAAGGTCATGGAGGAAGCAGCCCGGCCCATCGAAGTGCCGGACATGAGCGCATTCGCCGGGACCGTCGCCGACATCGCCTCCGAGGTCAAGTCGGGCATCGATCCGGATGCCGTCTCCGATGCTGTCGCATCGACCGTCGAGGAGGCTGCCGGGACCGCATCCGATGCTGTCGAAGCGGTCGGAGAGGAGATCGTGGAGACCGTCACGGACACCGTCGAGGAAGTCGCCGAGTCCGCGGAAGAGGTCGTCACCGATGCCGCTGAGGCAGCCCAGGAGGCCGTATCGGACGCCGTCGAGGAGGTCGCTCCCGACGCGCTTTCCGACCTGTTCGACCCGGATGTGCCCGCGGCTCCGTCGCCGGAGGACCCCTTCAAAGCCTGATCACACATCCTATGCCCCGGCTTCGGCCGGGGCTTTCCTTACGCATACGATAACGGGCTTTCACGCAAATGAGCTTGACAGCCACGATCGGTTAACATAAAATAACCATGGTCCCCACAGGAGGGAGGCAGTCTGCACATGGATGCGACGAGACTCGGCGAATCGCTATGGACGATCCACCTGGAACACATGCGCGCACTGGAGCAGATCCTCGCGGCGAGCCACACTCGCGGCGAATACGGCCTGCTGATGTATCTCTATCACGTCGGCCGACCCATGTTCCCCGGGGAACTCACGGAAAAGCTCGGCCTGACGACGGGGCGCATCGCGAACATCCTCCGGGTACTGGAGCGCTCGGGTCTGGTGATGCGCACGCCCGATGCGACGGACAGGCGCCGCGTGCTGGTGGCCATCACGCCGCAGGGCGAAGAGCTCGCGGCCCGGCTGACCCACGAGGCGATCGCGTATCACACGCAGCTGATGTCACAGCTCGACGAGGCCGAGGCACATCGTTTCCTGGAGATGCTGGAGCGCTTGGTCACCGCGGCCGACGCGAACGGCTCCACGATCGTCCCATAGCACAAACCGGCAGGCGCCCGGCCCGAGCGCCTTTATATCGGCTCATTATCTTCCCGCAAAAGCTTTTCTAATGAGATGGAGGCATCCGCATGACCCTTCAGGAGCTGAAGATCGGACATTCGGCACGCATCGACGCCGTCGGCGGCAGCGGCGCGCTGCGGCAGCACTTTCTCGACATGGGCATGATCCCCGGAACGGAGGTCACGCTCGTAAAATATGCGCCGCTGGGCGACCCCATGGAGCTTCGCGTGAGGAGCTACGAGCTGACGCTGCGGCTGCAGGACGCCGCGCAGATCGAGGTCACGCCCATCGAGACGCGTCAGGCCGACGCAAAGCCTCGGGAGCCCCGGACGCGCAGCGAACACCTCGGCCTGGGCGAGGAGGGCCGCTTTCACACGAAGGGCGACGGCGATCCCCTGCCCGAGAGCGAAACGCTGACGTTTGCCCTGGTGGGCAACCAGAACAGCGGCAAGACCACGCTGTTCAACCAGCTGACCGGCGCCAACCAGCATGTGGGCAACTTCCCCGGCGTCACCGTCGACCGCAAGGACGGCGCGATCCGCGGAGAACGCAATACGCTGATCACGGATCTGCCGGGCATCTACTCCATGTCGCCCTACTCCAGCGAGGAGCTGGTGAGCCGGAACTTCGTGCTGAACGACCGACCCAAGGCTATCATCAACATCGTGGACGCCACGAACATCGAGCGCAACCTGTATCTGACGATGCAGCTGCTGGAGACCGGCATCCCTACCGTCGTGGCTCTGAACATGATGGACGAGCTGCGCGGCAACGGCGGCGCGGTCGACATCAACCGCATGGAGGCGCTGCTCGGCGTGCCCGTGGTGCCCATCTCCGCCGCGAGGAACGAGGGCGTCGACGAGCTCAAGAAGCACGCCGTGCACATCGCCCGCTATCAGGAGCCGCCGCTGCGGCAGGATCTGTGTCCGAAGGACGACCACGGCGGCGCGGTGCACCGCTGTCTGCATGCGGTGATCCACCTGATCGAGGACCACGCCCAGCGCGCCGGACTTCCCGTGCGCTTTGCGGCCAGCAAGATCATCGAGGGCGACCACCTGATCCTGGAACAGCTCGAGCTGGATCAGAACGAACAGGAGATGCTGGAGCACATCATCTCCCAGATGGAGACCGAGCGCGGCCTGGACCGCTCCGCCGCCATCGCCGACATGCGCTTCGGCTTCATCGAAAAGGTGTGCGCCGAGTGCGTGACCTATCCCCGCGAAAGCAAGGAGCATCTGCGCAGCCAGCGGATCGACCGGATCCTCACCGGCCGCTTCACCGCCATCCCCCTGTTCATCGCCATTATGGGCCTGGTCTTCTACCTGACCTTCAACGTGATCGGCGCGTGGCTGCAGGACCTGCTGGCGGCAGGCATCGGGGCGCTGACCGCCGCGGTGGATACTGCGCTGACTGCCGGGGGCGTCAATCCCGTCATCCACAGCCTGATCGTCAAGGGCATCTTCGAGGGCGTGGGCAGTGTTCTGAGCTTTCTGCCCATCATCATCGTGATGTTTTTATTCCTGTCGCTGCTGGAGGACAGCGGCTATATCGCGCGCGTGGCCTTCTTCATGGACAAGCTCCTGCGCAAGATCGGCCTGTCCGGGCGCAGCATCGTGTCGCTGCTCATCGGCTTCGGCTGCACGGTGCCCGCCGTGATGTCCACCCGCACGCTGCCCAGCGAGCGCGACCGCCGCATGACCATACTGCTCACACCCTTCATGAGCTGCACCGCCAAGCTGCCCATCTACGCCTTCTTTGTTCAGGCGTTTTTCCCCGGCCGCGGCGGGTTCATCATGGTGGGGCTGTACCTTCTGGGCATCCTGGCAGGCATCGCCGCCGCCGCGCTCTACAAGAACACGCTGTTCCGGGGCGAGGCCGTGCCCCTTGTGCTGGAGCTTCCGAACTATCGCCTGCCCAGCCCCCGCAGCGTGCTTCAGCTGTTGTGGGAAAAGGCCCGGGATTTCCTGCAGCGCGCCTTTTCGGTCATACTCATCGCCACCATCGTGGTGTGGTTCCTGTCCCGCTTCGATACCCACCTCAACATGACTGAGGATTCCCAGATGAGCATCCTTGCGATGATCTCCGGCTGGCTGACGCCGATCCTGCGTCCCTTGGGCCTGGGCGACTGGCGCGTGGCGACGTCGCTGATCTCCGGCTTCATGGCCAAGGAGGGGCTGGTCTCCATCATGCAGGTGCTCTACACTTCGCAGGGCGGCGCGGCGGCGGCCATGTCTTCCCTGGCTGCAGCGAGCCTGCTGGTATTCAGCTTGCTCTATACGCCCTGTGTGGCGGCCGTGGCCTCGATCAAACGCGAACTCGGCCGGCGCTGGGCTGTGGGCGTGGTGCTGTGGCAGTGCGGCGTGGCCTGGATCGCTGCGCTGATCGTGCGGCTGATCGGTCTGCTGCTGACCTGACGAACAGGAGTTGAGAGACATGAACCTTCTCGATATCGCACTCATCATCGCGCTGGCTGCAGCTGTCGCGCTGGCCGTACGCCACGCGGTCCGCACGCGCAAGTCCGGCGGCTGCGGATGCGGCTGTGCCGGCTGTACAGGCAGCTGTCCCGGCCGGACAAAGCCGAAAGCCTGAGCTCAACTACACCTCAACAGCAGAACGAAAGAGCCCCCTGGCATATCGCCGGGGGCTCTTCGTTGTCACTGTGTAGTCATTCATCGCCCTCATCAGGCGGCTGGTCGTCGATCAGATCCGCGACGTCCTCGGCGCTGATGACCACGTCGGCGGAAGCGCCGGCGGCATCGGCGAGGCCCTCGCCCACGATATAGGCGATGACGCCGGCGCCGGCCATGATGACGGCGGCGACCTGGGCGGCTTCCGATTCGGTCATGCGGAAGGCGATGAGCAGCTGCGTCACGAAGTTGATGATGGCGGCCCAGAATTTACGGCTGGTGAGCTTCTGTTTCCAGTCCATGTTGTGGTCCTTTCTGCCGGTGGTCCGGCGGTCGGTCGGGGTGATGCGGGCGATCAGGAGATCGCCCCTACGGAGTGACGGCGGACGCCAATTATGGTGTCCCTACGGGGCGATTACGGGAACGGCGGACGCCAATTATGGCGTCCCTACGGAGAACGGCTATGACGCCCGCTGGTGTTCGAGATCCGTCAGGCGGCGGTCGGCGGCCTTGGCCTTCTCCTCGAGGATCGGCACGCGCTGCGCGAACTCGTTGTGTGAGCGGACCTCGCGCGTCAGCTCCTCCAGCTTGGTGTCGGTGACGGCCTGATGCTTGTCCATCTCGGCCATGACTTTCTGGTACTGCGTGCGGGTGTTGAGGATGACGCCGATCAGCGTCACACCCGCCGTGATAAGTGCCGTAACGATCGCATCGCTCATTATGCCCTCACCTCCGCAAACTTATCGCTCACCCAGGCGTTGCGCGGGACGTTCGCGCCGGCGGGCGTATAGCTGACCAGCAGCCACAGGCTGTCGCCGGCGTGCTCCCACACGCCCTGATACCCGAGCCGGTCGCCCTTCTTCACGACGCCCAGCACGGCGTTCTGCTTGCCGGGCCCGCTGCGCACGTTCACGGTGCCGCCGGTGATCTCGACGGTCGCGCCCGCGTGCAGCAGCAGCGCGCGCTCGGTGTCGGCGTCGAAGGTGCCGGTCCGCTCGACGCCGGCGGCCAGCTGGAAGGCCAGCATGGCGGCGGCGGTCTCCTCGCCGAAGTCGCCGTCCGCGCCCCACTTCGGCAGGCACTGCGGGTCCCACTTCAGAAGCAGCTTCTGCATCGCGGTCACGGCCGCGCCGGTCGCGCCCTGCTTCAGGACGGCGGCCTGGGCGGGCTGCGCGGGCGGCAGCTGCTCGCCGTCGTCCCGGATGAACCGCACCACCCGGATCAGCCCGCGGCGGCCCAGCGGCGTCGAGGCCCTGGTGTTGTAGCGGGTCTTGCAGTAGGCGGTCATCTCGTGCTTCTTGGCCAGGCCCGAGCCGTGGCCGTAGAGGGTGACCTTGGAGACTGAGCGTCCGGCGTCAGCCGGACTGAGGGCGAGCGAATCGGAGATGTCGCCGCCCGAAACCCGCGACCCGGACCCGTCCGAGGGCGCGGGGCGGTAGGTGATCTCCCCGACCATCTCGACGTGGCCAACGTAGCCGTACTTCTTGCGGGACGTGTCGTTGCCGGCGAACAGCAGCATGTCGCCCACGCGCAGCACGTCGGGGTTGGTGATCTGACCCTTGGAGATCTTCACCGGCACGTCCACCAGCTTCTTGCTGGTCCACATGCCGACGGTGTTCAGGATGCCGAAGCCCTCGCCCGCGAGCTTGTAGGCGCCGGAGACGGACGATGAGCAGTCGGAGTAGTAGCGGCCGTCCTTGTACTTCTTGTTGTAGTAGTTCCGCAGCTTCTGCGAGTAGTGGTTGCGGCCGATGAACTTGCGGTAGGCGTCGCGGACTTTGAGGCGGCGGTCGGATGGGGTGGACATGAGCAGGCCTCCCTTCGGGAAAGTGGAAAGTGGAATTGAGCGCCCGAGCGGAGCGAGGGCTGAGGGTGAAAGCGCAGACGCGCAGCGTCAAGTCTCACCCGAAACCCGCGGCCCGCAATCCGTTGCGCGGACGCGGGACGGAAGTGTAAAGTGGAAATGGAGTGTCGGGGTCACGGGGAACGGCGGACTGAACCTGTCAAGTTTCGTGCAGTCGAGAAACACCCAAAATGGTGAACGGTAAGCATTCCCGGAGCCGGAGGTCGCGCCATGTTGCCGCGAGCAGTACCACGGCAGCCACCGCTTCAGCGGCTTGGTCTTGGCAGGTTGT
>JAFRMB010000170.1 GCA_017430945.1 Clostridia bacterium | reverse complement strand
GAACCTGCGACCTTTTGGTCCCGAACCAAACGCGCTACCAAACTGCGCTACACCTCGTCGTCATGGAGCCAATGAAGGGACTCGAACCCTTGACCTGCGGTTTACGAAACCGCTGCTCTGCCAACTGAGCTACATTGGCGCGATGTATTCACACCCGCTGACAGTAAACTATTATAGCACACTCGGTGAAGCTTTGTCCAGAGATTTCTGTCGGGGGCTGATTATTTAACATTGCCGGACGGCAGGGGAATGCGCCGTCCGGCGATAACGTATGCCGGATCCTCGAGGGGCACGATCAACCCTGGACCCAGTCGATGAAGGCCATCGCCGCATCATAGCTGCGCAGGCGGGCGGTGTACATATAGCGCCCCATCTGCGGCCAGTTCATGGGAGGCATCTCCTCCTGCATGACCATGTCCGCGCCGTAGCGGGCCATGATCTCGCCGTGCGTGCGGCGGTAGGTGTGACCGTCCTTGCGGCTGGCGTAGACGCAGTAATACTTGTCCGTGGACTCTGGCACGAAGCGGCGGTCCGCGGTCACCATATCCGCATAGATCCGGTAGACGTCCACCGAATGGGCGAAGTTCATCATATCGGGGGTATAGCCGCCCGCGGGGCGCATGTTGACCTCCAGCGCCACGAAGTCGCCGATGCGGCCCAGCCCCTTGCGGGCCTTCGTGAGGCGGAAGAACTCCAGATGCACGAACCGGCGGTCCACGCCGAACGCCTTTACCGTCCTGCGGCCCAGTTCGCGCAGGCCTTCCGGCACCTCGGGGCAGGTATAGTACATGAGATCCAGGTCCTTGACGACGATGTCCATCACCGGCGGCCACACCGTCATCGATTCGAACAGCGGCTCGCACTTGGAATCGACGATGGCGTCATAGGAGCAGATGTCGCCCTGTATGAACTCCTCCATCACATAGGGGACGCCGGGCAGATCGTCGTAGAAGGCGTTGAACTCGTCGTCGCACGTCAGCTTCCAGGTGTTGGTGGCGCCCACGCCGATGTTCGGCTTCACGATGACGGGATAGCCCACCCGGTCGACGAATTCGCGGCCGGCCTCGCGGGTCGTGACGACGTGCTGACGCGCGGTGGGGATGCCGGCCTCGATATACAACTGCTTCATCCGCGCCTTCTCCTTGATGAAGCCGATGCGGTCGGACTGTATGCCGGTGCGGATGTTGAAATCCGTGCGCAGCCTGGCGTCCTGCTCGAGCCAGTATTCGTTCATCGATTCGATCCAGTCGATCTTGCCGTACCTGAACGAAAAGAACGCCACGGCGCGGAACACCTGATCGTAGTCCTCCAGGGAAGTGACCCTGTAGTACTCCGTCAGCACGCCCTTGAGGCAGTCCTCCAGCTGGTCATACGGCGCGTCGCCGATGCCCAGCACGTTGACGCCGTTCTGGTGCAGCCGGTCGCAGAAGCGCCAGTAGGTGTGCGGGAAATGGGGGGATATGAAGACGAAATTCACGGCGGGGCCCTCCTGCTAGCTGTTCAGAATGAACGGTATGAAATAGCGCATCTGTTTGAACCACCACGGCCAGTCGTGGTTGACGTCGTGGCCCCAGAAGTCACACCATGCGTGGATGCCCTTCTCGCGGAACACGCGCTCCAGATGCTTGAGCGTGCGCATGCCGTCCTCCTCCCAGGCGCCCTGGCCGCAGCACAGGATCGTGGGCTTGCGGTTGTACAGATCGATATACGCGTGGTCCTCCGGCAGATTGGGCAGGAAGCGCTCCGGCGAGTTCTCATACAGCGTGGGATTCATCCAGCCGTCGAAGAAATAGTCGCTGTCGTAGACGCCGGAGAGCGCGAGCAGCCCGCCAAAGAGCTCCGGACGGCGCAGGAAGACGATGGCCGCATGATTCGCGCCCATGCTCAGGCCCGTGGCGATCGGCAGCCGGGTGCCGTTGCGGCCGCGAATGATCGGCAGTGCCTCATCCACGATGTAGCGGTAATACTGCTCCTGCCGCGCGGCCCTGCGGGGCTTGTCGCCGGTCTTGTCTGACCAGCTCTCCAGATCGACGGTGTCCACCACGAAAAGCTGGATCCGGCCCTGCTCCAGGAAATCACGCAGCTGATCGATCATGCCGAAATCCTCGTAATTGCGGCACATGGAGTTCTGCGTCGGAAAGCATAGAAAAGGCACGCCGTCCTGCCCGTAGATCATCATGTGCATGTCCCGCTTCAGGCAGTGGCTGTAATGGGTAAGCGCTTCAACCTGCATGGTCGTCGTCTCCTTTGGATAGATGCATGTATTGTAGCACTAATTCGCGCATTTGTCCAGTACACGACATGCGAACGCCCCGGCAGACGATGCGGCCCGGGGCGTTCGGGGGTCCGTTTCCGGCCCGTGGGCGCCGAGGCCGGCGGTCTTATTCGATGATATAGGCGTCCAGGATCTGGCCGATATAGGCTGTGTGGAAGTCTCCCACATCTGCGGCCCGGCCGTAATAGCGCTGCGCGAGATCCTGCGGGATGCGATCCAGCACCTGGTCCTGCTGATAAAGTACCTTGCACTCCAGCGTCAGAGGCGCTTCCCTGACGGCGGGCGTTCGGATGTGTACGGCGTCCACCAGTGTCAGGTGGGCGTCCCTTTCCTTGTCGATGTCGCGCCCGGACTGCGTGCCGCAGATGTGGAATACTTCCCTGTCCAGCACACCGTCCAGCGGCACGGAGACCGTGAATTCACGGGTCGCGTCCAGCTGTGATTTGGTAAAGCGGCTCTGACGCACATAGACGGTGAACGTGGGCAGCCCCCATATGACGCCGAGGTGGCCCCAGCCGATCACCATGCTGTTGAACTTGCCCGCGTATGTGTTGAGCAGTATGCCCTCCGGCAGCGCTTTGACGATCGTATCCGCGTGATCGAATACTTCGATGGCTCGTCTCATGTTCCGATCCTCCTTTTTCAAAGGCGGGAACGCGCGGCACCGCGCCGCGGCCCGGACCTATCGATCCTCCAGATAGCGAACGGGCTTGCCGTGCGCCGCTGCGTATTCGATCTCCGAGCGCGTGCTGTCGCCGATGTAGCCGCCCACGTTGATGACGAAGATCTCGTCCGCCATGTCGATCTTTCGCTTGTGCATGTCGTCCAGCATCTGTTTGGTGCGGGTCAGCGTGTCCTCAGATATGCCCTCCCAGACCTCGCTGTCGCCGGCGTGGCCGAACAGGCCCACGCTGATGACGATGTTGCCCGCCAGCGTCAGCTGCTTCTGCGCCGCCATGAACGCGTCTTTGAAGCGGGTGCTGCCGCAGAGGGTGATGACTTTGTAATTGCCGACCATTCGGTCTGCCTCCTTTCGTAGCGGGCGCTGCGCGCGTCAGCGGTGGTACATGTCATACAGCCGCCGCACCTCTTCGATGCCTCGCGCTCCGCTCACGGAGTCGGCTGCGGAGAGATTGGCGGCCGCAGTGGCCGCCGCGACCCGCAGGGCCTCCGCGACGGGCAGCCCGCGGTGGATGCTGTACAGCATGCCGGCGCAAAACGCGTCGCCCGCGCCGACCGCGCCCGCGATGTAGCCCTTTGGCAGGTCCAGCGACGGGACCTCACAATATGCGCCGTCCGCCGTCATGGCGCAGCCGGTCTCCGGTGCGTGCAGCACGCAGCAGCGCTGTGTGCCCGCGGCCATCAGCCTTTCGCAGATCCGGCGCAGCCGTTCAGACAGGAGCTTTCCGAATTCATCGCGGGGCGGGATGTCCGCGAGCATGCCGCCCTCCATCTCGTTGATGATCAGGTAGTCGACATACGGCAGCGCCGGCAGGATGACCTGCCGCATCTCCTCGGCGTCGTGCATGCTGGCCACGTCCATCGCGGTCCGGATGCCGAGCGCCTTCAGATCGCGCATCGCCCTGGCCAGCCTGGTCCCGCATTCGGCGTCGGGCGCGTTGAATGCATCCAAAAGCCCGCCGTAGCCCAGCAGGATGAGATCCGTTCCAGCCAGTTCTTCCCGCATCAGGTACGTTTCGTCGAACAGACGGCAGCAACCGCGATCCAGAAAGAACGTCCGCTCGCCGGTGGCACGCACGGTCATCACGTCGCAGAAGGAGGTCAGCGCCTGATCCGTCGTGCAGATCATGGACGTGTCGACCCCGTAGCCCCGCAGCTTTTCTTTGAGATAGCGGCCGTTCTCATCGTCCCCGACGAGCGCGATGGTCCTGACGTCGATCGCGGGATCGAGTTTTTTGAGGCTCACCGCGGTGTTCGAAGCGCAGCCGCCGATCCCGCGGATCACCTCGGTAATGTCGGCAAGCATCCCCTTTTCCGGATAGATATCGATCATCTTGATGATGTCCGCGACGATCGTTCCAGCGATTGCGATGGATCCCATGGTATACCTCCCTGTCGTGCCGGCCGCCGATGTCCTTTTTCTGGATTATAGCACGCAGACCGGACAAAAGCAAAGAAAACTTCGCGGCCGGCGGTGCAGGCGCTTCGAGGCGCGTTCGCGGCCCGCTTCCGTGCCGCCCGAGGATTTGAAGGCGGTGATGCTGACAAAAGCGGCGCCGCGCATGAAAGCGGCGCCGCCTGGATCGATCACATCCGATCGCCGGGCGGTCTCATCCGATCGCGCGGCTGGCGGAGCCGAACAGCTCGATCTTGTTTTTGACGACCGCCTGCATGGCGTCGATCGCGTAGGGGATGAGGTTCATCATCGTGCCCGCGCCCGCCCGGAGCCCGCGCTCGATGCCGGCCTTGCCGGCCTTGTCGAGGTCCGTGAAGATGTTGATCTTGCAGATGCCGAGCTTGACGGCCTGGCGGAAGTCGTCGTCGGAGAGGCCGCTGCCGCCGTGCAGCACCAGGGGCACGCCGGTCGCCGACGAGATGGACGTGATCCGGTCGAAATCCAGCTTGGGCGGGAATTTGTATTCGCCGTGCGCGTTGCCCACCGCGATGGCCAGTGCATCGACTCCGGTCTTCTCGACGAAGTCGGCCGCCGTGTCGGGATCCGTGAAATAGGCCGACGGATCGGACAGCCTGCCCGCGCCCTCGTTGTCGCCGACGTGGCCGAGCTCGCCCTCCACCGTCGCGCCCATGCCGTGGCAGATCTTGACCATCTCCCGGACGGCGGCCAGGTTCTCGTCGTAGGGCGCGGTGGAGCAGTCGTACATGATGGAGGTGAAGCCCAGCCGGAGCGCCTCCATGCACTTGTCGAACGTCAGGCCGTGGTCGTAGTGCACGGCGACGGGAACGCTGGCCTTTTCGGCCAGGGGGATCAGGTATTCCGCCACGCGCTCCAGCGGCGTGACGGGGAGCAGGATCTCCGCGGTGCCCACGATCACCGGCGCGCGCAGCTCTTCGGCGGTCCCGATGATGGCGCGGGCCATCTCCTGGTCGACGGCGTTGAAAAAGCCGATGCCGTAGTGCCCCTGGTTTGCCTTCTGCAGCATGTCCTTCATGTTTACGAGCAAGTCTGATTCCTCCCATCCGATATCGTCTCAAGTCGTGTTCTGTGGTGCGCTTCTCCGGCCGGATCCCTGCGTTTCATAATGAAAATTGCCTTTTCAGATGTCCGCCGGTGTGATACACTGGTCGCAGTCGTGTGTTTCCCAATGGTCTGGTTTTGAGGAGATGGTCGCGTGAGCCATGGCGCCAATGACCGAAAGTCGCTGCTGATGTTCGTTTCTTCGATACTCATCTTTGGAACGATCGGGGTATTCAGGCGGTCCATACCGCTGCCGTCCGCTTTCCTCGCCTTTGCGCGGGGCGTGCTCGGCGGCGGGTTCCTGCTGGTCTTCGTGCTGTTCAGGCGCGGCAGGGTGGGGGACAGGCTGCCGGCGCGGACGCTCGCGTATCTCGCGCTCACGGGTGCGCTGATCGGCGTCAACTGGATCCTGCTGTTCGAGGCCTACGCACACACGACGGTCGCCGTCGCGACGCTGTGCTACTATATGCAGCCGACGATCGTGATCCTGCTCTCCCCGCTGCTGTTCAGGGAGCGGCTGACGGCGAAACGGGCGGTGTGCGCGCTGGTCGCCATCGCGGGCATGGTGCTGGTGTCCGGCGTGATCGGCGGGGGCGCGCGTGCGGGGAGCCCGCGAGGCGTGCTGCTGGGGCTCGGGGCCGCGGCCTTTTACGCGGCCGTCGTCATCATGAACAAGAGGGTCGGCGGCGTGGACGCGTACCAGAAGACGATCGTTCAGCTGCTGTCCGCCGGCATCGTCATGATCCCCTATCTGCTCGCGACGCGCGGCACGTCCGGCGGAGGCCTCGGGCCGATGTCGGCGGCGCTTCTGCTGGTCGTGGGCATCGTCCACACCGGGATCGCGTATCTTCTGTACTTCGGCAGCATGGACGGCATGCGGGCGCAGTCCATCGCGATACTCAGCTACATCGACCCGGTGTCCGCGCTGCTGATCTCTGCGCTGTTCCTGCGAGAGCCGCTGGGTGTGGCGGGACTGATCGGCGCGGTCATGATCATCGGCTCCGCGGTCGCCAGTGAGATCGGGGAGGAGCGGCGATGAACGGCGTCGAGATCGCGACGGAGCGCCTTCGGCTTCGGCCGCTGGGAACGGCATACCTTCAGACCGCAAACGCGTATGCGACGGACCGCGAGCACGTGAAGTATATGCTCTTCATGCCCTTTGACGGTCCGGAGGAGACCATGGCGACACTGAAGGAGGCCGAGGCGGCTTGGGCGTCGGAAGATCCCGACCGGTACGAATTCGCCGTGCTGCGGAACGATCGGCACATCGGCGCGGTGAGCGTGTACATGGAGGATGAGGGCGCGGAGCTCGCGTGGATCATCGCCCCGGAACATCGGGGGCAAGGCTTCGCCTGCGAGGCTGCGCGGGCCGTCGTCGAATACCTCTCGTCGCACATGGGGATCCGGCATTTCTACGCGCACTCCGACGCCGAGAACGCCGCGTCCCGCAGGGTCATGGAGAAGCTGGGGATGACTCGGGCCGATGGCTTTGGCACGCGGCGAAACCGCGGCGCGGCGCGGGATTCGATCGAATTGCGCTATGATCTGTGGCTTTGAGCGCTGCCGTCAGTAGTTCAGCACGGGCACGATATCGTCGGGACCTTCCCCGGAGTATACCTTTTCGATATACCGTATGAAGCGCCGGACCTCGTCCCGGGGGTGCTGCCTGCTGAAGATCCCGTAGGGAAGCGCGTAGTCCCAGCGCACCGGGCGCAGCGTGAGCCCGGCGAGTATGTCGCTCCAGCACAGCGGTGCCAGCAGCAGCCGGTGCTGGAAGGCGCACTCCCAGAACACGGACGGCGAAGGCATGTCCAGCCAGAGGAGCTGCGCTCCCAAGCCGCCAAGATACCGGTACAGGCTGTCATGGCCCTCGTAGGTCGTCCCCTGAAAGGTGCCCACCGGCTGCCCGGCCAGGTCTTCAGGATCGATCACGGCCTTGCCCGCCAGCGGGTGGGCCTTTTCCATCGCGATGCCGATCGGCACGCGGCAGATCTCCAGAAACTGCCATTCCCGCATCCAGCCGATGCCGCTGTTCAGGCTCTCGATGAGGTCTGCGCGGTCCTGGATGTTTGACCCTGCGCTGATGTTGACCATTTCGATGCGGCAGGCCGGATGCTTCTGGCTGTAAAGCGCCCACAGATCGTACAAAAGGCGGCACTTCTCCAGGATGGAGGTGCCGATACACACCGTTTCACTGCCCTCGGCGATGGTGCTGAGGCGCGTCCGGACCTCTTCGGCGCGCTGCAGCATTTTTTGTGTCTCTTCATACAGATAGGCGCCCGCCTCGGTGGGCTGTACGCCCTGATGCGTGCGGTGGAACAGCCGGACCCCATACTCCCGCTCCAGCGCGTCGATCTGCTGCATGACGGCGCTGGGCGTGACGTAGAGCTTTGCGGAGGCTTTGGTGAAGCTGCCGGACCGGCAGACCTGATCAAAGGCCTTCAGCGACGGTTTGAGCACGGCCATCGTTCCCTTCGCATATAGTTTTACTATATATATTATAAGGGATAAGTGATTCCAAAATCAAGTGAAAACTGCGATAATGGGTTCGACGATAAAACCACAAGGAGGAAGGTATATGTCCAAATTTGTCACGAGACGCGACTTTCTGAAGGTCTCCGCGCTGGGCACGCTGGGCGTGGCCGCTTCGGCGGTGCTGGGGACCGGACTGGCCGAGGATGCGAAGGCCATCTATACGCCGGGCACCTATTCGGCCAGTGAGCAGGGCCTGGAGAGCCTGGTCACGGTGACCATGACCTTTGATGAGACGAGCATCGTGGATGTCGTTGTGGATTCCAGCGGCGAGACGCCGGCCATCGGCGCTGCGGCGGCGGAGCAGCTGGCCGAACAGCTGAAGAACGCTCAGGCAGCCGAGATCGACGGCGTGACCGGCGCGACGGTCACGAGCAATGCGGTGAAGAAGGCGGCGGCGAACTGCATCGCCCAGGCCATGGGTCTGGCGGTGGAGGAGGAAGCCGCTCCTGCAGAGGCAGCGGCGCCCGGCGACGACTGGCTGGGCGAGGAACCCGAGATCACCGATGCCGACGTGTACGCCGAGGCGAGCGCCGACGTGGTCGTGGTCGGCCTGGGCTTGGCCGGCGTTTCCGCGGCCCGCGCGGCCGCCGAGTTGGGTGCGACGGTCATCGGCATCGACGGCGCCGCGACGCCGCAGTGCCGTTCCGGCGAGTTCGCCGTCATCAACAGCCCCAAGCTGAATGCCCGCTGGCCCGAGCGCGCGCTGACCCAGGAGGAGGTCGCCGAGATCGTGGACGCGCATGTCAACGAGTCCGGCTACCGTGTGAAGCGCCCCATCACCGCCAAGTGGGCGGCCAACATCGGCGAGGCGTTCGACTGGTACATGGATGCGGACGAGCACCTGTTCATCGCCGACGAGACCCGCCAGCCTATCGAGGACGAGAACGCCGACGACTTCCTGGTGCCCATCTTCCGCCCCCTGCCGTCCTGGATGGACGCGGACGGCAACGAGCACGTTTACAACTGGAAGGAGGAGCGCTTCCCGTGCTTCCCGACCTCCGTCGAATTCCTGCCCAGCCAGGCCGCGACCTTCAACGCCAACTGGCAGAAGGCGCTGGACACCGGCAGGGTGGAGGGCCACTTCGGCCACTTCGGCAGGAAACTCATCATGGAAGATGGCCGCTGCGTGGGCGTATATGCGCTGGACGACGCCCCCGATTCCCCGAACCGCGGCAAGTACCTGAAGGTGACGGCAGCCAAGGGCGTCATACTGTCCACCGGCGACTACGGCTCCAACGACGCCTGCATGTACCACTTTGCGCCGGACATCATGAAGACCCATAAGAACAACCGCCTGTTCATCTCCTTCGATGTGAACGGCAAACAGACGAACCAGGGCGATGGCCTGCGCATGGGTGCTTGGGCCGGCGCGAAGGTCATGGGCTTCAACGCGCCGATGATCCACCACATGGGTGGCGGCGCGGACCTGTCCGGCGTCGGCGTCATGGGCAACGCGGGCTTCCTGAACCTGGACATGGACGGCAAGCGCTTCATGAACGAGGACATCCCCGGACAGCAGCTGGAGAACCAGATCGAGGCCACGCGGCTCATGCAGAGCTGGCAGTTCTTCGATGCCAACTGGCCGGAGCAGGTGACCCACATGCCCGCGGCCCACGGCGGCGCGTGCTACTTCGAGGACTACGCCTCCGCGGTCGAGGCCCCGAAGAACAACAAGACCTACCGCAACTGGAAGAGCCCGTATCAGCTGGAGGCTGCCGTGGCCGACGGGCGCTGCCTGAAGGCGGACACGCTGGAGGAGCTTGTGGCGAAGGTCTATCCCGACGACGAGAAGGCCCAACTGACGGCGCTCGCGTCCATCGCCCGTTACAACGAGCTGGCCGCGGCGGGCCATGACGACGACTTCAACAAGGTGTCCTCCCGCCTGATGCCCATCGACACCGCGCCTTTCTATGCGGACATGTTCACCACCGCCATCATGCTGGTGTGCATCGGCGGACTGGAGTCCGACGAGGACTGCCACACCTTCACCGAGGTCACCGACGAAACGGGCCGCCAGGTCTGCGGCGACATCATCCCCGGCCTGTACGTCGCCGGCAACATGCAGGGCGGACGCTTCGGGCTGCAGTATCCCATCGGCCTCAAGGGCGTCAGCCACGCGATGGCGATGTACTACGGCAAAGTCGCCGGCGAGAACGCCGTCAACGGCATCTGATCGACGCGGGGCTTTATCGCAAAGGAACCGGCTGTCGGGCATGAGCGCCCGACAGCCGGCTCTGTATTTTTTTCCGGACGGTATGACGGCCGAACGAAAAAAGCGCGTCCCGAAGGACGCGCCATTTTTTTGGACCGATCAGGCCGCGGCCTGGATGGAGGAGAACACTGCGCCCCAGACCAGCTCGGCGTTTTCCTCGGAAGCGGGCGTGCAGGTGACTTCCAGCACATAGCCGGCTTCGGTGGTGAACGCGATGCTCACGCTGTCCTGGGCGGGCATCTTGTAGGAGACACAGGCAAAGCCGTTCACGACGCCCATATCGACCTCATCGACGTCGGCGTTGTTGGACAGGTAATCTGCGTACTCCTCAAGGGACATGCCGTTGACGTCGACGTACATCACGGCCACCACGGCGGACTGATCTTCCGGCATGAAGTAGCCGATATATCCCTTCTCCACGTCGGCATCGGAAAGCTCGACGGATTCCAAGCCCTCCGGGATCCACATCTCGATGTTGACGTCGTCAAAGGTATAGAAATCACCATCGACTCCGGCCGCTTCAAGGACGGGCTCAACGTCTTCCCAGTTCAGTTCGACGGCTTCCTCAGCCAGGGCAGCGGTCATCATCATGAGCAGCGCCACCGCGATCGCCAGGATCTTCTTCATGTTCGTTTCCTCTTTTCTGTTTAATAGTGTCCGACTGCGTTCATCTTCCGCAGTCCATGATTCAGTATATTGAAAGATGGCGCGCATGTCCACAAAAGACAGAAAGATTTAAAGAAGAATTCATGTTCGGACGGCTCCGGCGCCGTTTTTATGATCCAATCGCCGCCTCCAGCGCGTCGACCAGAGGGTCGGCGTCCCTGAGAACGCTGACATAGCCCTCCAGCAGCTTTGCCTTTGCGGTCAGACCGCGGGACTTGGGGTTGATGTAGATCCGACACTTCTCTCGGCCGTTCCTGGCTTCCTGGATCAGGTTAAGGGCAGCGGAATTGCCGTCGAAGGCCAGAAGCGCCGAGGGCATGCGCTTGAACACCTCGTAGGCGAAGCTCTTGTACAGCCCCATGCCCGAGCTCTCGATGGACACGAGCACCCCCAGCCCGGCTTGGGCCAGTCTGGCCTGCTCGGCGCGGGTGATGCGGTTCGGCACGATGGCGTATACGCGGAAGCGGCCGGCCGCGTGCCCGACCAGGTATCCCTCCTGACCGGCCAGCGAATGGCCGACGACGAAGAAGACCCTGTCGGGATCCAGCCGCTGGACGAGCCGGTCGATCAGCGCGCGGTCCTCATCCCGCAGCACCGTGCGGTGCCGGCTGTTGTTGAAGCTGCCGCCCGCGATCACGATGGGGAACATGCCCTGGGGAAGCTGCGCGATCTGATCGCGCAGCGCCTCCTCGGCGGCCAGCTTGCCCGGACCCTGCCAAAGGTCCTCCGGCGCGCGGCCTGTGCCGTCCAGCCGGCGGCGGTAGTACAGCTCGATGTCCTGGGCGGGGCAGTCCTCGCGAAAGCGCGCCCGCCTCTGCTCGAAGGTCTTCAGGCTCCCTGCGAGGATGTCATCCTCCGCCGCGCGCATCAGGCGCAGCTCGTCGTGCGTCAGCCCCAGCAGCTTCTCCAGGCTCAGCTCTTCGTCGATGGAGTTGGTGCCGTACAGCGCGCCGCCGTCGGTGCCCTGCACGCAGCGCACCCCGGCATGCAGGTACCGGCGCAGCGGGTGGCGCTCCAGACGGCTCAGGTTGTTGAGCCGCACGTTGGAGGTGATCTGGAATTCCAGCGTCACACCGTACGCGCGCATGTCCTCCAGCAGCTTTTTCCCCTTGGCGCTTCGCAGATCGCACGTATACAGGCCGTGCCCGACCCGAAGCGGCGGCATCGGCTGCCCCGGGGCCAGCGAATCGACCACGCAGCGTATGCTGTTGGCGACGTTGTCGCGCAGGCTGTCGTTCTCTCCGGCGTGGATGCGGATCACGAAACCGGGGTGATCGGCGGCGATGGCGACCAGCTCACGAATCACGCTGCGCAACTCGAGGATGTCGTTGATCTCCTCGCCGATGATGTCGCTGCCCGCTACGTAGGGATCCGCGGCGATGGTGCGCAGACAGCGCAGATTCTCGGCCAGGTAGTCGTTTGGCGTCACCCGGTCCTTGATGATGGTGAGGGGGATGCGGCGGATGCCGGCCAGAAAGCGCAGCAGTACGCCGGTCTCCCGGGTGATCGTGGGCATGATCTCGTGGATCTGACGCAGCTTGTCCGGGAACGCCGACCGATCCACCAGCGTCGTGTCGGAGATCTCGGCATACAGTATGCCGCGCCTTTGGTACTCCCGGGCGATCCACAGCAGCAGGTCCTGGTACAGCGTGTTGCCGCGATAGCGGTCGTCCTGCCGGTCCCTGAGCACCCGCGCGGCGCAGGCCGCCACCTCGCGGTCGGGGATGCCGTCGATGTTCAGACCGCTGAACGGCGCGTCGGACGCGACGCCCCGGGTGAACACATAGCGGTACAGGTAGACCTTCTCAAGGTCTGCGAACACCGCCTGGCCATCCTTCGGGATCGTCAGCGAGTTGCGAATGCGCTCGATGTTTCCCGCCGCCTCGGCGGGGTTGCCCAGTATGAGATCGGCGAAGTTGATGAATGTGAAGTCGTCGATGCGGCGCTCCCTGTGGCGGCCGGTCAGGGGGATATCGCCCAGGGCCGCTGCCGCAGCCACGCGCCGCGCCTCCAGGCCGGCGATCTGTTCGGGCGTGCAGCGCAGGCCCAGCTTTTTGACGTAATAGTAGGGGTAGCGGATCTGATGGGCGATGCCCAGCGCGATCAGCACGTCCGGCGGCAGATTGCCGTTCATATGGGTGTGCAGATCTGTGCGGAATTTGCAGTCGCTGGGGATGTAGGTCTTGACGATGGTCTTTTCGATGCCCAGGCGATAGTCCTTGGTCTGGCTCATCAGCGTCTTGGAGATGGCGGGGATGGAAGCCTTCGTCTCGACCCTGCCGTCGGGATAGATGTTGGCGACCTTGGTGTTCCCAAGGCGCAGCACGTAGAGCCTTTCGTTGTCTCCGTCCACGTAGCAGGGCACCTCGCCGCGGATCACCTTCAGGCCGCGCGCGTCCAGGCAGGTCTCGCACCCACACAGCTTCGCCAGGTTGGAGATCAGGTTGCCGGTGTGGTGATTGGGCGTGCGTATCACATAGCAGAGGCGCTCACCGTCCATGTACAGCTCCACGACGATGTCCTTTTCCCGGTCCAGGTAAAAGCGCTGAAAGTAGATCATGGCGCAACCTCCCTGTCGGTCGTTCCGCATCCATTATAACAGGCAAAGCCGCCGCGTTCAACCCCGCGGGACGGGACGGACGCGCGCCGCGCGCTTTCGTGCGGCGGATCAGTCCTGCAGCGCGATGTCCACGCACGCGCGGATGTCCGGGATCGTGTATTCGGCGTGCACGCCCTCCGGCAGCGCTTTGCCGGAGCGGTCGAGCCAGCAGGCATCGATCCCGGCGTTGTTCGCGCCGCGGATATCGCTGTTTGCGCCGTCTCCGATCATCAGGGCTTGCGAAGGCGCGACCCCCAGCGGCTGGAGCGCCAGCATGAAGATCCCTGGCTCGGGCTTCTGGATGCCGACCTCCTCCGAAATGACCACGCCGCGCACCCACCTGCGCAGCGGCGAGCGGGCGAGCCTGTTCCTTTGCACGGCTGTGATGCCGTTGGTGACGATCACGACGGGCAGGACCCGCGCGATCCGCCGCACGACATCTTCGGCGTGGGGCAGGAGGATGCTCTGCTCGCCGAGCAGTTCGATGAAGCGCTCCGCTGCCCGCGCGGGATCGCCCGGGACCGGATAGCGGTCGAAGAACCGCACGAAGCGCTCCAGCTTCAGCTCCTTCTGGGTCATCTCGCCGCGTTCGAGCGCGGCCCAGCACGCCAGGTTGATCTCCTCGTACTGGTCGTAGCGCTGCGGATGATGGTAGCCCAGCTCATCCAGCAGCCGGCCGACCGCGTTGCGGTTCCCCGTTTGAAAGTCGAGCAGCGTGTCGTCGATGTCGAACAGTATCGCCTTGTATCTCATGATGCCTCCCGCTTGCAACGTCGCCGGCCGCATCCGTTCCCGCGAGGCCTCGGCGTGGCGAAACCCGACGGTATTGTGCGGGTGAGATGTACAACCGGCGCGATCTGTGATATAATGGTACCGATCCCGCCCGGTCCGCGGACGCCACAGGCACATTGCCGGGATCGCCGCGGCGCGGGATCAGATCACGCGTTGATGAGGTGAAGTCGCATGCCGAACAAGAACCGGATCCTGTATCTGCTCCAATATCTTCAGGATGAAACGGACGAGGACCGCTCCGCGACGACGGCGCAGATCCGTGCGGTGCTGCGGGAAAAGGGCTGCCCGGTGACGGTCGAGACGCTGCGGGACGACATCGCTGCGCTGAGGGAGGCCGGCTACGACATCGCCGTCAACGAAAAGAACGGCCTTTCGACGACCTACAGCTACATCGACCGGACGATGGACGATCCGGAGCTCCAGATCCTGATCGACGCAGTCGCGTCGGCCCAGTTCATATCGAAGACGCGCAGCCGGCAGCTGATCGCGAAGCTGGCCGCCATGGCAGGACCGTCCCATCGCAGCCAGCTGCAGCCGAACATCCTGGTATCAGATGCCATCAAGACGCCGAATTCACAGCTCCTGTACACCGTGCAAAAAATCCGCCATGCCGTGGATTCCGACCGGAAGATCTCGTTCCAGTACTTCAGGTTCGACCTGGACGGACAGCGCGTGCCCAGGCACGACGGGAAATGGTACGTCATATCCCCGTATGCCACCATCTGGAAGCGCGACCGCTATTTCATGATCGGCTGGTCGGATGAGCGGGAGAAGGTGGTCGTGTTCCGCGTCGATCGCATGGGCGTTCCGAAGATGACACGCCAGAGGCGCGTGGCAGCGCCTGCGGGCTTCGATGTGCGCCACTACACCGAGCGCATCTTCAACATGTACGACGAAGGCGACGTCGAGACGGTGACGCTGCGGTGCCTGCGCCCGATGATGGACCACATCGTCGACTATTTCGGCAGGGACGTGTCGCCGTACAACGTCACCGAGACGGGCTTCGACGTGGATGTCTGCGTCAGCGTATCCCCGACGTTCTTCTCGTGGGTGACGAACTATGTGGGCGAGATGACCATCGCCGGTCCGGAGCGGGTGCGCGAGGCCTACCGGGCGATGTTGGCGCGCGGGGCGGAGGAGGCTTCGAAGGCGGAGCTGTAGCGCTGCGCAGCCATTGAAATATGGGCGGAGAGCGGCCCAAAAGGCGGGGCGCGGTCCTGAGCGCATCCCGCTGCGTTTGAAGAGGGAGCCCCTCAGATCCACGGTCGGAGACCGATCGTGAAACGCAGCGCGGAAGGCCGGGACCGCGCCCGATCCATGGCGGCGCTAGTTTGCGTAGTAGATCTGAGCCAGGCCGCCGTGGGATGTCTCGCGGTACTTTTCGTCCATATCCCGGCCGGTGCGGTACATCGTGGCCACCACTTCATCAAAGGAGATCTTGCGGGTCGAATACAGAAAGCGCGACAGGTTCACCGAACTGATGGCGCGCATGGCGGCGACGGCATTTCGTTCGATGCACGGGATCTGCACGAGGCCCTTCACCGGGTCGCAGGTGAGCCCCAGGTTGTGCTCCATGGCAATCTCGGCGGCGTATTCGATCTGATCGATATTCAGCCCGTACAGCGACGCCAGCGCCGCCGCGGTCATGGAGCAGGCGCTGCCGATCTCCGCCTGGCAGCCGCACTCGGCGCCGGAGATGCTGGCATTGGTGCGGATGACGTTGCCGATCATCGCGGCCACGGCCAGCGCGTCGAGGATCTCCTCCTCCGGGAAACCGCGATCGCTGTGCATATAGTACATCACGGCCGGCAACACGCCGCAGCTGCCGCAGGTGGGCGCCGTGACGACGATGTGTTCGTCGGCGTTTTCCTCGCTGACCGCGTAAGCATAGGCCGCGATCACGCGGTTCATGGTCACGTCGGCGCTTTCGTTGTAGCAGCGCTTCCTGTACAGCGTCCTGGCCTTTCGGGCCACCCCCAGTCCGCCGGGCAGGATGCCGTCGGCATCCAGGCCGCGCTGTATGGAGTCCTTCATGGCGCTCCACACGGTCTTGAGATAGTCGCGCAGCCGATCGTCCTCCATGCGGTAGATGAACTGAGCCAGATTCAGACTGCGGTCCCGGCACACCTTCAGGATCTCGGAGAAATTGCGCTGGGGATATACTTCCTGTTCGTCTTCCGACGCCTCGTTTTCGATGCGGATGGAGCCGCCGCCGATGCTGAAGATCCGGTTCGAGCCGATCAGCTTCCCGTCCCGGAAGGCTTCAAAGAGCATGGTGTTGGGGTGCGGAAGATCCTTTTCGTCCCGGTCGAAGACCACCTCGGCGCCGGGCAGACCGGTCCGGATGGCGTTGCCCGTGCCATGCCCTTCGCCCGTAAAGGCCAGGGAGCCGAAGAGCGTCACCCGGAAACGGTCCGCCTCGGGATAGCGCGAACCGAAGATCTGCGCGGCATGAAAGGGACCGACGGTATGCGAGCTGGACGGTCCGTTGCCGATCTTGTACACGCTTTTGATCGTTTTCATATTGCAGCCTCCCTACAGCGGCAGAGTCCTGCCCTGCTTTTTCCAATCCCTGAATTCCGCGGTCGCGGTGAACAGCACGTCGCCGGAGGAGTTCAGCGCGGTCTCCAGAGAATCCTGGATCACACTGATGATGAAACCCACGCCCACCAGCTGCATGGCGATGTCGTTGGATATGCCGAACAGCGAGCAGCCCAGCGGCACCAGCATCAGCGAGCCGCCGGCCACGCCCGAGGTGCCGCAGGCGGAGAACGTCGCCACGATGCTCAGGAATACGGCCATGGGAAGCGTCACCGGGACGCCCGCGGTAAACGCCGCGACCAGAGAGAATATGGTGATGGTCACCGCGGCGCCGTCCATGTTGATGGTAGATCCCAGCGGGATGGACACGGAATAGAGGTCCTCATCCAGGCCGAGGCTCTTGCACAGCTCCATGTTCACGGGGATGTTCGCGGCGGAGCTGCGGGTAAAGAAGGCGGTGATGCCGCTGGCTCTAAGGCAGCGCAACACCAGCGGGTAGGGGTTGTGCTTCAGCACCAGGCCGACGATCAGCGGATTGATGATCAGCGCCACGAACAGCATCGTGCCCACCAGCAGCGCGACCAGCCGCCCATAGGTCACGAATATCTCGGCGCCGCTCGAGGACACGGCGCTGAACACCAGGCCCATGATGCCGAGCGGGGCAAAGGCGATCACCCAGCGCACCACCTTGGAGACGCCGTTCGCCAGGTCGTCCATCATGCCCTTGGTCGCGGGCGAGGACAGCTTCAGCGCGATGCCGAACACGACCGCCCAGAACAGTATGCCGATGTAGTTGGCGTTCGCCAGCGCGGCCACCGGATTCGCGATGATGCTCTTCAGCAGGTTCATCACGACCTCGGCCATGCCCTGAGGGGCGGAGGCGGCGTCGACGGCGTCCAGACCGGTCAGCGGTATCGTGAGCGGGAACAGGAAGCTGCTGAACACCGAAACGATGGCCGCGCACAGCGTGCTCAGCAGATAGAGCACGATGACCGTGCGGAACCTGGCCATGTTGCCGCCCTTGGAGTTCGCAAGCGACGACGCGACCAGCACGAACACCAGGATCGGCGCGATCGCCTTCAGGGCGCCGACGAACAATTCGCCCGGCACGCCGATCCAGGTGAGGCCGGGGACGGCGAACCCCAGCAGCGCGCCGATGATCAGGCCGATCAGGATGCGAACGATCAGACTCAATGAATTCCATTTCCTGATAAGACTCATGACTGTCACTCCTCCTTCTTGTACCTGTCAAAGATCCCATAACAGAGCAGGGCAGCGCCCTGCGAAGGCCGTTTGAGAGGGGCTGCCTGACATCGAAGGCGCCGTGCGGGGACCGCCGATCAGGCAGCATGCGTGCAGGCGCATTCCACATCCGGGCCGGCCCGGATGCGCGCGCCCGAGCCACCCGGCCTTCCGCCGCATGCCGGATCCCCGTGTTTGGCGCGCGGCCCGTCAGGCCAGCCCGTTGCCGTCCTCCACTTCGTCCTCGTCTATCGGGTAAAAGCGCATGCTCGAACGGATCTTCGCATGTGCTATGATCCAATCGATCTGAGAAGCCATCCCGTCATACGCCGCGCTGACGTCGTCGTCCGGATAGGCGGGATGATCCGAAGGCAGTTCAAGATAGAAGTGCAGGCCGGCTTTATCGCTGTATCCGAGGTATCCATACGCGGGGAGCCCGCGAAAGCGCTCGTCCTTACTCGCGCAGAGCCTGAACAGGAGGCCGCCGCCGGATACGCCGTCCGCCGCATACCTTTCAAGGCTCGCCGTTTGATAAAAGGAGACGCCGTCCCCGCTCTGTTCGATCGTGACCAGCGTCTCCCACTCGATCGGCATGAGCAGCGAGATGTCCGGGAAGTCAAGGTAGAGGGACCTGCCGCCGCCGGCCCTGCCGGTCACATGGTCAAAGGTGGAGAAGGACCGCTCTGCGAAGGCAGGCGACACGGCGAGCAGCATGACGAGCAGCCCGCAGATGAGTCGTTTCATGTCCGGATACCTCCTGTGATCGGCGGTCGCGGATCGGATGCCGGAGCCCGGCTACAGCTGTCGGAACAGATCCTCTTCCGTTATCCCGTTTGCCGCGGCGGCCTTCTTCCACTCGCGGTTGGCGATGTGGATATACAGTCGGCGCGGGAAGCAGAACGGTTCGGCGCGGATCTCGCCCGCGTTCGAGCATCCGTCGATCGCCGATGCGAGCTGCCTCATGCCGCGCGCGACATGCTTCGTAAAGCCGAGGCGGAACGGGAGGTGCTGCATCAGGACGCCGATCAGCTCGCCCGCGCTGACCCCGAGGCCGCCGCAGTAAGAAAAGGCCATGCGGCCGCACCATTGTCTGACGGCCTCGAACAGGTTCACCAGCTGCCGGCTCTCGTACAGGCCCATATTGGCAAGGACGTAGACCCGCCGGGACGATCCCCGGTCGCGCGCCTCCATCGTCTCCATCAGGCGGATCAGCTGTGACGGCAGTCCGTCCAGATACAGCGGCGTGCAGACGACGATGTCCGAAGCGCCCTCGAGCCTGTCCGCCAGCGCGGGCAGATCGCCCAGGTATCGGGCCAGGGCGACGGTCTCGCATTCCCGCCTGAGCGCCGCGGCAAGCTTTGCCGCGAGCCTCGCGGAATTGCCGTCGACCGCGCGCATGCTCGCGTTCAGCAGGATGACCCTGCCCGGCGCGACGGGGGACGTCGCGCGGGGAACGGGGGCGGGCGGCGCGCATTCCTCGAAGTCCACGCGCCGGACGTGGCATCTGACATTCGCGCATACCGCCTTCACGTATCTGCAGGCCGCATCCCTTTCCGCATCGCTGAGGCCATGGCCGTAGAACACGAATGAAAACGGCTTGTCCTCGTCGTACCGCTTTTTGTGGTGCGTCTCTCCGTCGACCACCTCGAAATGCGGCAGTGCGTACCCCAGACATCGGTCAAAGACATTTTTGACGAAGCCGGAGAAACCTCCGTAGGTGTACCGGCTTATGACGGTCACCTCTTCCGCGCGATGGAAGAGGACGCCGATATCCTCGTATCCGTCCCTGACGACGCATCGGCCGGGTGTCCTGCTCCAGCACGCGAAGCATCCGACGCATGGGCGGATGTGCCCGTCGTCGGAGACGACGTGCCAGCCGTCATAGGCCTGTTTGCGCCGGCTCCATCCATCAGGGGCCAGGTCATGTATCACGAGCTTCATGGTCCTCTCCCGCCGCCGGTCGTCATCGAAAAACGGGCTGTATCATCTCGCCTGCGGCGCTGCCCCGCGATCAATCCGCCCTGAAATAGCGGATGGCATCGTGCAGCGCGGACAGCGTCGGCTCCGCCTGCCCCTGGATGTACTTCGCGGTGAAGATCGCGGTCCGCTCGCCGGTGGAGTCATAGACGCGGATCAGGTCGATCAGGTGCCCCTGCAGACGGTAGGTATATACGCCCGCCGGCAGCTGCTTCCCGCCGAGGCTGTACGCCTCATATTCCTGATAGAACACCAGGTCATCGCCATACTGCTTCTGGATGTGGGGCGTGTACTGTTCGCGGATGTATTCGAAGGCTTCCGCGATCAGGTCCTCGCTCTGATATACGATCACATAGGGGATGCTGCCCTCGTGCCCGGTGTAGATCGTGACGCCGGTGCCGTCCTTGTAATCCCGGCTGAAGGCCGGATCGGCCATCGTGGTGAAGCCCATCTCCGGACAGGAGATCTCTTCGAGCCCGGAGGCGGTCACGGTCGCAGGCGCGCCGTCATCCGGCTTCAGTGCCCCGGAAACACCCGCCAGCTCCGCGACGTGTGAAGCCTCCGAAAGCAGGCCGGCCCCGTAGTCGTCGCTGCCCGGATCCAGCACCGGCGCGCCGCCGTAGTTGGCGTGGACGCGGTCCTTCGTCCAGCCGCAGATCATACAGGCTTCTCCCAGAAGATCCTCCAGCTCCGCGGTGTAATAACCGGCGGCGCCGGTCCCGGGATCGTAGACGAAATAGACGCGCCAGCACTGGCCGCTGACCTCGGGCTTGGGCAGGACGACCTGCATGACGACGGTGCCGCCGTCCGAGACGAACCGGTTTTCAGAGAAATCCTCCTCAAGATAGGGATAGGCCACGCCGTTTTCGTCTGCGAGGGCGCACCACAGCCGGTAGGCGCCGGTCGAACCCATCACATCCAGCATGGTCGCCGGGTCCTCATAGAAATACCTTGGCAGCGCGCTGTGTTCGAAGTGGTAGCGCGCCCGCTCGAGCGGCACGGGCATGACCGCGCCGTCGGCACTGTCGGGCGTGGGAGCCTGCTGCGCGGCGTCCGCCAGCGCGGGCAGGGCGAACAGCAGGATGGCGATGATCAGAGCGATGATCGGCTTCATGGCGTCGAGACCTCCTTTTTAGCGAGTCCTTTTGTCGATCGAAGGCAAGGCGCGGCCGTATGCCGGCGCCTGCCGGGGGCGAAGGGTGAGCGTCACCGGGCAGAGTAAAAGTCCGGGCCGGGCCGGAAGTTCCCGACGGCGGCGGCCGGCGCCGTGAGAGTGCTTTCGATCCCGTCGGGCGTCACCGGCCGTCGGGGCGCACGGGGCTGCCAGCATCGGTTGCATAAAGACGATGAGCTTTTTCACGCCGCGCCGCATGCGGTGCGGGATCGCCGCAGCCGCCGTGCCGGCCGCGCGGCAGAGGGGCCGCTTTATCATTCGGCGCCGCCCGACAGGAACCCGAGATACTCGTCGAACACGTTGAACAGCATATCCCCCGAACAGACCGGGAGCACCGCCCCGGTGCCATCGATCGGGACGAAATCGAACAGCTCCCTCGCGGCGGTGAGCACCAGGGCGGGGATCACCTCGTAGCCCGGACCGAACACGATCTCGAGGTAGGGGACGTACTTCGCCGCCTGGGAGACCTCATCCGGGTCGACGGCGTCCTTCATCTTGAACTCCAGCGAGAACACCCGGTCCTCCGTGATGACGAGGACGTCCGCGTAGATGCGCACGAGGCGCGCCCGCTTCAGCCGAAACTCAAATACGATCTCCCAATCCAGACAGGGGTCGCCCAGCATATCCAGCAGATCCTCGAAGAGCCGCGTCATGTGGGTCCTGCAATCGAGGAAGGAGTGGAAGAGGCCCCGCGTGTCGTTAAGGCTGCGCCCGATCCTCTGGCAGCCATCGGTCAGCCGCTTCAACCACTCGCCTTCCGGCAGGTCGAGGAATTCCATGACCGTGCCGTAGTAGCCGGAGAATTCAAACAGGCCCGCATGCGGCCGGGTCTGCCGGATGATCCCGTGCCACCGATACGACGCATCCTGATAGCAAAGCTCCCTGAGCAGCGGCGATGCATACAGCAAATGGTTGACGGCGGTCCGGTCGATATCCAGCCGCCCTGCGATCTCCCTGGCCGTCAGCCCGTCGCCCTGGCAGATCGCGGCGCAGACCAGACGCTCCAACGGTTCTTCGTTCATGATCCACCTGTTTTACGTCGATCCCTTCCCGACGCTTCGGGCCGTCGATGCGCCGCAGCGGCTGCCGCGCGCCATGACCGCTCCGAAGGGAGGGCTTTTCGTGCATCCGATCCGAACACCCGGATCTCAAGGCGTGCGCAAGTGATCGCCCAAAGATCCTCTCTCCTGTATTATAACATATCGGTAACGCCGAGGCAATAAAAAGTGTCGCCCGGACGGACGACACGGATGTACATATGGATGTGATCTGCGCCCGGCAAAGGCCGGGACAGGGATGCGCGCCCAGGACCCCTTGCGGCCGGGGCCGGCCTCGGGGGGCAGACGGGCGCCTTCAGCGGCGGCACGAAAGGGCGATCAGAAAATGCATCCCAAACGTCCGACGGACGGCGCGTCCATGAGAGGAGCGTCTGCGCCGCGCGCGGCTCAGACGCCGCTGCGCTCCGGGCGCGGGGTCTGTCCGATCGCGGCCAGGATCGGCGCGATGCCGGCCCTGTCTGTCCAGTCGTGTTTTTCGGAACCGGCCTCCATCAGGGCTTTTTCCCAGACCGCGCGGTCCTCGGGCTTTTTCTTCGCCACCGCGCCGTGCAGCATCCTGCACAGCACCTTATCGGCGAAACGCATGTTGTCAGGATCCCATGCGCCCCTGCAATAGAAGCACGGCAGGCCCGCCAGGGGCCCCTTCAGATTGTGGTCGACGATCTGCCGGAACGCCGCCTCGTCATAGGGCGAAGCGCCGTCGCAGAAGACGATCACTTTCTTGTCCCGAAGCAGGCCGATGTGCTTTTTCAGGAAGGACAGTCCGTCTATCCCGGACGCGTAGATGCCGCCCCCGAATACGATCGT
Organism: Clostridia bacterium; assembly: GCA_017430945.1. Next base: position 10,342 of record JAFRMB010000170.1, on the reverse strand, counting down.
GTCACACTGCGTGACATCCCCGATCCGGGCCTTCTTCGCCTCGACACAGTCGAATCCGGTCTCCTCGGCCAGCCACTCGGCATAGCGTCTGGTCGCTCCATACCTGGATGAATAGAGAATGATCCCCTTCATATCTGCCTCCGCTCGGATCGATCCGACGATCCGATGGCATTTTACCACATGCGCGCCGTCTTTGCAACGGGACGGGCGCTTCTTCGGGCGGCGGCGCGCTGCCGTTCAGCCCAAGAGCATGCGGTCGTTGTCCAGCGCTTTGCCGGACCGCTCCCGGAAGCGCTCCAGCAGATCGGCGACCGTCAGCCTGCTGCGATCAGGTCCCGAGACATCCAGCACGATCCTCCCGCTGTCCATGATGATGGTGCGCTTGCCCATGGCCAGAGCGGAGTGCATGTTGTGCGTGATCATGAGGCACGTGAGGCCGCGTTCGGAGACGATGCGCTCCGTCAGCGCCAATACCTTTTCGGCCGTCGTCGGGTCGAGGGCCGCGGTGTGCTCATCCAGGAGCAGCAGCTTCGGCTCGGCGATGGTGGCCATCAGCAGAGAGGCGGCCTGCCGCTGCCCGCCGGAAAGCAGGCCCATCCTGGTCTTCAGCCGGTCCTCCAACCCGAGGTCCAGGCCCTTGAGCAATTCGCGGAAATAGGCGCTGTCCCGGCGATTGACCGCGAAGAAGCTGCGGCTGGCCTTCCGGGTGTACGCCAGGGCCAGATTCTCTTCGATGGTCATGTTCGGCGCGGTCCCCCGAAGCGGATCCTGGTACAGACAGCCGATGTTCAGGGCGCGATGATAGTCCTTCTGGCGGGTGATGTCCTCGCCGTCCAGTATGATCTGCCCCTTGTCCAGCCTGAATTTGCCGAGGATGGCGTTGAAAAGCGTCGATTTGCCGGCGCCGTTGGAGCCCAACACGGTGATGAAGTCGCCCCTGCCGACCGAGAGATCCACGCCGTCCAGCGCCACTCTCTCATTGGGCGTGCCGCGCTCGAAGGTCTTTTTGAGGCCGATGAGTTCCAATCCGCTCATGCCGCATCCTCCTCCCGGTCCGCCCGGCGCTGCGCAATCAGGCGCTTTATGCGGGGCAGGGTCAGCGCGATCACCACGATGACCGCGCTCAACAGCTTCACGGCATAGCTCGGCATCTCCACCTTGTAGGCCAGCTGCAGGATGATCCGGTAGACCAGCGACCCCACGATCGCGGAGATGATCCCCGGCGTGACGCCGCGATGGCCGAAGAACACCTGCCCGATGATGACCGAAGCCAGGCCGACCACCAGCATGCCGGAGCCGAAGTTCAGGTCGGCGTACCGCTGCTGCTCGCAGAGCAGCGCACCGGAAAAGGCCACCAGCGCGTTGGATATCATGATGCCCAGCACGCGGGAGCGGTCGGCGTTGATCGACGAGGAGCGCACCATCTCCTCGTTGTCGCCCGTGGCGCGGATGGCCATGCCGGTGCGCGTGCGAAAGAACACCGCCAACGCAGCGGCCGTGAGGGCCACGATCAGCGCAGTGACGATCAGGGCGCTCAGGTTGGCGTCGAATCTCTTGTCACCGGTCAGGCCGACCATCAGGCCGCGGAACGATTTGTACAGCGTCGCGCTGGCCACCTGCGTCTCGGCGCCGGCGCTGTTCAGCTCGGTGCGCTGCAGGTACAGGTTGGACTGTCCGCCCAGCAGCATGAAGTTGACGGTGTACAGCCCGGTCATGGTCAGTATGCCGGACAATATGGGATTGATCTCCAGCTTCGTCTGGAGCAGTCCCGTGACCAGCCCGGCCAGCGCTCCGGCCAGCAGGCCGCAGAGCAGCGCAAGGTAGGGATGCCCTCCGATGGTGACGACGGCGCTGATGCACATGCCCACGACGAAGCTGCCGTCGATGGTTAGGTCCGGGGTGTTCAGCACTCTGAACGCCACAAAGACGCCCAGCGCCATGGGCGCGTAGATCATGCCCTGGCTGAGCGCGGAAATCAACAGGCTCGATGCGTTCATGATGACACTTCCGTTCGATGGTATGGCCCGGGGCGGGGGCGAACGCTCTCCGCCCCGGGTGGAGGGACGGTCATTCGCCGAAGTGGCTGGTGCCGTCGGCTTCGACGAGCACGTTGTAGGACGCCAGGATATCGTCCGATATCTCCATGCCGATGCGGTCGGCCGCCTGGAGGTTCACGAAGCGCGCGTAATCCGCCAGCGTCTCATAGGGGATGTCCTCGGGCTGCTCGCCGTTTGCGATGCGCACGACGATGTCAGCGACCTGCCCGCCCAGTTGCACGTAGTCCACGCCGATGGTGGCGAAGCCGCCGTCCGCGACCATGGAGTCCGCGCCGCAGTACACCGGGATGCCGTACTCGTAAGCCACGTCGATGTAGGTCGACATGGCGGAGGCGATGGAATTGTCGTTGCCGGTGTACAGCGCGTCCACGCCCTTGGAGATCAGCGTCTCCACGGCGGTCTGCAGTTCGGAGAGGTTCGCGATGGAGACCTCTTCATAGGCGATGGCGTTCTGGTCGCAGTATGCCTTGGCGGCGTTGATGGTGGAGACGGAGTTGGTCTCCGAGGAGGTGTAGAGGAAGCCGATCAGCTTGTAGTCCGGCTGGAAATCCGAGATCAGGTTCACGATCTCGGCGGCGGGGATGTTGTTGGAAACGCCGGTGATGAAGCCGCAGTCATCGCCGGTCAGCCCTGCGGCCACGGGATCGGAGACCGCGGCGAACACGACGGGCACGCCCGCGTCGTCGAACACCATCTTCGCCGACTGCGCCGTGTTGGTGGCGATGGGCACCAGGATGTCGACGCCGTCGTTCTTCACGTTTTCGAGGATCGTGGAGAGCGCCGACGAATCGCCCTCGGCGTTTTTGGTGACGATCTCGAAGTCGATGCCGCTGGCCTCGAGCCCGGCGACGATGGTATCGCGGATCTGATTGAGGGACGTGTGGGTCAGCGGCTGCACGACGGCCACGCGCACCGTTTCGGACAGCGCGGCGCCGGCGAGGATGAGCATGAGGATCAGGGTGAGGGAGAGGATGCGCTTTGACATGATGATTGCCTCCTTTAACGTGGTCGGTCAACGTGGTCGGTCGCTGTGCTACAACGCCGCGAGGATCTGGTCCGCGAGGCGCGCGTGCCTGTCAAGAACTGCCGCCGAGGCGAGCAGCGCTTTGCGTTCATCTTCCGTCATCGTCAATTCCACGATCCGCTCGATGCCGTTGCGCCCGATGACGCAGGGCGCGCCGCAGTTGATGCCGCTCAGGCCGTATTCGCCGTCCAGCGTCACCGAGAGCGGAAGCGTGAGGTGCGCGTCGGTCAGGATGGCGCGGCACAGGAAGGCGGTCGCCTGGCCGATGCCGAATTCCGTGGAGCCCTTGCCCTCGATGATGTCCATGCCGATCGCGTGGGTGCGCGCCAGCGCCTGCGCGGGGTCGAAGCCGGGCGCGTCGGACGCGGGCCGTCCGTCGATGCGCAGCGCCGAGAAGGGGATCATCGAGGAATCGCCGTGCTCGCCCAGCACGCAGGCTTCGATGCTCCCGCGCGGCACGCCGGTCTGCTCGGAGAGCACGCGCCTCAGGCGCGCCGTATCCAGCAGGGTGCCCGTGCCGAACGCGCGGAAGCGGTCCATGCCCAGCAGATGTCTCAGGCATCCGGCGATGATGTCGCAGGGGTTGGTGATGCTGACGAGCAGCCCGCCGACGCCCTTCGGACGAAGCTGGCCCGCCAGCCCGTGCGCCATGCGGACGGAGTCCCCCAGGAGGTCGAGCCGGGTTTGCCCCGGTTCCCTGGGCTTGCCGATGGCGACGACCGTGATGTCCGCGTCGGCGCACTCGGCATGATCCCCCGCGCGCACGATCGGCCCGGCGGCGGGAAAGCTCAGCGCGTCGGAAACGTCCGCGGCCTGCGCTGCAGCCTTGTCCGCGATCACGTCGATGAGTACGATCTCATCGGCGACGCACCCCGCGGCGAGCGCCCGCGCCACGTGGGATCCGACGTGGCCCGCGCCGATGACGGCGATCTTCGTGCTCACAAAGCTCACGCTCCTTTCAAACAAAAAACCCGTTCCAGCGACGTTTGCTGGAACAGGTATGATACACCTGCGGTGCCATCCGGCTTGACGCGTCATCCGCGCCCACTCTGCGCATACTTTCATATGCCGGCCGTTGTTAACGAAGTGCCCGCTCCGTCTCGCATACACAACCCGAAGGTTTTCCGCTCGCCCTCGAGAGTCCATTCACTGCAGCCGCCCCTGCCGCGATCCCACCGCCCGCGGCTCTCTTCGAGGATTGACGACAGCTACTTGCTCTCTCTCATCGGTTTTCGCTATTATAGCGTGTCGACGCGTGCGTGTCAATGCCTTAACATGTTAAATCGATGCTATGCGCGCCGGCCGCCGCGCCGGGGACGAGTTGACGCCCGGCCGTCCGCCGTGCTATACTCCCCATATCACGGGACCGGCGACCGACAAGGGCGAGGTGTAAGATATGGGAAAGATCTATCAGATATACGGAAGCGACGCGCACGACATGACGCTCAGGCTGCTCGAGGCCTCCGATGCCATCCGGCGGCTGCCGGCCGGCGGCAGCGTGGCGCTGAAGCCGAACCTCGTCATCGCGGACCGGCCGGAGGGCGGCGCGACGACGCACGCGGGCGTGCTGTCGGGAGCCATCGCGTATTTCCGCGACCACGGCGTGAAGGACATCAGCGTCATCGAAAGCAGCTGGGTGGGCGCCGAGACCATGCAGGCCATGCACCGGGCAGGCTACGACGCCGTCTGCAAAAAATACGGCGTCCCCTTTTACGACCTGAAAAAGGACGGCGCGCGAGCCGTGGAGACCGCCGTCGGCAGGATCGATGTGTGCTGCCGCGCGCTGGACGCCGGGCTACTGGTGGACCTGCCCGTGCTGAAGGGGCATTGCCAGACGGTCATGACGTGCGCCCTCAAGAACCTGAAGGGCTGCCTGCCGGACCGGGAAAAGCGCCGGTTCCATGCCATGGGGCTGACGCGGCCCATCGCCGCGCTCGGCGCGGCTCTGAAGCCGGGGCTCATCATCGTGGACAGCATCTGCGGCGATCTGAGCTTCGAGGAGGGCGGCACGCCCGTGGAGACCGACCGCATGTACCTGGGCACCGATGCCGTGCAGGTCGACGCCTACAGCGCGAGCCTGATGGGCCTGTCCACCGCGCAGGTGGGCTACATCGGCCTGGCGGAGCAGTATGGGGGCGGATGCGCCGCCTTCGATCCGGAGGACATCGTCGACCTGAACGCGCCCTCTGCCGTCAGGTCCTATCCGAAGCCGTCCGGCCAGGTGGCGCGGCTGACGAGGCGCGTCAAACAGGACAGGGCCTGCTCCGCATGCTTTGCCAGCCTCGTGCGCGCCCTCTACGTGTCCGGCCGCGGCGGCGACGTGGATATCTGCATCGGACAGGGGTTTCAGGGAAAGACGTTTGAAGGCCTTGGGATCGGCAAGTGCTGCAGGGGCGCGAGCCGCTGCGTCATGGGATGCCCGCCGACCGCGGAGAAGATCGCCGATGCCCTGGAGGACCTGGCGTGGGAGGATCAAAGCGGGCGCTGAAGCATCGCGCGGGCGGGATCCCGTGCGGGACCGGGCGCCGGAAGCGCTTCGGAAGCACCGCGTCGAAACCAAAACAAAACTTGAAACGAAGGCCCCTGTATGGTAGAATAACACCGCGCTAAAGCGATCCAAATGCTCAAAGGACGAGGCGAAAACATGGAAAAGATCTTCAGGCTGCTGGTCATCAACCCGGGCTCGACCTCCACAAAGATAAGCGTTTTTGAAAATGACAGGTCGCTGTTCGAAAGGAGCGTCTTCCACGACGCCCCGATACTGCTGCAGTATCCCCACGTCAACGACCAGGTGCCTTTCCGGTACGATGTCATCCTGGACATATTGAAGCAGGAGAAGGTGGACCCCGCCTCGATCGACGTCTTCGTGGGCCGCGGCGGCAGCGCGTGCACCCAGCCGGGCGGCGTGACCCGGATCGACCAGAAGCTGTACGACGACACCGAGGCGGCGGTCGGCGGCAGCGAGCACCCCGCGAAGCTGGGCGTCATGCTGGCCTGGAAATTTGCGCTGGCCTTCCATCGCAGCGCCTACACGCTCAATCCCACCAACGTGGACGAATACTGCGACTATGCCCGGCTGACGGGCATCCGCGGCGTCTATCGCGTCTCCCATTCGCACGTGCTGAACCAGAAGGCCGTGGCGGAGGCGCATGCCGAGGCCATGGGCCGGCGCTATGAGGACTGCAACTTCATCGTGGCCCACATCGACGGCGGCATCACGGTCAGCGCGCACGACCACGGCCGCATGGTCGACGGCAACATGTGCGCGGACGGCGAGGGTGCGTTCACGCCGACCCGGATCGGCAGCGTGCCGGTGCTCGCGCTGCTGGACTACATCGAGGCGCACTCCATCGACGAGGTGCGGCTGAAGTGTTCGAGGGCCGGCGGGTTCGTCAGTCTGTTCGGCACCGCGGATTCCGACGCGATCCACGCGCTGGTCGAGAAGGGCGACCGGAAGGCGACGCTGGTGTGGAACACGATGATCTACCAGATCTGCAAGATGATCGGCGAGATGAGCGCCGTGCTGTGCGGAAAGGTGGACGCCATACTGCTCACCGGCGGCCTGATGCGCTTTGACGACATCACCGCGGGCATCCGCGGCCGCTGCGGATGGATCGCCCCGATCCACGTCTATCCCGGCGAAATGGAGCAGGAGGCGATGGCCCTGTCGGTGCTGAAGGTGCTGCGCGGCCAGGCGACCGCGATGACCTATACCGGCAAGCCGGTCTGGCAGGGGTTTGAAGGCGTGGAATTCTGATCCGGATGCGACAGGGAGGGGGACCATCATGAGCATGATCGAATACGTCTGGGAAAAGGCACGGAGGAACGCGAAGCACATCGTGCTGCCGGAGGGCGCGGAACCGCGCACCCTTCAGGCCGCGGTGCGCGTGCGCGACGAGGGGCTGGCCCGCGTCACGCTTCTGGGCGACCGCGGGGAGATAGGCGCCGTCGCGGAAAAAAGCGGCGCGGACCTCGCGGGCATCGATATCGTCGATCCGTCTGACAGCCCGAGGGCGGGCGCGTACGCCGAGGCGCTGTTTGAACTGCGCAAGGCGAAGGGGCTGAGCCGGGAGGAGGCCGCGCGCCTGACCGCGGATCCCATGTACTACGGCATGCTGATGGTCAAGCTGGGCGATGCGGACGGCCTGGTCTCCGGGGCGGTGCACACCACCGGGGATATGCTGCGTCCCGCGCTGCAGATCATCAAGACCAAGCCCGGGATCAGCGTGGTATCCTCCAGCTTCCTGATGAACTGCCCCAACCGGAGCCTGGGGCAGGACGGGCTGCTGGTCTACGCGGACTGCGTGGTCGTGCCCTGTCCGACGGCCGAAGAGCTGGCGCAGATCGCGATATCGGCCGCCGAAACGGCACACGTGCTTTGCGGGATCGAGGAGCCCCGGGTGGCGATGCTGTCCTTCTCCACGAAGGGCAGCGCGAAGCACGAGCTGGTGGCCAAGGTCCAGAAGGCGACCGCGCTGGCGCATGAGATGGCGCCTGAACTGCTCCTGGACGGCGAGATGCAGCTGGACGCCGCGCTGGTGCCGGAGGTCGGCAGGTCGAAGGCGCCGGGAAGCCCCGTCGCTGGGCGCGCGAACGTCCTGATATTCCCGGACCTGCAGGCCGGCAACATCGGCTATAAGCTGACGCAGCGCATCGGAGGCGCGGAGTGCTATGCGGTGCTGCAGGGGCTCGCCAAGCCCTGCAACGACCTGTCCCGGGGCTGCTCGGTGCAGGACATCGTGAACACGATCGCTCTGACCGCCGTGCAGGCGGGCGAATAACATCGCACGGACAAGGCCAACCCGGGACGCGTGCCGCAGGACCGGGCCGGGCTGCGATCGGCGACGTGATAGAGGTGGACCCATGAAGGACACGCGATTCTGCATCATGGACGACGGCATCCGCCTGCACGCCAGGCTCGCCGCGCCGGACGGCGCCACGGGCGTCGTCATCATCTTCCACGGCTTTACGGGGCACATGGAGGAGCGGCAGCTCGTTTCGGTCGCGCAGGCGCTGAACGGGATGGGCCTTGCGACGCTCCGCGTGGACCTGTACGGCCACGGGGAGAGCGACGGGCGCTTCAGAGACCACACGCTGTTCAAGTGGATGAGCAACGCCCTGGCGGTGATCGATCACGCGCGGAGCCTGGACTTCGCGAAGGACATCTACCTCTGCGGCCATTCACAGGGCGGCCTGCTGGCCATGCTGGCCGCCGCGATGGAGCGGGACATCGTCAAAGGGCTCATCCTGCTCGCCCCGGCCGCCATGATCCCGGATAACTGCCGCAGCGGGGAGCTGGCGGACGCGCGCTTCGACCCCGAGCACATCCCGGACAGCGTGCGGTGCTGGGACACCGAACTCGGCGGCAACTATTTCCGGGTCGCACAGACGATCCGCGTGGATGACGCGATCCGCCGCTACGACGGGCCCGTCCTGGTCGTCCACGGGGACGCGGACGAGGCCGTGCCCGTCCAGGTGGGGATCGATACCGCCGGAGGATACAGGCAGGGCGAGCTCGTCCGGATCCCGGAAGCGGGCCACTGCTTCGTCCGACACCTGGATCTGGCCGTTGAAGCGGTGAAGGCGTGGATGGCGCGGCATGCCGCTGCGTCAGAACAGCGCGGCATCCCGGGATGAATTGTGGCGAGCGATGCCCGCCGGTACGGATGACGAAACCCTCGCATACCACCATATAGCATTTGCGAGCAAAGGAATTGGGTACAGGTGAGCTTCGCCAATAGCATCAATTCGTTGCTTGGCTCAAGGTTCAGGACGTGGCTGCCGACATGTAGCCGCCGAACCTCTCCAGATGATCCACAGTTTTTTCTGATCCAAACAGCCGATATGCAGTCTGAGAACGACGAACAATGAAGGGAAGGGTGATCCATGTCTGATAAAAACAAGGGTTTGACGAGCGCTTTGGGGATCATACAAAAGGCTGCGGCTGGTGTGGCCAACACGATCGGTTCGACTGTCAGCGATGCTGCCAATACCGTTGGAACTGTTGTCAGCGATGCAGCCAGCAGCGTCGGATCAACCGTCAGTGGTGTGGCCAATACGGTCGGCTCTGCTGTGAGCGAGGCGGCCAACAGTGTCGGCTCTGCCGTCAGCGATGCGGCCAGCAGTGTCGGCTCCGCTGTGAGCGGGGCGGCCAATACCGTTGGGTCCACTGTCGGCGGTGTAGTCAAAAAGGTCGGAGACCAATCGACTCGGTGGGCGGACTTGAATGGGGATGGCAAGGTGGATCAGGAAGACATCATGATCGCGCTCGGAACGATCTACACAAGGGCAATTGACGGCATCCCCGGCGTCAGCAAACCCATAGATGCTTTTTCAGAGGACTATTTGAAACACAGCCCGAACGAAAAAGCAGCAGCACGAAAAATGCTCGACGCCGCTGTGGTAAAATGCACGACTTCCGGCTTCCTCACCGGTTTCGGAGGCATGATTGTTTTGCCAGTTACGCTTCCCGCTAATGTCACAAGCGTCCTGTACGTTCAGATTAGAATGATTGCAGCCGTGGCCTATATGGCAGGCCTCGATTCCAGAAGCGATGTGGTCCAGACACTGACCTACGCGTGTCTGGCTGGTGTCAGCGTTGCCGAGGTGATCAAAAAGGCAGGCGTAACACTGGGGACCAAACTGACGACGGGACTTGTGAAAAAGATACCGGGGAAGGCGCTGACGAAGATCAATCAGAAGGTGGGATTCCGTCTTTTGACCAAGTTCGGCGAAAAGGGCATCATCAATATCGGCAAAATGATTCCCGTCGTTGGTGCGCTTATTAGTGGTGGCTTCGATCTGGCTGAGACAAGGATCATCGCGAATCGTGCCTACAAGGAGTTCATGGAGGGCGATTTTGTCATGGAGGTCGATCCGGCGGCCAATGCGATCGATATCACAAACGACTGTGAAGATGAATGACAGCATTGGGTTCGACGATTGACACCCGACAAAGGGGAGAGCTTTGAGGTCGCATCAGCGCTGATCGAAGATGACGCAGAAGGCCCCGATATCCACATACACCGATCCTGTACAGAGGGGATCCCCCGGCAACGCGCACACGATGCCGGGGGATCTCTTTTGTAAAACAGAGAACCACCAGCTATGCTGATGGGCAAAAAAGCTTAAGCTATGGACAAAAAGGGACCTCCTTCGTAAAATGACAACAGGTCTGCCAACCGAGTCAAGAAACGAAGGAGGAGAGTCCATGAAGGACAACAATAGTTTAGCACATACGAAGTGGAATTGCAAATATCAT